>JAYVCU010000035.1:0-6193 GCA_043749835.1 Hyphomicrobiales bacterium
CCAGAGAGAATGGCCGCGTGCATGAGCATATTGGCTTCGTAGCCGGCTTGTGCGTCATTGATTTTGGACCCAACGTGAAATCCCGAGGTACGCCACGGCAAATTATATTTGCGCGCCAACTGGCCCATCACAAACATCATCTGCGCGGCTTCGGGTGTGCCGCCCATGGGTGCGCCCGTTTTCATATCCACTGTGACCATGAACTGACCATAGATTTGGGGTGAGCCAGCGCGAATGAGTTGCGTGAAGGCCACACCGATCAGTGCTTCGGCATTCACTTGCGCCACGGCCCCAATAGATGAGGCCGATGTGGAGGCACCGCAGAGTGCGAAAGGGGCCAAAATCAGCGGTTGATTATGCCGCGCGTAAACCCGCATCGCATCCAGCATGGTTTGATCCCAGACCAGCGGCGAATTGGCATTGGTAATGGAAACGACGACCGGATTATCTTTTACAAAGTCGTCGCCAAAAACAATGCCTGCCATTTTCATTACATCTTCGGCGCGCGATTTAGATGTGACGATGCCCATGAAGGGTTTATCGGAATGGGTTAAAGCCGATTGGATGATGTGCAAGTGGCGTTTAGGCACGGCAATATCCATCGGCTCACAGATGATGGAACTGGCGGAATGAAGTTGCGGGGCCATTTGGGCGAGTTTGTGGAAGTTTTGTAAATCCGCCAAGGCACCATAGCGGCGGTTATTTTCCAAATCACGCACGTAAGGTGCACCATACATCGGCACGAAAACCGAGTTCTTACCGCCGATTTTCACGGAGCGCTCGGGGTTGCGGGCGTGGAGGGTGAATTCGGATGGCACCTTGGCCACCAGTTCCATCAGCATGGCGCGGTCTATGCGCACGCGCGTGCCCTGCACATCTGCGCCTGCCGCTTTCCACATGGCTATGGCTTCGTCATCGCGAAATTCGCAGCCAATTTCTTCGAGAATTTTCAGTGATTCCAGATGGATCAATTCCACCGCTTCGGCCGGCAATAATTCATAGGTTGGAATTTCGCGTACCAATGTAGGGAAGGCCAGCATCGGGGCTGCCCGCAGTGCGCGCCTTGCGTCGGGGCCACCGGGGCGCCTGGATTTATGTTCAATCATGGCACAGTCTTATCATGTGGGTTTGGCGCGGCAAGACAAACACCTAATCAATCTGCAGTGTTGCATTGCACACTAGCCCCCTATCTGGTGGTTGACGCGTAGGGCCAATGCGAGTCATCATGGCCTGCAGGGGACCAGCCGGGACAGAAAGCAATGAGACTTTCAGATCGGGGGCAACAGTCAGCGCCGCTTTGCCCCGAAGCGTGCTTGGAGTGCCATAATGGCTAATACAACTATGAGTGAGGACGAAAAAGTTCTCCACGGGATGGGTTATGCGCAGGAACTTTCGCGCCGCATGGGACCTTTCCAAAGTTTTGCAATTTCATTTTCAATCATCTGCATCATTTCAGGCGGGTTCGGTTCATTCCCCATCGGGCTATCATCAGGCGGGCCGTGGTCACTGACTGTTGGCTGGATTATCGGCAGCATTTATGCGCTGGTTGTTGCAGCTTGTCTGGGCCAGATTGCCTCGGCTTATCCCACTGCTGGTTCGCTTTATCACTGGTCTTCCATCCTTGGCGGGCGCTTCTGGGGTTGGGCCACGGCTTATATGAACCTGCTGGGCCTTCTGTTTGTTATTCCGGCAGTGAACGTGTTTCTCTATCTCATTACCCGCGATCTACTTTTTGCATCAGTGCTGGGCATGGATGTTTCAGGCTGGACAAATACCACGCAAATTTTAGCGGTGGCTGGCATTACAGCAGCACAGGCCTTGCTCAATCACTTCGGCATTAAACTGACGACCATGCTGACGGATTTTTCCGGTTATTTAATTTTGGTGGTAACGGTGATTTTGATCATCATGTTCTTGATGGCAGCGCCAAATATGGACTTGAGCAAAGCCTTCACTTTTGTGAATAATACCGGTGACGCGGGCGGCGGTGTCTCCCCCGGCTATGGCAGCTGGATGGCGATTATTATCGGTTTCCTTTATCCTTTGTTTACCATCACCGGATTTGATGCTTCGGCCCATACGGCTGAAGAAACTGTCGATGCGCGCAACACCATTCACAAGGGTATGTTGCACTCAGTGTTCTGGTCTGGCGTTTTTGGTTTGATTCTCATCATTGCCATGATCATGGCCATTCCTGATCTTACAGCAGCAGCGAAATCTGGATGGTCATCATTCAATAACGTGTTTATCTCGGCCATCTTGTCAAGCGCGCTTGGCAAGCTGATGCTAATTGGTGTGTTGGTTTCTAACTTTCTGTGTGCTTTGGCGGCTGTCACTTCAACGTCGCGCATGATCTATGCTTTTGCGCGCGATGGGGGTTTGCCTTTTTCTAAAACACTGGCATCGGTTAGCCCAACTTACCGCACACCTGTTGCGGCAATTTGGTTCTCAGCCTTCATGGCTGTGTTGCTGACGGCAGTGACCACACCACTCAATGCCTTCGCAGCTCTGTCTACGGGTTGTGCCATGTATCTCTACATCTCCTATGCCATGCCAATTTTGGCGGGCATGGTGGCCGAGGGGAAAACGTGGACAGAGTTTGGAAATTTCCGCCTCGGCGGACTATCAAAACTGTTTGGCTTTATCGTTTTAATTGGCACGATTGTGGTGATCATCGGCGGCCACGCCTTTGTGGTTTCTGTGCCTGCAACTGAAACAACCAGTTTTGTGCCCGGCCTGTGGTATTACTCGCTGGGCTTTGTGATCTTGCTGGCTGTGCTTTGGCTGGTGAGTGAAAACAAGCGCTTTAAGGGGCCGCCGATTGGTGCAGAGATCGCCAAACGTCAGGCAACGATTGCAGCGCAAGAGCGGGCTTTGGCAGCTCAAGCCTAACGGTTTGGTTATGAAAATGCAGAAGGCGGCTTGATCAGCCGCCTTTTTTGTTTGATGGATGGTGCATGGGTTTGCCGCTGCTTCTTGTTTTTGTTCTGCCTGCATTGGCGGTTCTGCTGTTTATGCTGCAAGACGTCACTTCGCTTGCGGCTTGGGCGGCATTAATAACGCACCCACAGTTGGTAAAGGGCCTGGCTATTTCGCTGCTGACGGGGGCGGGAAGCACACTCATTGCCGTTTTCGTCAGTGTTGTGATTGTTGCAGCGGCTTTTGAGCGTAATCGCTTGCCTCAGCTTTCACGCGGCGTGGGGGCCATGCTTGCTGTTCCGCATTTGGCTTTTGCTATTGGGCTTTCTTTTGTCATCATGCCGAGTGGATTATTAGCACGCGTTTTAGCACTGCTGTTTGGCTGGGGAAGCCCACCTCACTGGGTGACAACACATGATCCTTATGGATTGGCGCTCATCGTTGCACTGGTGGTGAAAGAATCGGGCTTTCTGATTTTTGCTCTTATTGGAATTTTGGCGCGCGAAGATATGCGGCAAAACTTTGATGCGCAGCGCGGCGTGGCTCACAGTTTAGGGCATGGACCGCTATCTGTTTGGCTGCGAATTTTTTTGCCGCAACTGGCACGGCAGATGATGTGGCCAATAGCGATTGTGTTTTTCTATGCCACAAGTGTTGTCGATATGGCATTGGTACTGGGACCTACACAGCCGCCCACTTTTGCGCTGGTGGTGTGGAGTGACTTGAACAGTGCATCACCACTGGATAATGCAAGGGGTGGTGCTGGCGCTGTATTATTGGCCGCAATATCTGCTGCTGCAGTGCTCTTCACTTTTGGAATTATCAAACTACTGCGAGCAAGCTTCATGCACTATGCCACGCGCGGGCCTTCGCTGCGGGCTTTGCCTGTGTGGTTGGGCAAGGCACAGTGGCGCGGCCTGCAAACATTTTATGGAGCGGCCATCACCGTGCTGGTGCTGCTGAGTTTTGCGCCACTCTGGTCATATCCCAATCTGCTTCCGCCTGATTGGAACGGCGCTGCCTGGACGCAGATTATGTCGCGGCCAGATGCCTTGGTCGCCAGCTTGGTGTTAGCAGGGCTTTCATGCGCAATTTCAACATGTCTCATTTTGCGCTGGTTTGAAACGCGGCCTGCGCATGATGACCGCATTGTGCTTGCCCTCAGCCTGGCTTTGCTGGGCCTTCCCGCATTGTTAACCGGCCTTGGCGAATATCGTTTGTTGTTGCGATTGGATTTGGCAGCAACCGCGCCCGGCCTTTTGCTGGTTCATCTTTTGCCAACCACCGCCTATATGATGATCATGTTGCACGGGCCATACCGGGCGTTTGATCGGCGCTTACAGGATGCAGCGCAGGGCCTGGGTGCCACACACCGTTCATTTTTACTACGGGTGAAATGGCTTTTGTTGAAAGGGCCTATAGCGTCTACAATGGCTGTCGGCTTTGCCGTTTCATTTGCGCAATATGTTCCTGCACAACTGATTTCCGCCGGGCGCTTCACCACGTTGCCCATTGAAGCAGTAACACTGGCTTCGGGTAGCAACAGGTCACTCACTGCTGCCTTTGCGCTGGTGCTGATGCTGCCGCCGCTTCTGGCGTTTGGTCTTGCGTCATGGCTGAGTCGACCGCGCTGGACGGCTGCATGAGTTTAGTGCTGTCACAATTTGGTGTGACCCTTGGCGGTCGTCAGTTGGTTTTGCCTTTCGATCTTGAAATTCATGCCAGCGAAATCGTAACTCTAATGGGGCCGTCAGGTTGCGGCAAGTCTTCGCTGCTGTCGGCAATTGCTGGCACTTTGCAATATCCCCTGGAGGTCCTGGGTGAGGTTTTTTTGAATGGCACAAGGCTTGCGGGCATAGCGCCCGAGCGGCGACGGGTGGGACGACTCTTTCAAGATGATCTGTTGTTCCCGCATATGACAGTGGGTGAGAATTTGTTGTTCGGTATGGCCAAGGGTGAGCGGCACTTGCGTATTGCAAAAATGCAAACTGCATTAAGCGATATAGGCCTTGACGAATTTGCAGGCCGCGCGCCTCACACTTTGTCTGGCGGTCAGCGCCAGCGTGTGGCGCTGATGCGCAGCCTGTTGGCCGAACCGCTTGCAATGTTACTGGATGAGCCCTTCAACAAACTTGATCGAGTTTTGCGCGCCGATATTCGATCAAGCACTTTTGATTTGTTGAAACAGCGCCGCACACCCACTCTGCTGGTTACGCATGACATTGCGGATGCGGCCGCGGGTGGACGCATTTTGAAGATTGAAGACGGTGAAGTGAAAGATGTTTGATAAGACGTTGCTTAAACTCAGCAAGCCTGCCGTAGGCCGGATGGCCGAATATGCCATAGGTTACAGAGTTTCGGCTGACCGGATGACGCTTGTTGCATTGGGGCTGGGAACGTTCGGCTCTCTGTTGATTGCAATGGGCTTTACCTATCTCGCTTTGGTACCGTTGCTTCTGGGCCGTGTTGCAGACGGTGTTGACGGGGCCATCGCTCGGGCCTCGGGTCACCAATCTGATCGCGGGGCCTTTATCGATATTGCCTTAGACTTTGTATTTTATGCCTCAGTGCCGTTGGGTTTTGCGATTTATGACTCCGTTAATTTTGCCCTGCCCGCCGCCGTGCTGCTGGCGTGCTTTGTAACCACTGGCACGAGCTTTCTGGCCTATGCGTCAGTGGCAGCCAAGCGCGGCGAAACCAGCGCTGACTATCCCAGCAAAGGTATCTATTATCTCGGTGGCATCACCGAGGGCGGCGAGACGATTTTATTTTTTGTGCTGTGCTGTCTATGGCCGGATTGGTTTGCCACACTGGCCTATATCTATGCCGTGCTCTGCGCCATTACCACGTTCACCCGCATAAGGGTGGGCTGGGAGCGGTTTCAGTCATAGTTTTGGCCTGTAAACACAATGCGACGAAAAGAAACAACCTGCCACACAGGCAAGTCTAAGCCTGTTTCAAACCGCAGGCGAGGAATTCAGCAACCCTGTCCCAATGCGGCCCGTGCGGAAGACGGCTTAAAAGTTGACGGGCCGTAACATCAATGCCTGACTCAACTGTGCTTAAACGCTGCTTGGGTATCGGTTTGCTAACCATTAATTGATTGCTGATAAAAAAGTTTCGCCATGCCGCAATTTCTTCTTGAATATGACATACGACTCCACCATATGCCTCGCTGTCCAAAGTCGCACGTGCCGCAAGGTCTCCCCAAAGCAACGACGGTGATGGTTTTTTGGTTCTCCGCTGGTGTCCAAAGCCGGGATTTCTGAGAGAC
>JAYVCU010000036.1:0-7636 GCA_043749835.1 Hyphomicrobiales bacterium
ATCTGCAGGCGGCTGGTGGGGCTGGAGCAAAGGTAAACTGGCGGTCGAATGCCTGTTTGACCAAGGCCTGATCACCACCTCACACCGCGACCGGTTTGAACGTATCTATGACATCACTGAACGGGTAATCCCCGCCGAAATCTTGGCCCTGCCGACACCAGACGAAGACGAAGGCTTTCAACGTTTGATCTTGATGGCCACCGAGGCCCTCGGTATCGGCACGGAAATTGATTTACGCGATTACTTCCGCCTGCCCGTTGCTGATGCACGCAAAGCGCTGACCGCCCTGGTTACATCAAAGCAGCTTGTGCAAGTTGATGTACAAGGCTGGACGAAACCCGCCTACGTTTTACCCAGCGTCAAGCGCCCGCGTAAAGTGGGCGGCACCGCCCTCCTTTCACCCTTTGATCCACTGGTGTGGAACCGCGACCGCGCCTTGCGGCTGTTTGACTTCCACTACCGCATTGAAATCTACACCCCGCAACACAAACGCACATTCGGCTATTACGTTCTACCACTTCTCTTTGGCGAAGCCTTAGCCGGACGTTTTTGTCTGAAGGCCGACCGCGCGAATGAAATTTTGCGTGTCAACACATCACACCACGACGACAGGCATTCTCCCGCAGAAATCGCAAGCGCCGCTGCCGAAGAAATCCGCCGCATGGCCGGCTGGCTGGGGTTGAAGGATGTTCAAATTATAAAGAAAGGCAACTTGGCCAAGGTGGTTGCCAAGCATTTTTAGGTTAAAATGCTATGCCAAGACTCTCTGCCACTACAGACAGCCTTCTATCATTTGTCCAAAATAAGGCCTCACTTAATTTCGCAGAAATTAACAAATGAACATCTACAAAACCAATTCTTCGACCATAAAGTTCGTGATGGTCAATAAAATTAATAGCTTCGGAATCCTTGGCCGCTACGGTAGCCTCCAATCCAAGCAGGTCATGAAGAATTGATTTTCGCTTTGTTAAATTGCCAAGCATAAGCTCCCCAATCGGCGCAGGATGAGTTAGGATTTGCCCCTGGCTTAATAACGCAACCATTCGCAGATCAGATTTGAGAATATGTTCAGTCCAAATATTTGAATCCGGAAATATCACTTTGCGTTACTGCGACGACGTGGCCCTGCTTTGGCATTTGGCTAGCTGCCGCCGAGCAGCAAGCCGCTTCGCACTCTCACGCGTAATGAGTGCCAGCAAAGCCTCACGGACTAAAGCTGATTTCTCCTGCAAGCCCGTATAGTTTTGAGCTTTAGCAACAAGATCATCGTCAAAATTGATTGTTGTACGCATAACCATGTCTCCAACTGCACCAAATCCAGCATCAAAAGATGCTATTTTCAATGCCTATATTTTTAGTAAATTTGGTGCGGGCGGCCGGACTCGAACCGGCACGGGATTACTCCCAACGGATTTTAAGTCCGTTGCGGCTACCATTACGCCACGCCCGCACGGATGCGCTCATAGGCGAGAGGCCAAATCTTGACAAGCAGCAGTATTCAAGTGAATTGATGCCCAACTGACCAGGAAAAAATGGAATCGCTTTTTTCGCCTTATGATCTCACCGCACACCTGTCTTATTTGGTGATTGCGATTTCCTATTTCCTCACCAACATGTTGTGGCTGCGCGTTACAGCTGTTATTGGGCTGGCGCTGGAAATTCTGTACTTCACTCTCACCAACCAAAGCCTTGCAGCGGGTATTGCGTGGGATATCACTTTCATATTGATCAATCTCTATGAGTTGTCGTTGCTACTGCGTGAACGCGCTATAACCAAACTGCCAGCCACTGATGGAGCCCTGCTGCGCCGTGCATTTGACGGCTTGGACGATGCACAAATTGCAAAATTGCTGCGCGCCGCAGATTGGCGCGATGTGGCGGCAGGCGAAGTGATTACCAGGCAGGATGCACCCGTAGAGGCCCTCTATTTTATCCTCTCTGGCCGGGCAAAAGTTGAAATTGACGGCAGGGCGATGGCGCAGCTTGATCATGGCAGGTTTATTGGCGAAATTGCCTATCTTACGGGCAACGCGGCGTCTGCCAACGTGACCATGGATGAAGCGGGCCGGCTGCTGGCTTTTACGCGCGTGCGTGTGGCGAAGGTCACTGCTGGCGACAAGCAAATCCTAGGCATTCTTTATCAGGTGCTGGGCCGCGATTTGGCTTTGAAGATGCGCCAGGCTAACACACGGCGTGTTCTGGATGGAGAAGCTGTGGCTGAACAAATATGACTTAGCGTCCTAACTTTCGCGCTTGCGTATGCATGGCTTGCGACCTAACCTGATCAAAGGGGCTTTAAGTGTCGGGGATTGTCAAAATGCGTCGCGTGTGCATTTCTATTTTTCTTTCGCTCCTTTCATCGACAAGCATGGCCAAAGCTGAAACCATTGCCACGGTGTTTGCCTTTGCTGGCAGTCCAACGATTAACGGCAAAACCGTCACCGCCAATGCCGCAGTGGCAGAACATGATAAAATCGCTGTCTCGCTTGGCAATGTGCAGCTGTTGTTTAAAGACGGCACCAAAATAGTCGTGGGCGAAGGCTCGACACTGGTCGTCGAAAAAATTTTGATGAACGCAAGTGGCAACGCCAACAGTTTTGCGGTGGATGCTTTGCGCGGAACATTTCGCTTCATCACCGGACATAGCGCCAAGGCTGCTTATAAAATTCAAACGGCCAATTCCACAATCGGAATTCGCGGCACGGGCTTCGACTTTTGGGTGACTGGTGACACCGGCGTTGTGGTGATAGACGGCAAAGTTCGCCTGTGCCGCAAAGGCGGAAGATGCACCGACGTTGCTGCCCAGTGTCACGGTGCCGTCGCTCAGGCTGGTGGCGCAAGGGCCTTGAAAGGCTTTGAACTTTCACAAAGCATCCGCAACCACCTGCCCTATATTGTGAATCAATCGGGCCTCAAACAACCGTTTCACCTTGCCACGCAACTCTGCGATAGAGTGTTGTCTTTATCAACCGAGGGTCATGGATCAGTAAGTCCAGAGCCACCAGCAAGCTGCCCAAGGGGCAACAAGTGTTAGGATGAAAAAGCTTCATGCCGTAGAGATGTGAATGGATCACGGCAAAAAAATACAAAATGCACGACTGCTACGTGCCATTGTCCTTGCGCTTGCACTATCGGCTGCCTTGTGCTGGCTGCGTCTGAATGACCCTGCGCCAGTGGCAAGCCTGCGAGCCTCTGGTTTTGACGTGCTCCAACACCTTTGGCCGCGAAAGCAGATTTTAGAGCCAGTCGTCATCGTCGATATTGATGAGGCCTCTCTCGCGCGCGTCGGACAGTGGCCTTGGTCGCGCGACAAATTGGCGAAAATGGTTGATAATCTTAGTGCCTTTGGCGCCAAATTAATCGCCTTTGATATCATCTTCCCAGAGGCCGACCAACAGTCTCCCGCTACGTTTTTCAAGCGACCTGAATTTGCTGACATCCAGAAAAATATCGCTGCGGAGTTACCCGATACTGATGCACTATTTGCTGCTGCAATCCACAAAGCCGACGTGGTTATGGCAGCAACACAAGCGACCTCATCACAATCGTTGCAATGGCCCATCGTTAAAGCCGGTTTCAACGTCCGCGGTGCAGCCACACCTTTGGCGGCACCACTTTTGCAAAACGTAATAAGCAATCTGCCGCAAATCAATGATGCCGCTAAAGGTATTGGGTTGATTAATCTTGACTTGGTATCAGAGTCTGGTCTTGCGCGAAACGTGCCGATGCTGTGGAACAACGGGAAACGTTTTTTACCCAGTTTTGTTCTCGAAATCTTGCGAGTCTCCCAGAATGAATCGTCATATCTGGTTACAGGAGCGCAAGACGTCGATAACGCCCTAGAGTCCATCCGCATCGGTAAGCTTGAAATTCCAACAAACGAAAACGGGCTTTTCCAACTTTACTATCGACCCGATCAAACTCAATCGTATATTCCAGCCGCCACATTTCTAGACACAAATTTAAATAACGCTCTGCGCACAAAAATAAATGGAAAGTTAGTGTTGATCGGAACGTCTGCGGCGGGATTAGGAGATCGGCGCATATCATCGCTTGGCGAAACGGTGCCCGGTGTTGCAGTGCACGCACAGGCCATAGAGCAAATCCTAAGCGGGCAATTTTTAACGCGCGGAGAATGGGTTACCCAGCTTGAGTTGATTTACATTGTCGTTGCCGGACTGCTTCTGGCAAGCCTATCGGTGTTGATCCGACCGGGCATATTGCTCGTTGTCTGGGCCGCTTCAATCGCGCTCACACTTTTTGGTGTGACAGTCGCATTTCGACACTTCGGCTTACTAATTGATGTAACCTTTCCACTAGTGGCGTCAGCGTTGCTTTTCTTGATCCTGTTGGCCTTGAAATTACTGATTACAGAGCGCCAGGGCCGCAGCTTGCGGTTTGCATTCAGCCACTATCTATCAGCCCCACTGCTGCGCGAGGTTGAGCTTAATCCGAAAGCTTTGAAACTTGGCGGTGGGCGGCGCGATATTTCAGTCATGTTTGTTGATATCAAAAATTTTACCCCAATGACCCAAAACTTGGCACCAGAGGATTTGGTTTCACTGGTCAATCAAGTGCTTTCATTGTGTACAACTGCGATCCTTGCTGAAAACGGCACACTAGACAAATTTATCGGTGATGCAGTTATGGCGATTTGGAATGCACCAATAGATGTTGAGCAGCATCAGTTCCATGCCGCATTAGCGGCCGTTAAAATTCAAGAGGACCTCGCAGCACTTAATCGCCAGCCACGAATCATGACGTTATTGGACAATGCGAAGCTAGGTCCCATTGGCGTTCGCATCGGCATTGCTTCAGGATTGGCAACGGTGGGCAATATGGGTTCCTCACAGCGCTTTGATTATTCAGCCTTGGGCGAACCGGTCAACATGGCCTCGCGCGCAGAACAGGCTTGCAAGCAGGTGCAGGCCGATATTGTGATTGCAGGAGAGTTGCAGGGCAAAAGCCAAACCTTGTCATGCCTGAACGCAGGCAAGCTTTCATTCAAAGGGCTTGTAAAGAATGTGCAGTGCCATGCCGTCTTTGGCGTAAGCCGCGATGAGGCCCACAAACAAGCCGATATGGCACTTTATAGCTTTCAATCCGGAACAAGGTTGCTACAACCAAAGCTGGCTGACCGCTATCTCGGCTTTGTCGCTGGCCTGGCTCATCGGCGCGTTGATTATGGGCTAAAAAACTAAAGCGTGGCCTTTTGAGTGATGGGAGCTTTGAACTGCAACTCCATATCCCATGGCAAATAAATCCATGTATCTTGGCTCACTTCAGTCACGAATGTGTCAACTAATGGCCTCCCTTGCGGTTTGGCATAGACGGCAGCAAAATGGGCCTTAGGCAACAACTCACGCACAACTTTGGCGGTTTTGCCCGTATCCACCAAATCATCAATAATCAACACGCCAGCGCCGTGGTCATCACCAACGACAAATTGGCTTATCGCTTTTAAAACCGTAACCTCGCCCTGCTTGTCATAATCATATGAGGCAACCCCCACAGTCTCAATCACCCGAATGCCAAGTTCGCGCGCTACCACGGCTGCTGGTACCAGCCCACCACGCGTAATTGCAACCAAAGCACGAAACGGACCTGAAGATGACAACCTCCACGCTAAAGCTCTGGCGTCACGATGGAATTGATCCCACGAAACCGGGAAACTTTTCTGCCATTTATCATCCATCGCATCACCAATCTGACAAATTTGTCAATAAAGCCGAGGTGAAGCGTAATCTTTAATAAAGATCAACACTTGTTTCACCTTTTGCCGTGATGATCACATTTGGAACTGTTTTCAGTGGGCGAGAGAATGATAGACGCATTAGTGACGGCCTTTGAACTGGCAAATGTTGACGTTATGGCAATTAAATTGCCTGAAGCTGTGGTGCGAGAAGTATCTTCCGCCTTATTGGCTAAATGGAACTGCCAGCGCAGTGACATCGTGGGCAAACCCCTAATGAAGTTTGGTTCTGCTGTTCTTTCGGCCCGGCATTTGCCAGCAGACCCGCGCCAACCCCACCAAAGCATCATCGAAGTGAATTACGCGCCACCTTTGGGCAGCCACATCAAATCTGTGTTTCGCACCCAAACCATCGGCGAAGGCGAGAGCGCCCAAATGTTGTTGATCGGCCAACAAAGTTCCGCCGAACACATGGAGTCGGCAATCAATACCGAGCGCCGCCTGAATTTAGCATTGCGCTCTGGCGGCTATGCACTGTGGGATCATGACTATGAGACCGGTGAAACGTACAACTCACCCGAAATGTTTGAGATTTTCGGCGGTAACGTCGGTGATCGCCCGCTCAGCTATAAGTCGTTCAACACTTTGGTTCATCCCGAAGACATCTCAAAAACGATCGACGAGAAAATTCGCACATCGCCTTTCGGCACAGATATCTATCAAACCAGATACCGCGTCAAAACCCGTAACGGCAAATATGCCTGGATTGAAAGCCTCGCAGGCCTGGTGCGCGATCCCGCCACCGGCCGCCCCAAAAAATGCGTCGGCCTGTGTCGCAACATCGATAATGAAATGTTGACCCTCGACCGGCTGAAGAATTCCGAACTGATGTTGAAGCGCACGCAGGCCGTTTCCCATATCGGCTCATTCCGCTTGCGCATTGAAAGTAATGTGTCACGCCTCACAGCAGAATTAGCCGCAATGATTGGCCTGGCTGATGCCATGGTTCACCCTAACCTTGATACGCTGATCAAGATGATTGAACCCACTGACCGTGAAAAATTCAATGAGGGCTTGGAACTGGCCAAAATCGGCAAGCAGGTGAAGAACCTTGAGATCGCTGTAAAAACCAAAAAGGGCGATATGGAGTGGTTCGCCGTAACGATGGAGCCTGAGCGCGGCGACAATGGTTCAATTGAAAACATATTCGGCGCCTGCCAGCAGGTAACAGAACGCAAAGCCCTCGAAAGCAAGTTCCACCAAGCCCAGAAAATGGAAGCGGTGGGCCAACTGACGGGCGGTATTGCTCACGACTTTAACAACCTTCTGATGGTAGTGATGGGCAATCTTCAGCTCGTGGAACAATTCGTGCAAGGTGATGAGCGTGCTTTGAAACGCATCCGCGCGGCAATCGACGCCGCCGACAAAGGCTCAGACCTTACACGCCGCATGTTGGCCTATTCGCGCCAACAGCCTCTGCATAACCGCGATTTGGAAGTGAATGACCTCCTCTTGTCAATGCAGGATATGTTGAAGCAAGCCCTCACCGCCGTTGTGGAATTGACAATTATTCCGACCTCAGAAATATGGCCCATCAAAGCTGATAAGACGATGTTGGAAACAGCCGTTTTGAACCTTGCCATCAATGCGCGTGATGCCATGGCACCCAAGGGCGGAAAACTTATTGTTGAATGTGCCAACCGCCATTTAGATGCTGAATACGCCAAAGCTCATGAAGACGTTGAAGCTGGAGACTATGTCGAACTCGCTGTCACAGACACAGGATCAGGTATAGCTCCCGAAAACATTGAAAAGGTGTTCCAGCCTTTCTTCACAACCAAGGGGCCAGAAGCAGGTTCAGGACTCGGCCTATCGATGATTTATGGCTTTGTGAAACAATCTGGAGGCCATGTTAAAATTTATTCTGAAATGGGCATCGGCACT
>JAYVCU010000037.1:0-15443 GCA_043749835.1 Hyphomicrobiales bacterium
ACGTAATTCAGCAGAACCTTTTCGGTTATACTTCAGTGCTTTGCGTGAGCGTCTTGAATCGACCTATGAACACGGCCGCAGCGCCAATCCTTTTATTAATGTCGACGAGCTGATTGGCCTTCTGGCAAAAGCCGAAACTGCTCTGGCTGACATGAAAGCCGCTGGCCTTGCGGTTAATCTGATTCGCCCGGTGCGATGGGAGGCAGAGATTTTTGGCTTCCGCACGGCCTCGCTCGATTTACGCCAAAACACCACGGTCACCAACCGGGTGTTGGCTGAAATCTGGCGCAAGATGAATCCTTTGGTCGAAGAAGACGCACCTGCATTACATTCGGAAGCATGGAGCACTTGGATCAGCACGGAACTCTCCAAGCCCATGGGTTTTGTGCCGCAATTTCGCGATCTATCGGAAGAGGCAACAGAACTATTGGGTCTTTTGCACCTCATTCGCGAAACGCTGGATGGGCCAGACCCAAAGGCCATCGGCACATTCATTTTGTCGATGACGCAAGCCTCGGATGATGTGCTTGGCCTTTATCTTTTGGCGAAATACTGTGGGCTATTTTCAGATAGCGCATCGTGCAAAACCTGCCGCATCCGTGTCGTGCCCCTGTTTGAAACCATCGAAGACTTGCGCGCCGGCCCAGCTGTCATGGAAGACCTTCTGGGAAACACCATCGTGCAAAACTCAGTGCGCCACGGTGGCGGCTGCCAAGAAATTATGCTGGGTTATTCCGATTCCAACAAAGACGGTGGTTTTTTCTGCGCTTCGTTTGAATTGTTTGAAGCCCAGCGCCGCCTGATCCGTGTGGGGGAAAAAGCCAAAGTGGCGATCAGCTTTTTCCACGGTCGCGGTGGCTCAGTGTCGCGTGGGGGCGCACCCGCAGGCCGCGCCATTGCAGCGCAACCCGCAGGCACTGTGGGTGGCCGTATGCGCGTAACCGAGCAGGGCGAAGTTGTATCCTCTAAATTCGCCAATCGCGGCACAGCGCAAATCAATCTGGAAACACTTACGTCAGCAGTTTTGTTGCATTCACTTAAATCGAAGATGGAAGATATTCATCGCCAAAACCCCGAACATCAAAAGGCGGTGGAGCAGATTGCTCAATTGTCGTTCAAGGCCTATCAAAAACTTGCGAACGATCCGGCACTGATCACATACTTTCAGCAAGCCAGCCCGGTTGAAGAATTGGCCCTCCTTAAAATTGGTTCACGCCCCTCGCGCCGTTTCGGTGCCAAAGGCCTCGGCGATCTTCGTGCCATCCCCTGGGTTTTCGCGTGGAGCCAAAATCGCCACCTGTTGACCGGTTGGTATGGGCTTGGCTATGCGCTGGATGATTTCTTGTCGTCGCGGGGCAGTGATGGTTTAAAGTTACTGCGCGAGATGTTCCAAAAATCTCCGGGCTTTCGTCTGGCGATCGATGAGGTAGAAAAATCGCTTTATCTGGCGGACATGGATGTGGCTGAAAAATATGCATCACTCGTGCAAAATCGCAACGATGCCGAGCGCCTGTTCGCCCTCATTCGACACGAGCACAGGCGCACATCTAAAGTAGTTTTACAACTCTCTGGTGATCAGTTGCTTTGCGGACGCTTCACATCATTTCGCAGACGCTTTGACCGGGTAAGCGGCATGGTGAACCAGGCCAATAACTGGCAAGTGGAACTGCTGCGTGAAACCCGTGCGGGAAAAACCAGCGATACACTTAACGCCGCAATGCTGGCCACAATGAACTGCGTGGCCGCCGGTTTGGGCTGGACCGGATAAAATACATTAACTCTTGGGCTGTTTGGAATAAATCGATGCGGGCCTCTATAACCTTAATACCTGGCAGGTGAGAATGATTTCCCGTGCCAAGTCAACGTCATTTGATTTTTGACATGAGGAGAAACCAAAATGAATCTTATCTTGAAACGCGCTGTTATCGCCTGTGGTGCTGTGCTGTTGTCGCTTGGCGCAGCCCATGGTGCCGAAACTTTAACCGCAAAAAACGGTATGACGCTGTATGTCTTCGATAAAGATACAGCCGGCGTTTCAGCTTGTTATGATGCCTGTGCGACAATGTGGCCACCTTACGTTGGCAAAGCTGATGATCCACTGTCTGAAGGCTGGACCATCGTAAAGCGAACCGATGCCACGCTGCAGTGGGCCTATGATGGCAAACCGGTTTATTTTTATGCCCCCGACAAGGCCAAGGGCGATAAACTGGGCGATGGCAAGGGCGGTGTTTGGCACATTATTGTTGAATAATTAACACGTTAAGGTTGGCCTGTTATGGGCCATCCTTCCACTTGTCCCGACTGGTAAAATACAGACAATTTTGGCCATACTTTAGTAATAATCGCTGAGCAATTGTACGAACGATTCGGACTTATCCGACACAATCATTGGAGTTTTCATGCCAGCTTATTTCTCATCGGTTCTCGCTTCGCGCAAATTATTTTTAATCGTTACTTTGGCTGCTGGATTATCAAGCGGTACTTTGGCTTCTGCTGGCGGTAATGGAAGTGGCCATGACGGTGGTGGTGGCGGTAATTCAGGCAGGAATGCTGGCGGCAATTCAGGCAACAATGTTAGCGGCGGCGATCATGGAGTATCGGGCAAAGCGGCGCTTGTAGTTGCCCATGATGACAGTGCTAGTGAAACAGAGACATCCCACAACAAAAGCAATCCCACGTTTAGCTCTCGACTGGGTTCCCTGAACGCAGCTCACGCTTCCGCGCGCGCGTTCGCAAACGCGTCGCCGAATTCGCGTATTGGCAAGATCAAGGCCTATTATCTGGCCAATGTCATTGCTCAGTCCGCTGATGCTAAAGTTCAAGCCGATCTAACCGCCCTAAATACGACCAACACCGACTTGAGTTCAGCAAATAGCGCCCTTGAGATTGATCAGGCAGCTGCCACGACAGCGGACAAAGCCGCAGCCGATGCACTTGCCGCTGCCTCCAACAAGCCCCTGGACCCAGCCACGAAGCTGGCGTTTGATACATGGCTTGCCAGCATGGCCTATAAGTTTAACTGATAACGTGGGCTCAATTGCACTAATCCTGCTTTTGCCTTCAAAGGCAAGAGCAGTTAGTGCAATTCCGCCAACAGGTTAAGCTGCTGCGCAACCCGCGCCTGCAAAGAAAGTGCCATACGAAAAGGTAAATTGCCGACGACGAT
Source organism: Hyphomicrobiales bacterium (assembly GCA_043749835.1). Classification (GTDB taxonomy): domain Bacteria; phylum Pseudomonadota; class Alphaproteobacteria; order Rhizobiales; family Aestuariivirgaceae; genus Aestuariivirga. The sequence goes on from JAYVCU010000037.1 coordinate 3,167, forward strand.
GAAGGACGTGGCGGCTGGATTGGGCTGGACGAGTTAAGTTTAACCCGCCTCCACGACCTCACAACAACATCACTGATTTCCATCGGTTGAACTCAAATGTTTCATGCCGCGCGCCGTCGCTAAATTAATCTGTCGCTGGCGTTCACGGTTGGACTTCATCTGCATTTCTGTAAGCCGATCCGCACAAGCTGCGCAACATACACCTTCTTCAAATTTTGAATGCTGACGACCTTCTGCCGAAACCGGATCCATGCAACCGTGACACAGTGAAAAATCCATCACCTTCAACTCATGGCCTACCGCCACACGTTCATCAAACACAAAGCAACCGCCTTGCCACAGACTTTTTTCCTGAGGCATAGCTTCGAGATATTTCAGAATACCGCCCTTAAGGTGGAACACGTGCTCAAATCCTTCATGCTTCATGAAACTTGAAGCCTTCTCACAGCGGATGCCGCCAGTGCAAAACAGCGCAACTTTTTTGGATTTATCTTTAAGTGTTTTGCGCACCCAAGCCGGAAATTCACCGAAGCTGTCGGTATGAGGATCAATCGCGCGTTTAAATGTGCCCACACCGAATTCATAAGAATTGCGCGTGTCGATCACCACGATGTCGGGGTCACTGATCAGGGCATTCCAATCTTGCGGCTCAACATAGGTGCCCACTTTTTCATTGGGGTTGGCTTTCACATTGCCAATAGTGACAATTTCTTTTTTCAGCCGCACCTTCATGCGGCGAAACGGCTTTGCAGATGCGAAGGAAAATTTTGCGCCGAAATTGCCCAGACGGGTGACCCGCGTGATCTCTTTCAGGGCCATGTCCAACGCATCGGGTAAGGCTGCAACTGTGCCATTAATGCCTTCTTCAGCCAACAAGATTGAACCGCAAATGCCAAGGCTCTGCATTGCCGCAAGCAGCGGGGCTTGCATCTGCTTGTAGGTGATTAGCGGTGCAAATTGATAGAATGCAGCAATTTTGTAGGTGTGAGACATGAGCGCTTCTATAAATGTTTTTCACATCACACTCAATTGTCACAATTTGCTTGTCAGCGCTGGCAAGTTGGGATTTAAATTAGCAGACTGAAACCAGGAGCATTAAAACCATGAAATTTTCCAAAATCGCCTTACTGGCAGCAGCAGGCTTAATCGCTATGGCCATGTCCGCCACGGCTGCTGATATGATCGGCAAATGCGAAGTGACAGGTAAGAAGGGCTCGTTTCCCATTGCCAAGCCAGCGAAAGCCGGCCAGTTCACCGTTGAAACCAACCTGCCAGGCCCTGTGTGGTGGAATGGCGATACGCCAGAAACCATTGCTGATGGCATGGAATATTGCATGGCCGCCGAAATTGCTTGGCGCGCTGGCCTTACCAAGCTGGTGGTCGTAAACACCGATTGGGACCCACTAATTGCCGGCCAGACCCATGATTTCGATGTAGCCTTCAGCCAAATCTCCATTACCGATGAGCGCAAGAAGGTGCATGATTTTTCTGTGCCTTACTTCAACTCGGATATTGGCATTTTGGCGCGCAAAGACACCCCAGTAAGTGAAGCTAATATCAAGAAAGTCAAAGTTGGCGTACAGCAATCCACCACTGGCATGGCCTTTGCCACAGAAAAGCTCGGCCTTACGAATACCCAGGTCTATCCTGATCAAGGCTCGATGTTTGCTGCACTTGCTGCCAAGCAGATTGACGCTGCAGTGACGGATACGTCGATCGTACTTGCCCAAGAGATTGAAAGCAAGGGCGCCAACCAGGTTGTAGGTCAATATGCGACCGGCGAAACTTATGGCGGCATCTATCAAAAGGGCAATGCCAACAATCCGGTTTTGGATAAAATTATCCAATCCATGGTTGACGATGGCACGATTAAAAAGCTGGCAGCGAAATATCTTGCAGCATCATGGGGCAAAGACCCTTCATCCGTTCCGACATGGAAGCCTTGACCTTGTCACGTGACTGAAATTGAAACAAATCGTGGTGCGCTCGACTTTGGCGCACCACTTTTGCACCAGCGGGCAGATCGTATTTCGATTGCCGCTATGTTGTTTTCCGCACTTTGCGTTGCGGCGGCCATAGGCACAGCTTTCGTGGTTTCCGGTGCGCTGAACTATATGAAAGTCAGCTTCACATTTTTTTGGCCTATTGCGATTTTATTAGTGCTTGGTGTTGCGAGCCTATTCAAGCCGGCGATTGATAGTTTTGTCGGGGCCTTGCGTGCCCGCCGGGCTTTAGCATCCGGTAATATTGTTCAAGCTCGAATCGAAACGGCGTCGGCACGCGAGCAGGGCCAGGTTACTTTGGGCTGGGGCGTGTTCATTCTCATCGTATTGGGATTCATTTGCTTTGTGTTAATGAATAACGTTGCCGTGGGCGACACATTCTTTCGCCTATCGCTTATCCAAGCCAAGTGGTGGCTGGTAGCTAAAAAATTCTTCACTGTAAATCTTTTCATTTTCATTGTGGCTGAAATTTTGGTACTGGTGTGGGGGCTTGTTGTAGCACTGGCGCGCCTAACGCCGGGCAGGGCGGGCAAACCGATCAGAGCGCTGGCTATTTTCTATTGCGATCTGTTCCGCGGGTTGCCTGCCATCGTAACGCTATATCTTATTGGGTTTGGCATACCAACCTCCGGAATATCAGAGCGGATTATGGAGCCCATTATGGGGCTTTTCATCAACCTCAGCGCACTTGATCCTGCTGAGAAAGCGGCGGCCTTGCGCGTTGATGTGGTGTGGTGGTGTATAATTGCATTGACGATGACATACGGTGCCTATGTGGCCGAAGTCTACCGCGCAGGTATTGAAAGCATTCATCATAGCCAATTCATGGCGTCACGCTCGCTGGGCCTGTCTTATATGCAGACGATGCGCCATGTGATTGTACCACAAGCTGTGCGCCGGATTATTGCACCTTTGCTGAATGATTTTATCGGTCTGCAAAAAGACACTGCCCTGGTGCAAGTGCTCGGTGTTACAGATGCTTTCAACCAGTCAAAAATCATTGCCGCTAACGCCTTCAATCTTTCTGCTGTAACTGTGGTGGCCATATTGTTTGTGCTGGTAACCATTCCCCAGGCGCGGCTGGTGGACAAGCTAGTTGAGGCAGATAATGCCCGCATGAAAGCTGGAGCGTAAGTCCCGTGGCGTTCTTGGAAATGGCCAAAGTTGAAAAGTCTTTCGGTGCTGCAAAAATTCTGCGCGGGCTTGATCTGTCAGTTAATGAACATCAAGTCGTGTGCCTTATAGGTCCATCAGGCTGCGGCAAATCCACACTTCTGCGCTGCATCAACCAGTTGGAACAAATCCAAAGCGGCGAAATTCGTCTGTTGGGAGACCGTGTGTCTGGGCCAGGCGTGAATGTGAACAGTTTGCGCCAAAAAGTTGGTATCGTATTTCAAAGCTTCAACCTATTCCCGCATATGAGCGTGTTAGAAAATGTAATCTTGGCGCCCACAAAGGTTTTAGGGGTGCGCAAAGAAGAAGCTGAGGCCAAAGCCATGGTGTTGCTGAAACGCATTGGTCTTGAAATTAAAGCCAAAGAATTCCCAGATCGTCTGTCCGGAGGCCAACAGCAACGTGTGGCCATTGTGCGCGCACTTGCGATGGAACCCAAGCTGATGTTGCTGGACGAAATCACCTCAGCACTTGACCCTGAACTGGTTTCAGAAGTTCTAAACATCGTGCGCGATCTAGCCAAACAAGGCATGACCATGTTGTTGGCCACCCATGAAATGGGTTTTGCCAAAGAAGTGGCATCAAAAGTATGCTTCCTCTATGAAGGCCAGGTGCACGAAGAAGGTTCACCCGAACAAATTTTTGGCACACCAAAAATGGAACGCACCCGAGGCTTCCTGAAACGCATTATTGAAGCTGGACGGCTTTAGTCACAATTAAAATTTTTGCTGCCTGAATTTCGCCCTAGTCATTGGGAAAACTGGCAATTGTTAGAGCGCACTTTAAAGCGCCGAATATGTTGGATTTTTTCGAAAGGTCTGTGATATGAAATTGAAGCTCGCGGCAAGCGTTTTAGGCGTTGCCCTATTCCTTCCTACTCTAGTGTTCTATGCGCCGCAATCTTACGCGCAGGCGACTGTGGATGTAGCGCAACTGACACCAGAATTGGCGGCGGTGATGGGCGACAAGCGAGCTTTGGCCGAGTTGTCACCAAGTGAATTAAAGGCGCGTTTGAAATTATTGAAGCAGGCAGCGAATGCTCCAGATTTGCAGCCCGCATTGCACGATCAGATTGTCGCTATGGAAAAAGCTACGAAAAATGAACTCGAAGCCCGCGCCCAAGCTGGCGCTGGGGAGGAAAAAACCAACGGTGATGCCTCAGCTGAGGCTGATGCGAAAGCTGCTGCAGATACGAACGCTAAACTGGCCGCCGAAGCGAAGATAAAAGCTGATGCTCAAGCCAGTGCCAATGCGGCAGCTGAAGCACAAGCTGCGGCTGACGCTAAGGCTGCATCAGAAGCAAAAGTTAAAATGGCAGCTGACGCGAAAGCCAAAGCCGACGCTGTGGCGGCCGCTGCAGATGCAAAAGCCAAGTTGGCCACCGAAGCCAAGGCCAAAGCTGATGCAAAAATCGCAGCCGATGCAGAAGCACAGGCTGCAGCCGATGCAAAAGCAAAGATGGCATCTGACGCTAAGGCCAAAGCAAATGCACAAGCTGCAGCCGATGCAGAAGCTCAGGCTGCAGCCGACGCAAAAGCAAAGATGGCATCAGACGCCAAAGCTAAGGCTGATGCAAAAATCGCAGCTGATAATAGTGCCGCAGTCGAAGCCCAAAAGGCAGCTGATGCAAAAGCAAAAATGGCATCGGACGCCAAGGCCAAAGCTGATGCCAAAATCGCAGCCGATGCCAATGGCGCAGCAGAGGCTCAGGCCCAAGCTGATGCAAAAGCTGCGAGCGATGCAAAAGTTAAGATGACCGCAGATATGAAAGCCAAAGCAGATGCACAAGCCGCTGCTGCGGCCAAGGCCACTAATGATGCAAAGGCCATTGCTGATGCACAGGCCGCAGCTGATGCGAAAGCTGCAGGTGATATCAAAGCTAAACTTGCAGCTGATGCCCAGGCCGCAGCTGATGCAAAAGCCGCAGGTGATAGCAAAGCGAAACTTGCAGCTGATGCACAAACTGCTGCGGATGCGAAAAGTGTGGCCGATACGAAAGCTAAAATGGCCGCTGATGCAAAGGCCAATGCCGATGCGCAAGCCGCTGCAGATGTTAAGGCAGCTACAGACACCAAAACAAAAATGGCGGCACTTGCAGCAGCTGCTGCGGCACAACAGGCCACCACTGTAACTGAGCCCCTTTCATCCAAGCCCATTGAAAAGCCAACCACTGTTGCGCCTGCTCAAGCGCCAGCCGCAGCACAAGCGCCAGTGCCCGCTAAAGTTCAGGAGTTAGACGCCAATGCCGGTGACCCTGCCGCAGAAAAGCTGGCGCAGGCCTATATTGCCAGCAGCTCTGATCTTGCCAACATCAGCAATGATGATTTACGCAAGCGCCTTGATGACGTGCGTGAACTTTTAGCAGCCAATCAACTTTCCCAAGAAACTGAGCGTGCTGTGCGGGCTAAACTTTTGAAAGAACGCGAGGCCTTGCGTACACGCTTAGCGGCGGCTGATGCTGCCAAACAACAACAAGCTGCGGCTCAAACACCTGCTGCACCGCCGCCGCCATTAGCGGCAGGCAAACCTTTGCCACCCCCGCCGCCCACAGCGCCGCCACCCGTGGCCAATGATTCTGGTCTGAAGTTCAATCTGACGGTTGGTATCATTACGGCGTTAACACCGCCGCGCCGTGTTTTAGAAGATGCGCGCCCGGCTGATCAGTTGCAGATTTCAGAATTGCAGCGCCGCTTGCAAGTTTATGACGAAGCCCAGGCAGACACGCGCTATGATGCTGCCTACCGCAACTATTGGCGCAATTCATTGGCCTATGACCGCGAATTACTGCGTCGTAGGATGTTGGCCGAGCGTCAGCAACGTGCAGCGGAATTAGCTCAGCAAGCAGAGCAAGACCAGCTGGACGTGGAGATTGATCCAAGTGTTGTGCAGCGCCGCCCGCGCCATTCGGTTTTTGCAGCTGAAGTTGATGAACGTCAGCTGCGTGAGGTTCTCACCGCAGCCCCATCACAAGATTATCGCCGCGTCTATAAAATTAAAGACATCGCCAATGATCCTGATTTACGCAGTGCCATCCCGCGCATTGAAGTGGACACGGTGCACTTCGGCTATAACGAAGGCTTCGTTCGCGAAGAGGAGTTGGCGCATCTCGATAATATTGCGGCACTGATTGAGCGTATCGTCAAAAAATATCCCAAAGAGGTGTTTTTGATCGAAGGCCATACGGATGCCGTGGGCTCTGATGTGTCGAACCTCAGGCTTTCCAAACTGCGTGCCGAAAGTGTAAAACGCATGATGACAACGTACTATGTTATCCCGGCTAATAATCTGCGCACAGTGGGTCTTGGGGAACGCTTTCTGAAAATTCCAACGGCCGATCCAGAACCCGAAAACCGCCGGGTATCCGTGGCCCGCATCACGCCGCTGTTGGCAACGGGGCAGTAACAGGCTTTAATCTATCCAGATTGCAACGTTACTGAAGTTCGTATCCCTCTTAACCTATGTGATCGTCGGATTTAATCCGACGATCCATGTTTCCGCCATTTGATTTTCTGAAAAATGGATTCCCGCAACGAGTGCGGGAATGACGAATGTTGCAAAATGTAACTCCTTCTCCCCTTGCGGGAGAAGGTGGCGCAAAGCCCGGATGAGGGGTAGGTGCAGCTTCCAATTTGCCACCCGTACGACACTCACTGTGCCGACCCCTCATTCGTCATGCTTCGCATGCCACCTTCTCCCGCAAGGGAGAAGATTGATTAAAGAAGTGACGTTTAAGCTGCTTACCTTCTCCCGCAGGGGGAGAAGGCTGGTTATATACTTGAGTCCTCCCGCAACAATTTCTCCGCGCTCGACTAGCCACAGACATAAATCCATTTGCAGCAAGATTCAATGCGGTCTAGACCCGTCTGATGCAGTCAAGCCAGACCATGCGTGGCATCGCCTTTGTTGGGGCATCGACTGTTATTTGGGGCATGGGTGGCTTGTTTACCAGACTACTGCCTTTTGATCTTTGGACGATCATTTTCTGGCGCGGAATCTTTGCCACCATTTTTGTTGGCACTTATGCCTATTGGCGCTTCGGCACAGCACTGGGGGCAAAGATTAAAGGCTCAGGCGCTGGCGGTTCCATCGTCTGCTTAAGCGTGTTGGGCACCATTGTGCTGTTTCCGGCAGCCTTTCAATTTACCACTGTGGCCAAAGCCTTCATGATCCTCTCAGCTTTGCCATTCGTCACCTCAGTCATCGCTTGGGTCTGGTTGCGTGAAATGCCTTCATGGCAGACAATTCTGGCCAGCCTGATTGCGATGCTGGGAATCTTCATCATGGTTGGCCCCACATCAGGCGGCCCAAACTTGGGTGATGCCCTGGCGGCGGCAGGCACCATAACGCAAGCCATCGCCACCGTCGCCGTGAGACGTAGCCCAACTGTTGTTATGCTGCCCATGGTTTGGTTTGCGCAAATTTTATCGGTAGTAATCGCCATTCCGCTAGCACAACATATTGGCGACTTGTCTTTTCGGGATTACGTCGTCGCAGCGGGGTTTGGCTTCGGCCCCATGACCTTGGGCATCGCACTGTTTGTGGCAGGATCAGCTTTGATCGCTGCTTCGCTTTCTGCCCTGATCGGCATAGCCGAAGGCCCCATTGGTGCGCTCTGGGCGTGGGTTGGGGTTGGCGAGGTGCCTAGCCTATCCACGATCATTGGCGGTGCCGTCGTGCTTTCTGCGGTGATTGGCCGGGTGTTGCTGGAGAAAGAAGCCTAGGTAATGAGCCTTACCCCAACACCTTCTCCGCACTGACGTACTCATAACCCAAATCCTCGGCCACGGCCCGATACGTCACTTTGCCGCCAGCGACGTTGAGGCCGTTGCGCAAGTGAACATCATCTTTTAAGGCTTGCTTCCAACCCTTGTCGGCGATGGCCAAACCAAAGGGTAGCGTGGCGTTGTTAAGCGCAAATGTTGATGTGCGCGCCACGCCGCCAGGCATGTTGGCGACGCAGTAATGCACAACACCCTCCACCACATAAGTCGGCTCTGCATGGGTGGTGGCGCGTGAGGTTTCGGCACAGCCACCTTGGTCGATGGCAACATCTACAAACACAGAACCTTGCTTCCAATCCTTCAGCATGGTCTTGGTAATCAGTTTAGGAGCCGCTGCACCCGGAATGAGCACGCCACCGATCACCAGATCAGCCACTGCACATTCGTCTTCAATCGCACCTTGTGTAGAATAATGAGTTTTTAAACTGAGGCCAAAACGTGCGGTCAACTCTTCCATGCGTTCCACCGAACGCTCGATCACTGTGACATCAGCGCCCATGCCGATGGCGATGGCAGCGGCATTGGTGCCGACGACACCCCCACCAAGGATCACCACTTTGGCAGATGCCACACCGGGCACACCCCCCAGCAACATGCCACGACCACCCTGACGTTTTTCCAAACAATGCGCACCCGATTGCACCGACATGCGCCCGGCAACCTGGCTCATGGGTGCCAGCAGGGGCAAGCCGCCGCGCGCATTGGTAACAGTTTCATAGGCAATGCAGATGGCACCGGATTTGACGAGGTCTTTGGTTTGCTCTGGATCAGGAGCGAGATGCAGATAGGTATAAAGAATTTGGCCATCGCGCAGCATGGCGCACTCCAGGCTTTGCGGCTCTTTCACTTTCACGATCATATCGGCCTTGGCGAAAATGTCTTGAGGCGTATCGATAATTTCTGCACCAGCGGCTTTATAATCCGCGTCGCTGGAGCCTATGCCTGCGCCCGCGCTTTTCTCCATCAGCACCCTGTGACCGTGGCGCACATATTCATGCACCGACAAGGGCGTAAGGCCCACACGAAATTCGTTGTTTTTGATTTCCTTCGGCACGCCAATGATCATCGCTTCAACTCATATCTCCTATAATGCAGAAGTTTAACAGACGTTGCGTGGTATAAATTCTCGAAGAAGACAAGTACAACACGGCTGTTGAAATATTATTCGAACATGTGCTATATAATTCGAATGAAAGGCCAGTTATTTGATAAATCTGACAAAGTCATTCTAACCCAGCTTCAGCAACGCGGCACCATGCCAATTGCTGAATTGGCCGATAAGGCCGGGCTCTCGGCCTCATCGTGCCACCGCCGTGTGAAGATTTTGGAAAACGCCGGAGTGATTAGCGGTTACGCGGCACAACTGGACGGACGCGCTTTGGGCTTTGCTAATGATTTTTTTGTAGAGGTATCACTGACCGCGCAAACCGAAGAGGCATTTGAGAAATTTGAAAAGGCAGTGCAACGCGTCGCTGAGATTCTGGAATGCTATTTGATGAGCGGGCAATTTGATTATTTGCTGCGTGTAGCGGCGGCTGATACCAACGATTATGAGCGCATTCACCGCACCAAACTGGCGCGTCTGCCGGGATTGCAGCGCTTGCAATCTTCACTGGCTTTGCGGGCTGTGAAGAAGTGGAGCGGCTATCCTGTGGTTTGATATTTGCGGTCCATCGTCACCATGAACAGGCCCGCAGCAATCACAATACCGGCTCCCATCAGCGTGTAAAAATCCGGATAATCATTAAACCAGGCGATGCCGTAAATGACGGCGAAGATCATGGCCGAATATTCCAGAGGTGCCACAAAATTAGCAGGTGCCGCCTGATAGGCCCGCACAAAGAATACGGATGATACGCAAGACAACAACCCCATCAGTCCCATCATGCCTAAATCTTTCGCGGCTGGCCAAACGAAGGGTTTGGTAAGGGCCGCAAATCCAGCGCTGCTACTGGCGTCAATGTGAAAAACGCTGACGACCGCACCAATTGAAAGTGAACCCACCAAATACAGCACAGTCTGCATATTGGCGATGATGATCGGATCTGCGCTCTGGGAAATTTTGCGACTTAGCAATTGACCCAGTGCATAGCCCAGCGCCGAGTACAGAGCCAGCAACGCAGCAGCCGAAACAGTTTCACTGCCCGGACGTACGCTGACCAGCACGCCGCCAAAGCCAATAACAATGGCGAACCAACGATACGCGGGAACTTTCTCACCCAGAGCAATGCCCGACAGTGACCCTACAAAAAACGGCATGGTGAAATATATCGCCACGGCATTAGCCAGAGGAATTGTCGCAATCGCTAAAGCAAAAGCCATATAGGCGCTGAACAGGATAATAGATCGTAACAACATTAATCGCCACACCGGTGGAACCGTCAAAAATTGCAGTCGCGCAAAATAACCCCAAGCCAGAAACGGCGGAATGGCGAAGGCACCGCGAAAGGCCACCGCCTCCCAAGTTGAATAGCCGCCCTGAAGGCTCTTCACGATAGCATCTTGCGACGTAGCAAAAGCAATCGCAGCCAGAATATAGGCGATGGCTTTAAGCTTGTTGTTAGGGCCGCTCAACGGAGACTTCGGATCAAATCCGCCAGAAGTTTTATGCTTGGTTCAATTTTTTTCTCATCAAGTGACTTACCCATAGAAGGGACCGACTCCTGCTGATCCAGTTGGCGATCTAAAATGGCTGAAACCAGAGCTTCGCGGATTTGGGTTTGCAGGGAAGCATATTCGCCGCGTTTAATGTGGATCAGCCAGTCGCGCATGTGTTTGTTCCTTAAACTGGCACTAACATGGAGCCAATTTGAAACGTGAGAAATGCACGACGCGAATTAGCTTATATTCGCCGCACAAGGCTATTAAACCGCGCGCGATGAAGCCTATCATGCAGCTTGCAGCTAAATTGGAAATCACATAAAGAAATCTTTATATTGAAAGGTTACCTATGTCGCGTCCAACTTTTACTGAAGCACTGAACAGCCGCCCTTGGTTTCTGGCCGATGGCGCGACGGGCACGAATTATTTTCAGATGGGCCTGGAGTCAGGCGATGCGCCAGAGATGTGGAACCTTGAACATCCAGACCGCGTGCGCAGCTTGCACAGGCAATTTATTGAAGCGGGTGCCGATATTGTTCTAACCAACACATTCGGCGGCAATCGCCACCGCTTGAAGCTGCACAATGCCCAAGATCAGGTGCGTGAACTCAACATGGCCGCTGCAAGGAATGCCCGTACTGAAGCAGATGCCTTCCAAGCACGCACAATTTTTGTGGGCGGCTCCATTGGCCCCACAGGCGAAATTTTTATGCCCGTTGGCACTTTCCCCTATCAGGAGGGTGTGGACGCGTTTGCAGAGCAGGCCAAAGCCTTGAAAGAAGGCAATGTGGATGTGCTGTGGATTGAAACCATGTCGTCCGAAGAAGAGCTCCGCGCCGCTGTGGAAGGCGCTGCTAAAGTTGGCCTGCCAATCGTTACCACGATGTCTTTTGACACCAATGGCCGCACCATGATGGGCATCACACCATCGGCTTTCGGGGCCTTGGCCAAAGACCTCACCGTAATGCCAGTGGCCATCGGCGCCAACTGCGGCGTGGGCGCATCGGAACTTATTGCAACGGTGATGGGCATAACGGCGGCCCGCCCAGACGCACATGTGGTGGCCAAAGGCAACTGCGGCATCCCCCAATATCATGATGGCCATATTCATTACACCGGCACGCCTGAACTGATGGCGGATTATGCCCGCATCGCTTTGGACGCCGGTGCAAAAATCATCGGCGGCTGCTGTGGTACGAGCCCGGAACATTTGGCCTCGATGCGCAAAGCCCTGGAAGGCCACACCAAAGGTGCGCGGCCAACGATTGAGCAAGTGGAAGCAAAGCTGGGTGAAGTATCAGCTTTGGCCAAAGGCATTGACCAAGCAGCCGAAGGTGCTGCCAAACGCGAACGCCGCAGAAGCTAAGCCGTTTTGTTTTTCAGAGCCTGGTATTCACGCCATGCCAGCAGCATGATGAATGCGTCGAGTATGGAAATGACAAGCAACAGCGGCGCATGGGTTGTGAAATAGCGTTCCATCTGATAAATAATAAAAGCACCCAATGCCGTGAGGCCGATAGGAAAAGCCCATAGCCTTTCACTATACAGTCCGGCTACAACGCCGACTTTGACAAGACCGTGCAGCATTAAATATACGCTGACGAACGTGTGGCGCGTAATGTCAAAGTCCTGCAGTTGGTGCAGCAAAAAAGTGGCCAAAGGATCTTTTGGGTTTGCCATCAGCCGATTGTTAAACATGAAACGGATAAACTGCGCCAT
>JAYVCU010000038.1:0-3581 GCA_043749835.1 Hyphomicrobiales bacterium
AGGCATTGCAACACGCTACAAAAAAAACCGCACGAAACTTTCTCGCCGGCCTTCATCTCGCCTGTGCGCTTGTTTGGCTCAAATGACGACACACCCTAGTACATAATATCGGGCAGGCCACTAATTGCTAAAATACTGACGCGTTTACCTTAACCATTCATCGTTAATGCGCGATTAGCTATGTTTACCAAAGGAAATTCTGGCTTTTTAGCGACTGTTCGGCCAATGATTGCTCTCCTTTGCCCAGTTCGAGCGTGAAGTCACAGCCGAGCGCATCCGCGACAAGATTGCGGCCTCCAAGAAGAAAGGCATGTGGATGGGTGGGTTGGCCCCCTTGGGCTATGATGTTCAGTCCAAGAAGCTCATCGTCAATCAGGCGGAGGCCCAACAGGTGCGCCGCCTATTCGAAGCTTATTTGGTGCTGGGATCCACCAAGTCCCTCACGCAGTGGGCCAAAGACAATGGTATCACAACCAAGGCGAGGTATTACCGCGACGGCCGGTTTTGCTCCGGCAACAGGGTCTTCTCAAGGGGCAACCTGCATGCCTTGCTCAAGTACCGCAGCTATATCGGTGAGATTGCCCATAAGGGAGCAATCCATGCCGGGGAGCATGAAGCAATCTTGCCCCGTGGTCTCTGGGACAAAGTGCAAGCCAAGCTTGCAACCTTACCAAAGCGCCGCGGCAGTACATTGGGACAGACGCCAGCGCTGCAGCTGACCGGTCTGGTCTTTGATGAGACCGGGGACCGTCTCACCCCGGTTCATGCATCCAAGCAGGGCCAGCGTTACTATTATTATATCTCAGCGCGTCTGAACCAGGCGGAACTTCGTGATCCTTCGGCCTGGCGCTTGCCAGCTCAGGTTCTGGAACAGACAGTTGCCAATGGCTTATTAAGTCTATTCGATGACCAAGAACAAATGCAGCTTATGTTGAAGGCGTATAACTCCGTCCAATCTGAGCAAGCCCACATCCTCGAGCACATTCTGAGCAGTGGACAGCAACTTGCGGAAAATCTGAGATCGTTGGATCTTGCCGAGCAGTTGCACATCATCGCGCCCATTATTGATCGTGTTGATCTGCAGACCGGGCAAATCACGATCAGGATCAAGATCGCAGCACTATTGTCCTTGATGGATCAGCTGCAGATTCAACTGTTCAATCAGTTGGATGCTCAGGAAAGTTCTGTTGCCGCTTCAGAAGCAACGTATTCGTTCTGCTTTCCGATTATCCTGAAGCGCCGCGGGGTTGAGATCAGGATTATCATCAACACCGGCAAAGAGCCTGTTGGAGTGTTGGACGATGTTCTTATTCGCACTGTCGCCAAAGCCCGCCTCTGGTTCGAGGAACTCAAATCGGGTGTTGCAGCATCAATCAATGACATCGCCATCCGCGAGCATATCCCTGCCAGTGAAGTCAGCCGACAACTTCCCCTTGCCTTCCTGGCTCCTTCCATCGTAAGTACCATCCTTGCAGGACAACAATCGCCAGAGATCACTGCAAAATCCCTGCTGCGCATGCAAGATCTGCCCCTCGCCTGGAACGAGCAACGTGACCTCTTGGGATTTTAAAACGCTTCAAACGGTTGGGACTATCGTTTTTGACCGTTTTCAATGCTTGCAAGTCTATACTTTGCCAGACAACCAATCAGTCGTCACATTTGCCAACGAGTGGAAGCCATGGGCTGCTCACACTGTTTCCGAATGCCCAAATACTGTCCAAAAGCATTGAACTGTTATGATGCTGTTGTCCCACCGTCTGGAGCCGAAAAACGCGAACTGAGACGATGGCCCCAAAATCATCCGAAAACCGTCTCTGATGACGTCTCAGCGCCAGACGGTGCCTCTTGTAAAGGCCGAAAACGCCCGCAAATGGGGCTAATTGCCGTGAAGCCGCACAATTGAACAAATGTGCAGGACTGGTTGGTGGTGGCCGCAGTCTGAGGCGAACCCGTCTCAGCGTCACATTCCCTGCTAGGCGGGAATTTGCAGGGAATTTTATCGGATTTCGGGCATTAGCCGACAAAGCTGAAGCATTCTAGCTGGGCAAATGGGGTTTTATTTGATGGAATTCCCTAAACGGGGAAGCAGGGAATTTTTATCGATTTTAGACCGGAAAACCAGTCACTGAATGCATCAGCACGCAAAATTTAGACCGGCAATTATCTGCAAAAGTGCTGGATCGTTTCTTATACCACACACAATTCAGGGCATTGACCACGTAAAATTTAGTGAATATTGATTTTGCCAACTCAGACCTACACCCATCGGGACAGGTCTTGACACAAGGACCAAGGAGGGTCGTGAAAACAAGTTGGCCAGCGCAGTGCTGGAAGCAAAGTTTCACGGCCTTGGTCAAGACCCACCTCGTGCGGACAGGATTGTCTGATTAAACGAGGTTTTTTATGGATAAAGATTCAAAACATTATTTTAAAGCGGCCCCGGGATTGGCCGGGGGCATTGCCCGCAAATCAAGAGTGCGCCGTGGGGCTGACCGGGCGCAGCTGGAGCGCGAGCTTGGCCGCCCAACTGGTCGCAATGATTTAACGCCGCCGATTGCTTTCGAATATCGTCCGATCAAGTCACTTAAGAAGTCTTTACCGCGGTTGCGGGCGGCTGGGCCGGGTCAGCTGGATGATATCAACGCCAGCATCAATGCCTTTGGCCTGTGTGGCGCCGTGCTGATTAATCACGAGGGAACAGTCATCAACGGCCACAGCCTCATTGAAGTGTGCCAAGCCCAGGGGATCACTGAAGTTCCTTGTCTTGTCATCGGCCATTTGGCTCAAAAAGACATTCGCCGCCTGCAAATTGCCCTGAACCGCATTCAGGAAAAAGGTGTTTGGGATATTGATGCCTTAAGTGTGGAGATCAAAGAACTCGCTCTTGAGTTCGGTTCAGATTTTACGATTCCGGGCATTGAACTGCCTGAACTTGACGCTTTGCTTCTCGACGGCCACCAAGCGCATGAGGCGGAGCCGGCTCAGCTTCCACCTACTGAGAATGTCGTTTCAAAGCTCAACGATGTTTGGCGGTTGGGATCACATTTTATAGGCTGTGGTGATGCGCGTGACCTTGCGTTCGTGGGCAGTTTCCTCGGCAGCCGTAGGGCCAGACTTAATTTTAGCGATCTTCCCTACAATGTTGCAATTTCGGGCCATGTTACGGGTGGCGATCACCGCGAATTCGTAATGGCCTCGGGTGAAATGAGCGCTGACCAGTTCCTCGCGTTCTTGACTGAAAGCCTTACCGTCATTTTTGCAACCACCCTCAACGGTGGCCTGGCAATGTTGTTCATGGATTGGCGGGGCGTGCACACACTACTTGAAGCAGGCCGGCGCGTTGGATTTTCCCTGCTGAACATTATTGTTTGGGTCAAGACCAATGGTGGCATGGGCTCGCTTTACCGCTCACAACACGAGTTCATCGTGCTGTTCAAAAAGGGTCAGGCGGGACATAAAAACAATGTTGAGTTGGGCAAGCACGGGCGCTGGCGCAGCAATGTCTGGCACCACCCGGGCGCCTCAAGCCTTGGCTCGCAAGCCCGCGCTGAACTTAAGAACCACCCCACGCCAAAACCGGT
>JAYVCU010000039.1:0-34900 GCA_043749835.1 Hyphomicrobiales bacterium
ATCTGTTCTTCCGTAAATCGACTGCGTTTCATTCTCTGGTCCTCGTTGTTGGGCCAGAGCTAACTTCAATATGGATTAAGATACGGGGGCAAGGTCACCAATCGGAACCATTTCGAAAATTCCATGGATAAGTTTGACCAAGTTAAAGGGGCATCGACAACGAAACAGGAGCGAGATCGACTCTTTGCATTTGCAAAAGATAAATCTCGCTACACAATTCAAGTTGACAAAAAGAGGGGAATATCTGCGTTGGGAATCGCTGACTCGATTACCCCAATCGTATTTGACATGACATGGTTTGTATTAGAATCTGAGAACCAACACCTAATCACGAGTGACAACCCAGTTATTCAAGTCAATCCAACAACTGACCGACACCCAGTCTATGGTGATGGTGGCTTTAAGAACAGAAACTCAAACATCTCACTGCCGCTTTCAAATAGGTACTTGCTTGGCCTCGCATGGCTAAGGACAAGGCCTACCGGAATTCAACTCGTGGCAAAGTCACAAGGCCGCTTCTTCAACTCCCAACGAGCATATTTTGCGGAACGCTATTTATACGCTTCAAAAAGAAACACCGGAATTTCCGATCTAGGACAAAAATATAAAGAACCAGGATTGAGATTTAGAATTTCAGGAATGGATAAATTGGCTCCTGTCGAAGTTAAACGGAATCTAACCAAGTGAATAATGCAAAAAATGTTATGTACAAAAATGATGGTGACGATGCCAATAGTTCACCCCCGCTCCATCAACCCCACAAACCGCTTAAACAAATAATGGCTATCCTGCGGCCCTGGGCTTGCTTCCGGGTGGTGCTGCACTGAAAAGACTGGCTTGCCTTCGAGAGCTATGCCGCAGTTGCTGCCGTCGAACAAAGACACGTGGGTTTCAACCACACCTGCGGGCAGGCTCTTTTGATCTACTGCGAAGCCGTGGTTCATGCTTACGATTTCAACTTTATTGGTCGTGAAGTCTTTCACTGGATGGTTGGCGCCGTGGTGGCCTTGGTGCATTTTCATGGTTTTGCCGCCAAGGGCGATGGCCAGAATTTGGTGGCCCAAGCAAATGCCGAACAGCGGCAGGCCGCTGTCCACCAGTTTCTTGATTTCAGGCACGGCATATTCGCCTGTCGCTGCGGGGTCACCGGGGCCGTTTGACAGGAAGATGCCATCCGGCTTCATCGCCAGAATGTCTTCGGCTTTGGCGGTGGCAGGAACCACTGTCACAGTGCAGCCCGCAGAGGTGAGGCAGCGTAGGATGTTGCGCTTCAGGCCGTAATCCACTGCCACGACTTTGAACCTGGCTTTATTAATTTCTGGGCCGTGTTCATAACCCTTTTCCCAATCCCACAATTTCTCATCCCAATTCATGCGCTGGGTTGTTGAAACTTCCTTGGCGAGATCGAGCCCTTCAAGACCGCTCCATGCGGCGGCTTTTTTGTGCAGGGCCTTCACATCAAATTTTCCCTTGGCATTGTGCGCGATAACGCCATTGGGCATACCTTTGTCGCGGATTAAAATGGTCAACGCGCGGGTGTCTATGCCGGAGAGGCCGATGATGCCGCGGGCTTTCAACCATTTGTCAAAGTGCTTGGCAGAGCGATAATTGGCGGGCGATGTAACAGGTGCTTTGACGATCAAGCCCTTCACCGCTGCCGTGGCTGCGAGGTTGGTGGTTTCAATGTCGTCATCATTGGTGCCCACGTTGCCGATGTGTGGGAAGGTGAAAGTGACGATCTGGCCTGCGTAAGAAGGGTCTGTCAAAATTTCCTGATAGCCCGTCATAGCGGTGTTAAAGCAAACTTCCGCCACCGCCTCACTCTCAGCGCCAAAACCGTAACCTTCAATCACTGTGCCATCCGCCAGAACCAAAACCGCCGTGACTTTTTCTACTGGCCAATCGCCAAACGGGGCGCGTGTTTTTGGCTTGGCCTTTTTGGGGGCTTTGATGGCGGGCATAGCGAGTCTCCGGAATTTGAATGGCGTTAAGGGGTAAGCCCCGCCCCGTCAAGGTTGAACGCTGATGCAGATGGGCCTATGCAGCCCTTTTTTTAGAGGATTTGCCCATGAGCCTGCGCGAGAAACTTGTCACCGACATGAAAGAAGCCATGAAAGCTGGCGATAAGAAAAAGCTGGGCACCGTGCGCTTAATGATTTCTGCCGTTAAAGAAAAAGACATCAACAGCCGCACCGCAGGCCATGATTCAGCACTGATCAGCGATGCAGGCATCCTGGATGTGCTGACCAAAATGGTGAAGCAGCGCCAAGATTCGATCACTGCTTTCGAAGCTGGCGGTCGGCCTGAGCTGGCGCAGAATGAGAAAGATGAGCTCGCCGTCATCCAATCTTACATGCCCAAACAAATGGATGAGGCCGAAGCCAAGGCCGCTGTCGCCGAAGCCATTAAATCCGTTGGAGCCACCTCCGTCAAAGACATGGGCAAGGTCATGGCGGAACTGAAAGCCCGATTCTCCGGTCAGATGGACATGGGTAAAGCAGGCGGCATCGTGAAGTCTTTGCTCGGCTGAGTCTAATCGACGGAATTTCATCCCAACGTCGTCCTTATACCGGGACGACGTTTGCGTTTGGGAGGAATTAATGAGAAATATTATTCTGGCCAGTTTGGCTGCGGGATTAATAATTGCAGGTGCCAGCACCGCCGAAGCGAAAAGTCATCACGGCCACGTAGGCCATGGGGGTCACCGTGGTGGATTTAGTGGTGGCCATCATGGCGGACATCATAATCCGTTTTCAAAATTGCGGCGCTGCGGTGCGCATTATGGCTGGCACACTGGTCATTATAGGTCTGCGTACGTCTGCCCGGCAATTGTTCGTTGAAATCTGCGACGGATTTTGCATCGTCAGCACGTCATTAGCTGCGAAGGGGTAATCTCTAACTGTGCGAACTGAGGAATCATAATGTTGAAAAAATTGGTTACCGTAGCTGCCACAAGTGCCATATTTTTTGGTGGCAGTGTGGCCATGAGTGTATCTGCGGAGGCAAGGCCCTGGCACACCAGCTGGCGGCAATGGCATCACGGCCAAAGTCATTGGTTTATGAGACCATTTCATCATTCTGCGCATTGCATATGGCGCAAGCGATGGAACCATGGGGGGCCTCTGCACGTTAGAGTTTGCCGCCCGGTTTATTGGTAGTTTGAAGGCGGGTTGTTAGTCCAATCGCTTTGTTTTCGTAACCTTTCATTTCAGGAGTTCAAAATGAGAAAATTTATTATTGCAGCAACAACCACGGTGGCTCTAGCCCTTGGCATCGGTGTAGCCGCAGCGCCTGCAAATGCGCAACCATTCTTTAGCTTTGGGATAGGTAACGGCTTTTTCGGTGGACCAGGTTTTGGTTATCCGGGCTATGGTTACCCCGATTATGGTTACTCCGACTATGGTTATTCGGGCTATAATTATCCAGGCTATGGTTATCCGGGCTATGGTTATCGTCATCACTATGGTTTCCGCCATGGTGGGCAACGTCAGTGTCGCTTTATAAATGTGCGGCGGCATCATCACCTTGTAACCGTAAGACGCTGCCGACCAGTCTATTATTGATTGTTTAAACCAAATTAGTTGTCAGTATTACGTTGCCAATCATGGCACGTGAATAAGGGCAAACACCATAGTTGTGCTTTGTCCAGCTCTTCGGCATTAACCTCAATGATGCCGGGGAGCGTGACATCAAGTGATTTCAATGGCAAATCCGTGACCGTGCAAGCCGATCCTGACTGATGACGTTAAGACGCATTCTGGTGGCATTCTCAGGTTTTCCCAGCCCGCGGCAAAACGCTTGGTGCCCAAATAAATAAAGGGTTGCATAGACGTTGGCAAAAATCTCTTCTGGATTGGTCTCCAAGACAGTGCCGCCGAGTTCTTTGGGCGAAACCTTTGCGAACAATTCGTAATTCTGCTTTCAAACCTCGACGCGCATCTCTTCCGTACGCTGGAAACTGCTGGGATAAACGCAATTTTTATTCACTTGGAACTTATGGTCTTTCATCGCGTTGAAACGGAACACTGTTTTTATCAAAGAGAGTTTCCATATGCGCACTCATAAATTAGCTTTTGCTTCAGCACTGGTTTTATCACTTTCATTGGTCGGTTATGCACAGGGCAAAGACAAAACCTTGGGCATGAAAAATAGCACCGATAGCGGCACAATGCTCCGCGCCAATCCCGAGATGCAAAAAGTCTTGATGAAGTTTGACCAATTGGGACCAAAACCGCTTGGTTCCGTTGATGCCGTTGAGGCGCGCAAGCAGCCCACTCCGGCTGATGCTGTCGCAGCACTGTTAAAAGATCAAGGCAAAGACCCCGAAAAAATGAAGATGGATTTGGGTGTGACAACGCAAGATGTTACATATCCTGGCGGTGACGGATCGCAGATTGCGGCCCGCATTTATAAGCCGTCTGGTGCAACGGCTGGGTTATTGCCTGTGGTGCTTTATATTCACGGCGGTGGTTGGGTCATTGCCGATCTTGATACTTATGACGGCTCTCCACGGGCTTTGGCCAAGAAAACAAATGCAATATTTGTATCCGTGCACTATCGGCAAGCGCCTGAAAACAAGTTTCCAGCTTCACATGAAGATACAGTCGCAGCCTATAAATGGGTTCTCGACAACGCACAAAATTGGGGTGGCGACGCCAAGCGCATTGCTATTGTCGGCGAAAGTGCCGGCGGCAACATGGCTGTTAATGTGGCCATTGCGGCGCGCGATCAAAAGCTGCAAATGCCTTTAGGAATTGTTGCGGTTTATCCGGTTGCTGGTGTGAACACGAATACTGCATCCTATCAAAAAAATGAACGAGCCAAGCCACTTGGAAAAGCTGGTATGGAATGGTTTTTCAAAAATGAAACCAATGGTACAACTGATTTAAAAGATCCGCGGCTTGACCTTGTCAACAAGGGGAACTTCAAAGAATTGCCACCGACAACGATCATCACAGATGATATCGATCCCCTGATGTCAGAAGGTCAAATGCTTAGCAAAAAAATGCAGTCCGAGGGCGTTAAAGTCAAATCCATGAACTTCACGGGTGTGACACATGAATTTTTTGGTATGGGCGCGGTTATTAAAACAGCGGATGACGCTGAAAATTTTGCAGCAGGTGAACTGAAGAAGGTATTAAGCGAGAAAAATGCCGTTAAATAACGCAGTATGCTGGCGCAAATGTGCGCCACGTTTTTTACGTTAGGATTACGGAAAAAGTGCGTTTCATTCGTACTGCAATTTACACTGTTCACCCTAAAAAACAAAGGCCTCCACGTTCGGTGGAGGCCTTTGCTGTGAGACACTTTAAAGCGCCTCAATGACGGTGGATTAGAGGAAGGTTGCTCCCGCAGATCCAGCAATCCGCATTGCGAACGCTCCGCATAAGTTGAACTCACTCGACATGGGATCACCTCCTTTCAAAATGTTGACGACAGGGCGAAGATGCGCCTGATCAAGCAAAAGTTCAAGATGTGAAAATTGCTGTTTTTGTCACATGCGCAACTTGCGTTCTCTCTATGTTCTGTGGTATGGGGGCTGATGTCCAAATCTCAATTAAACTATGTCTGCCAGTCATGTGGTGATGTGTCGCATAAATGGGCGGGGCAATGTGGTTCTTGCAACCAGTGGAATACAATCATTGAGGAGCGGGTGAATATTGCGCCACCCGCTTCGGGTGCCAAAGGTGCGGCCTTGCCACGCGGGCGCTCAGCGCGTTTAGTTGATTTGAAGGGCCAAAGCCCTGCCCCACCGCGTATTCTTTCGGGCATAGCAGAGCTGGACCGGGTGACGGGTGGCGGGTTTGTGCCGGGTTCTGCGGTGCTTATTGGCGGTGACCCGGGTATCGGCAAATCCACGTTACTGCTTCAGGCTTTGGCCGCCTTGGGCACTGTTGGTCAGCGCGTTATTTTTGTAACAGGCGAGGAATCCATCGCTCAAATTCGGTTGCGGGCGGCGCGTTTAGGACTTGCAGAAGCGCCTGTGTTGCTGGCGTCAGAAACCAATGTGTCAGATATCCTGGCCACGTTAAATGAAGGCGATATTCCTGCGGTCGTAGTAATTGATTCGGTGCAAACGTTATGGAGCCCCGTTATTGAGGCGGCGCCAGGAACGGTTTCGCAGCTTAAATCGGGCTCTGAGGCGCTGGTACGTTTTGCCAAAGCCAAAGGTGCTTGCGTATTGCTGGTGGGCCATGTCACCAAAGATGGTCAAATTGCCGGGCCTAAGGTGATTGAGCATTTGGTGGATACAGTGCTGTATTTCGAAGGCGACCGAGGCCACCAATTCCGCATTTTACGTGCAGTGAAAAATCGTTTTGGGCCGACTGATGAAATTGGCGTTTTTGAAATGTCTGACGGTGGGCTTCGTGAAGTCACCAACCCATCGCGGCTGTTTATGGGTGAAGGTGAACGGCAAGCCCCAGGTACGGCAGTGTTTGCAGGTGTTGAAGGTACCAGGCCTCTGCTGGTTGAAATTCAGGCATTGGTTGCGCCGTCGTCGCTTGGCACGCCGCGCCGTACGGCTGTGGGTTGGGACGGCACTAGGCTGGCGATGATTCTGGCCGTTTTAGAGGCACGGGCGGGGGTTTCGCTTTCGAACCACGATGTGTATTTAAATGTGGCGGGCGGCTTGCGGCTGAAAGAAACTGCGGCTGATCTGGCCGTTGCTGCGGCTTTGTTGTCTTCGCTTTCTGACACAGTCATTCCCCATGGCACTGTTGTGTTTGGGGAGATTGCGCTTTCAGGTGCGGTGCGTCCGGTGGGCCAAACTGAGGCGCGGTTGAAAGAGGCGCAGAAACTGGGTTTAACCCATGCCGTTCTTGCAGGTTTTGCCGATAAGGCGTTCAAACCCACGATTGAGACGCGGCAATTGGAAACGGTGGCCGATCTTGTTGCATGGGTGGCATCGCGCAGCAAGGGCCTGCGCCGGATTGCTTAGTATCGGTGGCCCACGAGGCTATTCACTGTCATTCCCGCACATTTTGAGTTGGAATGACCCTCCAGTCCCAAACCAGAAGCGATACAAGAAATACTAACACGGCAGAGTTTGTCCTAGAACCACCGCTGAAATTTGCATATAGGGAAGACTACACACAGCAAAGGCGGCCCATGCTCCAAATTCTTGATTTCATTCTTATCGGTATCATGCTGATTTCTGGCCTTTTGGCCCTGGCGCGCGGCTTCACGCGGGAACTGCTTTCGTTGGCCGCCTGGGGCTTGGCTGCTGGTGCTGCCTGGTTTGCCATTAAGCAAAAACCGTTAATAGATTTGGTTTTGCCGCATGTGGACCCAACCAAACCACAAATTGCCCAAGTGGTTGTGGCTGCAGGAGCGTTTATCGTGACGCTCGTTATTCTCTCGATCATTGGTGTTAAGGTGTCAGACCGCGTGGTGGATAGCGGGGCTGGTGCCTTTGACCGCACGCTGGGGTTTTTTTACGGTCTGGCCCGTGGTCTGGTTTTTGTGTCTATTTGCTACTTGTTTTACAGCTGGCTGTTGCCGGTTGAAAAACAGGAGGATTGGGTGCGCAATGCCGTATCCATGCCCGCTATTCGTTGGGTTTCGCAAACCATGATGAATTATATGCCGCCTGAAATTGCCGAAACGCTTTCCAACACGTCGCTGATTGGCAATGGGCCTGACGTGCAAAAGCCCAAAGACCAAACAGGTGTTAGCAGTAACCAGCAACAGGGATTGAATAATCTGGTGCAAAGCACTGATCCAAAGAAGCAATGACGTGTCTGGATTTCGATCTTGACGGAGACACGCTGCGCGAAGAATGCGGCGTATTTGGCATATTCGGCCATGCGGACGCTGCGGCTCTCACAGCACTTGGCCTTCATGCTTTGCAGCACCGCGGGCAAGAAGCCGCCGGCATGGTGACATTTGACGGAGAGCGTTTTCATTCCGAGCGGCGCATGGGGCTGG
Source organism: Hyphomicrobiales bacterium (assembly GCA_043749835.1). Classification (GTDB taxonomy): domain Bacteria; phylum Pseudomonadota; class Alphaproteobacteria; order Rhizobiales; family Aestuariivirgaceae; genus Aestuariivirga. Next base: position 7,930 of record JAYVCU010000039.1, read on the forward strand.
TGGGTGATCATTTCTCATCTGAAAAAGTGATCAACCGATTGCAGGGCACAATGGCCCTTGGCCACACGCGCTATTCCACCACAGGCGAAACCATTTTGCGCAATGTGCAGCCGTTGTTTGCAGAACTTGCGGCAGGCGGCATCGCCATTGCACATAATGGCAATCTTACAAACGGCTTAACGTTGCGGCGCGATCTGATTGCTGCCGGAGCGATCTATCAATCAACGTCTGATTCCGAAGCGGTGCTGCACCTGGTGGCGCGCTCGCCTAAAAAGCGTTTGACGGAGCGCTATGTTGATGCGCTGCGTCAGTTGGAAGGTGCTTATGCTTTGGTGGCAATGACCAATAAAAAGTTGATTGGCGCGCGTGATCCCCTTGGCATTCGTCCATTGATTTTGGGTGAACTCAATGGAGCATATATTCTGTGTTCGGAGACAGTTGCGCTTGACATTATCGGCGCTAAATTTGTGCGCGAAGTTGAGAATGGCGAAGTGGTGGTAATTTCGGAAGATGGCATTGAAAGCCTGCGCCCCTTCCCCAAGCAGCCCGCGCGGCCGTGTATTTTTGAATATATCTATTTCTCACGGCCCGACAGCATTTTGGGAGGCCGCTCGGTTTATCAAGTGCGCAAAGCCACTGGCGTGCAGCTGGCTTTGGAAGCGCCTGCGGATGCTGATGTGGTGGTGCCCATCCCAGATTCAGGGGTTCCAGCAGCACTAGGCTATGCCCAACAAATGGGCTTACCGTTTGAACTTGGCATCATCCGCAACCACTATGTAGGCCGCACTTTTATTGAGCCCACACAGCATATCCGTTCTCTCGGCGTAAAGTTAAAGCACAACGCAAACAAGTCTGTGGTTGAAGGCAAGCGCATTGTGTTGGTGGATGATTCAATCGTGCGCGGCACGACGTCGGTGAAGATTGTACAGATGATGTATGAGGCAGGTGCTGCGGAAGTTCATATGCGCATTGCCAGTCCGCCAATTAAACATCCCGATTTTTATGGCATTGATACGCCAGAACGTAAAGCCCTTTTGGCAGCCACTCATACACTGGAAGAAATGCGAGTATTTATCGGCGTGACGTCCCTGGCTTTTGTGTCGGTGGACGGCGTTTATAAGGCCTGTGGCTATGCTGGCCGCGATGCAACGAATCCGCAATTCACTGATCATGGCTTTACTGGTGAATATCCAACGCCGCTGACTGATCTTGGTAGTGAAGCACCTATACATATGCGCGCCATGTTGGCCGAGACGGGCTGATGTCCAAGTCGCTTGATGGAAAAATTGCTCTTGTCACGGGCGCATCGCGTGGCCTTGGCCGTGCCACGGCTTTGGCGCTTGCCAATAAAGGTTGCCACATCATTGCCACCGCGCGCACCCAAGGCGGGCTGGAAGAACTTGACGATGACGTAAAAGCCGCAGGCGGCAGTGCCACTTTGGTGCCGATGGATATACTGGACTTTGCTGGCATAGACCGTTTGGGTGCATCGATTTTTGAACGTTGGAAAAAGCTTGATATTCTGGTGGGCAATGCTGGGGTGTTGGGCAAACTGACGCCGGTTCCGCACCTTGATCAAAAAGTGTGGGATGAGGTTATGGCGGTTAATGTCACTGCCAATTACCGGCTGCTGCGATCAGTGGATCCGCTATTGCGGATGAGCGAGGCTGGGCGGGCGGTGTTTGTCACCTCAGGTGTTGCTCACACCGCGCCCGCCTATTGGGGTGCTTATTCAATTTCAAAAGCTGCGCTGAATGCATTAGTGAAAACCTATGCCGCCGAAGTTTCCACGACCAATGTCCGCGCCAACCTGTTCAGCCCCGGCGCTACACGTACAAAAATGCGCGCCCAAGCGATGCCTGGTGAAGACCCGATGACATTGCCCACGCCGGATGAAGTCGCGGCGAAGTTAGTGGAGATGTGCGAGACTGAATTTTCAGAAAACGGCGCAGTGTTTAAATACACTGCGGGTGGTCTTATTAAGCACGCATAGTTATCTGCGGCCATCATCAAACGGGTTTTTCGAACCTCTCAACACAAACCTGATCGGTGTGCCGTCCAGCTTCAATGTCTCGCGCAGGCCATTCATTAAATAGCGCTGATAGGATTGCGGTAGTTTGTCCAGCTGATTGCCGAATAGCGCAAATGTTGGGGGCCTCGCATTCACTTGCGTGCCATAGCGGATTTTGATGCGCCTTGCTGACGGGGCTGGCGGTGGATTGCGCTGGATGGCTTCTTCAAGCCAGCGATTGAATTTTCCGGTGCTGATGCGGATGTTCCATTTGCGGTCTGCTTCCATCACCGCTTTCATCAAGCGGTCTTGGCCGCGGCCCTGTTTGGCAGACAGTGTGACAATCGAAATGCCGCGAATATCCGGCAAGATGTCTTCCATAATGCCATTCACTTTGCGAAGTGCGGCGTTTTTGTCTTCAACCAAATCCCACTTGCTTAGTGCCAGCACAATGGCGCGGCCTTCGCGGCCGACGAGATCGCACAAAGTGAGATCCTGCTTTTCAATGGAGTAAGACGCGTCCACCAACACCACAACAACTTCAGCAAATTTCACGGCACGCAACGCATCATGGACGGAAAGCTTTTCCAGCTTTTCTTTCACTTTACCCTTGCGGCGAATGCCAGCCGTGTCCCACAGCTTAATTTTGCGGCCATCCCATTCCCAGTCATTGGCAATGGCATCCCGCGTGATGCCAGCTTCGGGGCCGGTGAGCATACGTTCTTCGCCCAACATGGAATTGACCAAAGTGGATTTGCCAGCGTTTGGTTGGCCAATGATGGCGAGGCGCAGCGGTTTGTCGCGGCGATCTGGCGCTTCAATATCAGGGTTGAAGGGTTCTTGAATTTCTTCTTCTTCAGCGATGGGATTGATGGCGCGGTCTTTCAACACCAGCGGCTTCACCACGCCGTAAATATGTTCAAGGCCTTCGCCATGTTCGCCGGAAATGGGGAATGGCTCACCAAAGCCTAGTTTATACGCTTCATGCACCTGTTGCTGCACGGCTTTCGTTTCAGATTTATTGGCCAAGACGGTGACGGGCTTGCCTAATTTTCGAATACGTTCAGCAAACATGCGGTCAACCGGGGTCACACCCGTTCGTGCATCAATAACGAAAAAAATATGATCAGACAGGCGCGCTGCTTCGGCGGCCTGGTCGCTCATGCGGTCTTCAAGGCTGCCGCGTTTGGCTTCGTCAAAACCTGCTGTGTCAAACACCTGAAATTCAATGTCGGCAATCCGGGCATGACCCTCCCTGCGGTCACGCGTAACGCCTGGCTGGTCATCCACCAGCGCAAGCTTCTGACCGATCAGGCGGTTGAACAGCGTCGATTTACCAACATTGGGGCGCCCTAAAATGGCAACGGTGACAGTCATTGCCCCTGCGGCTTTGGCGGTGCTGGCACAGGCAGCGTTACGTCTGGCGCTGCCGAAACAGGCAATTTCTTTTTCACCAGTTTCCTCATTGCCTTTTTTACCAGCGATTTGGTCACGGGTTTGGCGTCAGCGACTTTCACCATGCCCGCTTTACCCTTTACTGCCATCTTGGCTTTTGCTGGGATCAAAGGTGATGGCGGCGGCAATGGTTCTGGCGGCAAGGCCTCTGGGCACAAATCAACCTTAGGATCGCAAGCGGCGATGGCGGCGGCGTCAGCTGGCGGTCCCGGCGCTGCCAGGGGGGCCGGATTTCCTGGAGCTGCAGATCTTTTCGCCTCTTGCAGCGTGGGCGCAATTACTGGCGCATGGGCGGGCATCGTTGAGGGCGGTGCAGGCTGGCCGGTGATTGAAGGGTCACGTGCCTGTTGTTGGTCTTGCGGCAAAATTTCCTGGCGTTGACCAGGCAAAACCGAGTCATCGATTTGCCCGGTGACGCGTTTCAAGGTGGTGCAGCCTGCAAGCAGACTGAGGGATAGACCGACAATAATAAACGTCTTCATGTAATCCTCATTTCGCGGGAAGGTTGGGAACAGTCAACTGCAACATCAGCTGGGCGCGTTGCTTTTGGCCTTGCGTGGCCTTGATATCTGAAGCGATAGCATTAAAATAACGGTCTGCCATGGCGTAATCTTTTACACGGTAAGCTGAGAGGCCGAAAATCTCGCGCGCTTCGTTGTGCCAGAGCACAACATCTTTGTCAAAACGGCCCAGTCTGGTGAGGAGCTGATCGGGTGATTGCACATCTACCAGCAAATAGCCGGCGCGAATGCGGGCCACGTCTGCAAGCGAGGGTTCATTGCCCGCATCAGCAGCGAAGGCATCATAGCTAGAAACAGCTTTATTAACATCTCCCTTGGAGGCGATGATTGCGGCCTGTTCCAATTTGCCAAGTTGACCAAAGCCCTGGTGGTTCACGGCGCCAAGCTCCGAGAGTGCATCGTCTTGTTTGCCGTCTGCGGCTTTTTTCAATGCATCAAAATAAACCGTGCTGGCATCTTGCGCCTGTTTTAATTGGAGATATTTATAGCCTTGCCATCCGGCAATGGCGACGATGAACAGCACACCAGCAGCCATGAAATAGCGGCCATAGCGTTCCCATAATTTTTTGTATTCTTCCTGGCGAACTTCATCGTCCACCTCGCGGAAGATGCCATCATTATTCTCGCTCAAAACTGAAAGCTCCTCGAATCTGAAACTGGGTAGGGCAGCCCAAGGGCCAAATCAAGGCATTTCAGTCTTTCACAGTATAGGTGTTTTCAGCTGTCGGGAACTTGCGGGTGCGCACATCCTCGGCATAGGCCTGAATGGCCCCCTCAATGGCCACCGCCACTTTGCCAAATTCCTTGACAAACCGCGGCACATTGGGGGTGAGGCCCAGCATATCTTCCATCACCAAAATCTGACCATCGCAGGCTGCCGAGGCTCCGATGCCAATTGTTGGAATATCCACCATTTTGGTGATCTTGGCGGCCAGTGGCTCGGCAATTGCTTCCAGCACCACGGCAAAGGCCCCGGCTTGATCCACGGCTTTGGCGTCTGCCTCAATGGCGGCCCATTGGGCTTTTTCGCGGCCTTGGGTTTTGAAGCCACCAAATACATTAATCGATTGCGGGGTAAGGCCAATATGCGCCATCACCGGAATGCCGCGTTCCGACAAAAACTTTATGGTTTCTGCCATGCGCGAACCACCCTCAATTTTAATGGCACCGCATTCCGTTTCTTTGATTACGCGGGCCGCGTTACGAAAGGCTTGGGCCGGGCTTTCTTCGTAAGACCCAAACGGCATATCAACAACCACGAGAGCGTGTTTGGCGCCCCTGGTGACAGCGCGGCCATGCATAATCATCAGCTCGAGCGGGACGGGCAAGGTCGTTTCATAGCCGTGCATCACCATGCCTAAGCTGTCGCCCACCAATAAGAAGTCTACGTATTTGTCAGCAATCGCTGCCGTATGCGCATGATAGGAGGTGAGCGAGACGATAGGCTGGCCCCCTTTGCGGCCGCGAATATCCGGGGCAGTGATGCGTTTTTGCAGCGGGTGTTGCGACATGGCTGCATCTTAGACGGGGATGGGGTAGCGGGCAATGGAGGGCTAAGCTAATACTTAAGCATGGCCACAGTTACACTTCTTGATGATCGCACCCGCCCCAAAGCCCCTGCCCTTGCTGGGGCAACTGAAGCACACAAACTACCAGGGCGGCATTTGAAGTTGATCCACCGCCATCATTTGCAGCAGATGGCGCACGTGCGGCGCGTGTTGGATGTGGTGGCCCAGGGGCTGGCAAAACCAGATGCGCTGCGTGATGCAATTGGCGATCTTGATCTCAAAGAATCGATGCGCTTGTTTGGCAATCTCTGTGGTCAGGAATGTGAGATGCTAACGGCGCACCACGATATCGAGAGCGCCTATTTATTTCCCGTATTACAGCAACGTGGCAACGACGGAATTCGCAAAGTGGTAGAGCGATTGATTGCAGAGCACCAGATCATCCACCACTATCTGCTGGAATTGGAAAATGCGGTCACTACATTAATAACGGTGCAAAATGCTGAAAATTTTGCAGCCATCACAGCCACATTTCTCGACCTTGAACACATTATCAAGTCTCACTTTAATTATGAAGAGACTGAATTGGAAACAGCGATTGGCTTTTATGGTGTGCAGTTTTAGGATGAGCTTATCCCGTTAGCCGCACGCCCAGTACATAGGGGTGGAACAAGCTGACCAGTAGCCCCGTCAATATCAACCCCGCCACTACGGCAATAATATCTGAGCGCCACATGGGTTGAAATTCAGGTTTTTTGCCGCGTGCGATCGAAACTGCAATATCAGTCAAAGCCACCGCCAATAACGTTAACCAAAACCAATCCGCCGCAAATTGGCCAACACTTAACAAATGGCCAATGCACCAGAGTGCAATGCCAATGGAGAATGGATTTTGCAGCCAGAGCCTGATGTGGCTTTTGCCGTGGCTTGCGGCCAGCAGGATCATGCCCGTTGTTGCCAGGCCCATAGTGGCATGTCGCATGGAGCCTTGCGGCGCATAGAGCATGTGCCCATCACCGCGCGTGGTCCAATAAGCATAGACCATCAAGATCAAACCAAGCCATGACACGACGGCATAAGCGCCTTTGAATGTGCCTTCACCAAAACGCGCTGTCAAACGGTCGCGTTGCGCGGGCAACAGGGTTGATAAAAAATGCGGACCCGCAAAAAGGATCGTTCCAAGGATGAGACTGAACATGGCTAACACTTTCTTAACAGAATGGCCCAAATTTTAGAGGTTGCAGGTAGCAAATTTCCCGATAGAGTACCAGCTGGCTTGGCTTTTTAACCTGATTATTTCTATACATAAATTTTCATACATGATATGGCATCCCTCAATCTGCTGAGGCAGCAAATAACACTATCCGGGGAGCAACTGATGAAACCGACCCTCATTCTCGTAGGCGCTGACAAGGGCGGCGTAGGAAAAACCACCATTTCGCGCGCATTGCTTGACTATTTTTCGCGCAACAAAGTGAGTACGCGGGCCTTCGACACTGAAAATCCACGCGGCAGTTTAAACCGTTTTTATCCTTCACTGGCTGAAATCATTGATCTGTCTGATGTTGTTCAGCAGATGAAAGTTCTGGATACGATGGAAAACAGCCCCGTACGCGCCACGGTGGTTGATTTGAAGGCCGGTAACTTATCTTATTCGCTCGATTTGTTTGAGCGTATCGGTGTTTTGGAAGCCGCACGCAACGGCGTTTTCAACCTCGGGCTGATTCACGTTGTAGGCCCATCAATTGCATCACTTGATGAAATTGGTGAAATCGCAAAGTATTTGCCGGGCTTAAAATATTTGGTGGCACGTAACTCAATCAACGAAACAAATTTCTTCGAATGGGATGACACCACCCACAAGAAGTATTTTTCAGCGATTCCAAAGGCTCAGGAAATCACCGTGCCGAAGTTGAATGAGATGGCTTATGAGCAAGTGGATTTGGCTGGCGTGACGTTTAGTAACTTCATCGCCAACAAAACGGCCAAAGGCGAAGATTCTAAATACTCCTTCGTTTTGCGTGGCTATGTACGCAAATGGTGTTCAGAGATTGATGCGGAATTTGCCCATGTTGCCATGTTGCAGGAAATTCTTGCCACGCAATAACATGAACGTGGGTGCCTTGCTGCTATGGCAAGCACGTGGCCAATAAGCCCACCATTTACATCGTTGCATCAGACGCCAGCCGCAATGGAAAAACATTGCTGGCGCGACTTGTTGTTGATTATTTGCTGCTGGATGGCAAAGACCCTTTCGTTTTGGATACCGACGCACCTGTTGGCCCTTTACGACAATATTTCCCCGGTCGCACAGCCCTTGCTGACGTTGAAAAAATGCCTGGGCAAATGAAATTGTTTGATACAATCCTGGCTTCTCCAGGGCGAGATTACGTGATTGATTTGCCGCAGCGCCATCTCCTAGCTTTTTTTAAAGCTGTGGCTGATTTACAGTTTTTTAATGAAGCGCGAAAAAAAGGCTTTCGCGTCATCGTATTTTTCGTGGTGGATTGGGTGTTGCCGTCACTTCGTGCCGCACAGGATGTGTTTGAAGTGCCAGGCATTGATTTATTCGTGGCTGTGATCAATGAAGCAATTGGAAGTGCTTGGCCTGAAGAAGAAGGTGCGCTGATAATTCCAGTGCTTCCGCGCAAACTTGCCATAACCATCGCTGATCGGCGTTTTTCGCTGCGCAATTTTGTGCTGGGCAATGATCAAGGCATTGGTCCTGCTGATAAGCCTGATCTCAATCGTTTCTTGTATCGGGTGCTGGACAATCTCAACACGTTGGATGTTGATGTTACGTTGCAACGGCTAAAGCATTAAGATAACTTTGAAATGTAGACGCAAACCGAAAACGGTGGACAATTTGTGCCTTCAGATGAAACGAAAATCCGCTGCCACGTTTTGGATTTAATGTCTGGATAAGTGAGCAAAATGTTTTCGGCTGTTGCATTGAACGCGATGGCCAAGCTTTTGCCACTTCTGGTTAACACCAAGCCGAGAAATCGATTTTGCGGACGCTGCCAATCCACTGGTTTGCTGACCGCATCAAACCATTGCGCATAATTTGCATTAACAAATTGATCTTCAAAAAATGATTCAAATTGAGCGCGTAACGCGTTGATCCTGCTTACATAGTCAATTAATTTCGGGTTTGCGTCTTGCCAATTCAGCCAGGTTGTGTCGTTGTCTTGTGCATAAGCGTTGTTGTTGCCATTCTGTGTGCGGCCGAATTCATCGCCTGCTGTCATCATCATTGTGCCTCGCGACAAAAACAATGTCGCCAATAAAGCTTCCACATTGCCACTGGGCCACGTTATCTCTGCGCTATTTCCATCGCGGTTGGACTCACCATTGGCGCAATTGAGCTTGGCGGCATAGAGTGTAAGATCGCGCAATGTGAAACCATCATGTGCCGCAATAAAATTAACGCTGTTGGATGGTTTGCGGCCAACAAAAATATCTGATGACCCGCAAAGCCGCGTGGCCATTTGGTTGGCAGACCATAAATCACCACGCCAAAAACGTCTCACTGTGTCACGATACTGGTCATTCCATTCCAGCCACTGCGGCGGGAAGTTGCCCAGGCGGTAGCCACCCGGGCCCACATCCCACGGCTCAGCAATTAAAATTCTACTGCCCAGCACCGCATCATCAGTTATTCTTTTGACCAAAGGTGCACCAGCTTGAAAGCCATCTTCCGTGCGACCTAAAACAGTTGCCAAATCAAAGCGGAAGCCATCCACACCGCATTTCAAAACAGCATGACGCAACGAATCCAAAACCATTTCTGTTACCGGGGGGTTGTTTAAATCCAACGTGTTGCCGCAGCCGGCATCATTATGAAGTTTACCATCTGTGTGGGCATAGTAGGTTGCACCATCAAGGCCGCGAAAAGAAATGGTTGGCCCTAATTGGTCGCTTTCACCGGAATGATTATAAACAACGTCCATAATCACCTGAATGCCGTTTTGGTGCAAAACTGAAACTGTGTCGCGTAATTCCGCCCAGCCGCCGGGTGCAACGCGCGGATCAAGAGCCATGAACTGAACACTATTGTAACCCCAGGCATTGGTAAGGCCCAAGTCTTGCAAATGGCGTTCATCAATCCAACAGTGAATGGGCATCAACTCGAGTGTATCAACACCAATCTTTCGGAAATGTGCGATGATGGCTGGATGCGCCAATGCCGCTACGGTGCCGCGCTGTTCCATTGGAATTTCAGGATGCAGCTTGGTAAAACTCTTTACCCCAAGCTCATAGATTAAACGTGGAGGTTTGATTTTGCGCAACGGCACATCCGGCAACTCAACTTCCGCAATGCATTTTGGTACTAAAGCAGCGGTATTTACGCCAAGCTCGGATAGCGGTGCTGCATATTTAAAAGCGCACGAAATGCGCGTGGCATAGGGATCAACCAGCAACTTATTTTGATCAAATCGGTGATTATTCTCTGGGGTCCATGGGCCACTCAAGCGAAAACCATACATGTCTCCGGCCTTCATGCCACGCACGAATCCAAAAAACACATCACCCGATTTTTTCAGCTCTGTGCGCTTTTCAACTTCTCCTGCAAATGTGCACATCCATGCGGCCGTACCATTGCGTGAGAACAGCGCAACCTCCGCACCGCCTTTCACCAGATGAACGCCGAGCTTTGGTATTTTAGAAATCAGGTGATCACCGTGGGGGCGTTGCGGCCGGTTAGCTTTTCAATATCACTCACATTGCGGGCCAGCGTGATTAGATTGGCCAGTGCCATCTGAGGGTCAAGCCCATGATTGGCGCTGTTTGCTTCATATTTTTCAATATATACGCGCAATGTGGCACCTGATGTGCCCGTACCCGACAAGCGGTAAATAATGCGCGAGCCGTTTTCGAAAATCAGTCTGATGCCCTGCCCCGTGGTGTGTGAGCTATCAACAGGATCGTCGTAAGCAAAGTCATCTGCCTTCACGATGTTATTCTGGCCGATGAGAGATGGCAATTTGTTGCGAAGGCCATTCATCAAGCCACTCGCTGCATCGCTGGCCACGTCTTCATAATCATGGCGGGTGTAATAGTTGCGGCCATATTCGGCCCAGTGGCCGCTCACGATATCTATCACAGACTGCTTGCGCTGGGCTAAAATGTTGAGCCACATCAGCACCGCCCATACACCATCCTTTTCACGCACATGGTTTGAACCTGTTCCGAAGCTTTCTTCACCGCAGATCGTGACAAGGCCCGCGTCAAGCAAGTTGCCGAAGAACTTCCAGCCCGTAGGCGTTTCAAACTGGTTGATCTTCAGTTTTTGGGCCACCCGGTCTGCCGCGCAAGAGGTGGGCATGGAACGCGCCACACCGGCTATGCCTTTGGCATAGCCCGGTGCACAGGTTGCATTGGCCGCGATGATGGCGAGAGAGTCTGACGGCGTTACGTAAATGCCCTTGCCCACGATAAGGTTGCGGTCACCGTCGCCGTCTGAGGCAGCGCCAAAATCTGGCCCCTTGCCGCTGATCACCAAATCGCAAAGTTCTTTGGCGTGAACAAGATTAGGGTCCGGGTGGTGGCCACCGAAATCTGGCAGTGGCATACCATTCATTACTGTGCCTTTTGCAGCACCTAGCAAGTCTTCAAAAATACGTGTGCCATATGGCCCAGTGATGGCACTCATGCCGTCAAATTTCATATTGAAGCCAGTTTTGAATAGGGAACGGATTAAATCAAAATCAAACAGGCCTTGCATCAGCGTGGCGTAATCGGCCACGGGGTCAATGACCTCAACGATCAAGTCTTCAATTTTGCTCAGGCCTATTCGGTTAAGGTCAATATCAGCAGCGTCACAGATTTTATAACTAGTAATAGACTTACTCTGCGCAAACATGGCTTCGGTTATTTTTTCTGGTGCAGGGCCGCCATTGCCGGCATTATATTTAATCCCAAAGTCGCGATCGGGCCCGCCCATATTATGGCTGGCCGATAGTATAATGCCACCGAAAGCTTCATATTTGCGGATAATGTTGGATGCCGCAGGGGTAGATAGCAAGCCGCCACGGCCCACAATCACCTTACCAAAACCGTTGGCTGCCGCCATGCGGATGACTGTTTGCGAAACACGGTCATTATAAAAACGACCATCGCCACCCACCACCAGTGTTTTGCGGGCGAAGCCTTGCAACGCATTGAAAATTGCTTGAATGAAGTTTTCGGTATAGTGCGGTTGCTCAAACACTTTCACCTTTTTGCGAAGGCCTGACGTGCCGGGGCGTTGATCACTGAACGGCGAAGTGGAAATTGTTTTAATCATGTTGTCACCGTAAAAGAATTTGCTGGTAAAGATCGGCATAGGCCCGCGCACTGCGATCCCAGCTTACGTCGCTTGCCATGCCGCGCTGTTGCAGGCGGCGCCACAGTGCTGGTTGATTGTAAAGCCACTGCGCACGGCTCAAAGCGCCTTGCAAAGTTGGGCCGTCCACAGGTGCAAATTGAATTCCTGTTGCCACTTGGGCGCCGAGGGCTGCGTCATTGGCGTCAATGATAGTATCGGCCAATCCGCCAACGCGCGAAACCACGGGCACGCAACCATAGCGCAAGCCATAAAGCTGGGTGAGGCCACACGGTTCAAAGCGCGACGGCACTACCATGGTGTCAGCACCGCCCTGGATAAGATGGGACAGCGGCTCACTGTAAGCTGTGATCACGCCAATACGGCCTGGGTGTTTTAGAGCGGCGGCACGAAACGCCTGTTCGATAGTGGGCTCGCCATTGCCCAACACAACCACGCGTGCGCCGCCCGCCACCACGTCATCCAACAGTGTCGCAAATTTATCCAGACCCTTTTGCCAGGTCAGGCGGCTGACTACGCCGTGGATAATGCCATCGCCTTCTTCCAGGTTAAATTGTTTTTCCAATTCGCGTTTGTTGCGTTTACGCAAGTCGGTGGTTTTAGCATCATAGCGCTGCGCTAAACTTGTATCTGTGGCAGGGTTCCACACGTCGGCATCAATGCCGTTGACAATGCCGCTCAGCGATAAACGTCGGGCTTGCAAAACGCCTTCCAGCCCCATGCCATAATTGGCGGTGCAGATTTCCTGCGCATACGTGGGGCTGACTGTTGAAAGGGCCGTGGCTGAAGCCAATCCGCCTTTCATATAGCTTATATTGCCATAAAATTCCACACCGTCGAGGCCGTAAGCTTCTTGCGGCAAATGAAGCGACATGAAAGTCTCTGGCGCAAATATACCTTGAAAGGCGATATTATGAATCGTCAGCAACGATTTCGGCCCACCGCGATAGCGCAAATAAGTGCAGGCCAGTGCCGCCTGCCAATCATGCGCATGCAAAATATCGGCGCTGTAATGGCCATAAGATCCACGCGCCAGTTCAGCCGCTACTTCTGAAAATACTGCGAAACGCTGCGCATTGTCAGGCCAATCTTTGCCATCGGGCCCCAGATAGGGATTGCCAGGGCGACTGAAAAGCTGTGGTGCATCAAGAACAATCACATTTAAGCCCTGTGCTTTGCCGATGCGTAGCGCAGCCTGGCCGCCAGCCAACTCGCTAAATCGGTGTAGCTCTTGCGGGTTATCCAGGGCCTGCAACACAGAGGGATAGCCCGGCACAAAGCACATCATCTCAACATCATGCGGCGCCAGAGCTGCAGGCAAAGCGCCGACCACATCGGCCAGGCCACCGGTTTTGATTAGTGGATATATTTCGGCCGCAACGGAAAGAACGTTCATTGAAGCCCTAATTTATCAATCATCGGCTGGGTGATCAGGCAAACGCCTTTCTCCGAGCGGCGGAAACGCTTGCCATCAAGAATATGATCATCCCCGACAATCAGGCCGTCAGGAATGGTCACGCCGGTATCAATCACCACCTTGTAAAGTCTGGCGTTGCGACCAACGTTGACGCGCGGCAGCACCACCGCATCTTCCAGTGATGAATATGAATTTACCCGACAGCCGCTGAACAACATGGTGCGGCGGATCATACCGCCAGAAACAATGCAACCACCTGATACCAATGACGCGATAGCTGAGCCGCGCCTGCCCTCAAGATCATGCACGAATTTGGCGGGCGGGGTTACTTCGCTGTAAGTCCAGATCGGCCACTCATTTTCATAAAGGTCAAGCGAGGGCACGGCTTCGCACAAATCAAGATTAGCTTCCCAATAGGCGTCAATGGTTCCGACATCGCGCCAGTAAGCTTCCTTCTCTAAAACTGAACGCACACAGGATTTGGTAAAGCGGTGGGCCATGGCTTTGCCGCCTTTGACCATTTTTGGAATGATGTCTTTGCCAAAATCACGAGATGAGTTTGGTGTTGCCGCATCTTCTATGAGTAGTTTGGCCAGCAGTTTGGTTTCAAAAACATAAATGCCCATGGAGGCCAAAGCCACATTGGGATTTCCCGGAATAGCCGGAGGATCTTTGGGTTTTTCAATAAAGTTGATGACCTGGTCTTTATCATCCACATGCATCACGCCAAAACCTGACGCTTCAAGGCGCGGCACTTCCAACACACCAATGGTCACATCGGCACCGGTGTCTACATGTTCCTGCAGCATCAATTCATAATCCATCTTATAGATGTGATCACCAGCAAGAATGACGATATATTTTACATTATGAGATTCAATGATGTCGAGGTTTTGAAACACGGCGTCGGCCGTGCCGGCATACCACTGGTCTTCAGACACACGCTGCGAGGCCGGTAAAATATCAAAGCTTTCATTGCGTTCGGTGCGAAAGAAGTTCCAACCGCGTTGCAAATGGCGGATTAAACTATGGGCTTTATATTGCGTAGCCACACCGATGCGTCTTATGCCAGAGTTCATTGCATTGGATAAAGCAAAATCAATAATACGCGATTTGCCGCCAAAAGGCACAGCAGGCTTGGCGCGGACATCGGTTAGCTCCATCAACCTGCTCCCACGACCACCGGCTAAAACATAGGCCATGGCCTCACGGGCCAGTGGCCCATGTCTGCGTTGCTCTGTCACTTTGCTCTCCCCGATTTTTTATTTTCTTTTATAAAATACAGCGTGGCCAGCGGCGGCAGGGTGATGCGCGCCGAGGCAGGCTTGTTGTGAGACGGTCCGTTGCTGGCATTGATTTTGCCGTCGTTTCCAAGGCCTGAACCCCAATAGTTTTTAGCATCTGTGTTGATCAGCTCGCGCCATTCTCCATCTTGTGTAAGCGGCAAAATATAATTCTCACGCGGTACAGATGTAAAATTGGACACAGTGGCAACCACATCGCCGCCTTCACCATCATGGCGGGCCCAAGCGAAAACTGAAGCCTCCCCTTCATCGGCCAGCAGCCATTCAAAACCTTCAGGCTCACAATCGCGCGCATGCAGGGATTTCACCGCTGAATGCAATTTGTTTAAATCGCGAACGAGTGAATGCATGCCTTTATGGGGCTCACCATCCAGTAAATGCCAGTCTAAAGACTGGGCAAAATTCCATTCTTCCCACTGCGCGAATTCCTGGCCCATGAAGAGAAGTTTTTTGCCGGGGTAAGCCCACATGAAAGCGTAAAACGCGCGCAGCGTGGCGAACTTTTGCCAATCATCGCCAGACATTTTGGCCAATAAAGAGCCTTTGCCATGCACCACTTCGTCGTGGGAAAGCGGTAATACGAAATTCTCGGTGAAGGCATAAAGCAAGCCGAAGGTCATGTCGTTGTGATGGTGGCGGCGGTGGATGCCCTCACGGCCCATGTATTTAAGGGTATCATGCATGAACCCCATGTTCCATTTAAAGCCAAAGCCAAGGCCATTCATTGACGTTGGTTTTGAGACGCCGGGGAAGGCCGTGCTTTCTTCAGCGATGGTGACGATGCCGGGGTGCTGGCCGTAACATTCATGGTTCACGCGTTGTAAAAAGGCAATGGCTTCAAGATTTTCGCGGCCACCAAATTGGTTCGGAATCCATTCACCGTCTTTGCGCGAGTAATCCAGATACAGCATCGAGGCCACGGCATCGACGCGCAAGCCATCAATATGATACTGTTTTAGCCAGAACAGCGCGTTGTTGAGCAAAAAACTGAGTACTTCTTTGCGGCCAAAATTGAAAATCGCGGTGTTCCAATCGGGGTGAAAACCCTGGCGCGGATCGGCGTGTTCATACAGGGCTGTGCCGTCAAAATTCGAAAGCCCATGTTGATCGGTTGGGAAATGTGCTGGTACCCAATCCAATATAACACCTATGCCCGCCTCATGGGCGCGGTTTACAAACCGGGCAAAGCCTTGTGGATCACCAAAGCGAGACGTGGGCGCAAACAAGCCGGTGGGTTGATAGCCCCAGCTCGGATCAAACGGGTGTTCAGACACGGGCAGCAACTCGACGTGGGTGAAACCCAAGTCTTTGACGTAACCGATCAGTTGGTCGGCCAACTCATCATAAGTCAAAAATTCGTTGGCACCTTTGCGCCGCCACGAACCCAGATGCACTTCATAAGTGGACATGGGCTGGCGACGCTTATCGCCTTGCGCACGCTTGGCTAAATAGTCCGCATCAGTCCATGTAAAATTTGAAATGTCAGAAACTTTGGACGCTGTATTGGGCCGAAGTTCGGCGGCAAATGCGAAGGGATCAGATTTCAGGGGCAGCAAATTTCCATTTGGATCCAGTAATTCATACTTATATCCCTGCCCCACTTTTGCTTCTGGTACAAAAATTTCCCACACGCCTACGTCCATGCGCTTGCGCATCACATGGCGCCTGCCATCCCAGCTGTTGAAATCTCCGATCACCGAAACCCGCTGGGCGTTGGGGGCCCATATGGCGAAGTGAACGCCGTCCACGCCTTCATGCTGCATGGGGTGAGCACCAAGTTTATTATAAAGGCCTAAATGATTACCCTCGCTGATGAAATAATCATCTTGCGGCCCTAGCACAGGGCCAAGCGAATACGCATCTGTTGTTGTCCAGCGGCCACTGGCATTCATGCAGTGAAAGCGAATGGCCTGTTTGGCCTTGGCCTTCACTTCACCTTCGAAGAAGCCTGCTGAGTGGCGGCGTTCCAATGTACCCAAATCAGTTCCATCAAGCGCTTGAACCGTGACAATATCAGCGCCCGGAATATAGGCGCGGGCCACAAAGTCCTTGCCGACCTGGTGCAAACCCATAAGTTTAAACGGGTCTGCGTGCCTGCCTTCAACGATGGCTTGGATTTCAGGGCCGTTGGTTTTCCACTTAATATCGGCCATGGCATTTCTCAATCAATTCGTTGGTACGTTCCAGATATCACGAGCATATTCCCTGATTGTACGATCAGATGAGAACCAGCCCATGTTCACGCTATTGCGAATTGTCATGCGCGTCCAGTCCTTTGGTGTTAACCACGTGTGATCGACTTTTTCCTGTGCTGCAAGGTAAGCGTCAAAGTCTTGTCCCACCATAAACCAGTCTCCATGATAAATGGAATCGGCAATGGCATTGAAACGCGTGGGCTCATCCGCCGAGAACGTGCCTTTGCTCAGTTCGCGCAAAACAGCGCGCAATCGCGGTGAGGCTTCAACCACCGCATGGCCGTCAATACCTTTGGCGCGGCGGGCTTCCACTTCATCGGCTTTCAAGCCAAAAATGAAGAAATTTTCAGCACCGACGCGATCACGCATTTCCACATTGGCGCCATCCAGTGTACCAATGGTGAGGGCACCATTAAGGCCGAATTTCATATTACCGGTGCCAGAGGCTTCCATACCCGCCGTTGAAATTTGTTCCGAAAGATCGGTAGCGGGCACGATAACTTCAGCTAAAGAAACATTATAGTTAGGCAAGAACACAACCTGTAATTTGCCTTGCATATCCGGGTCAGCGTTCACCACGGCCGACACGTCATTGATTAACTTAATAATCAGCTTGGCCTGCGTGTAACTTGGCGCAGCTTTGCCTGCGAAAATTTTAACACGCGGCACAGGCTTTCCCGGAGGGTTGGCTTTAATTTGCAAATAGGCGTCCACGGTTTGCAAAATGTTTAGCAGTTGACGCTTATATTCATGAATGCGTTTCACTTGCACATCGAACATGAAAGTTGGATCCAGCTTCACGCCCAGTCGCGATTCAACCAGATGCACCAGCAACACTTTGTTGTCGCGCTTAATCTGAGCAAACCGCTCCGTCAGGCCAGCGTCTTTTTCAATACCGGCAGCTCGGGTTAGAAGCTCGGCATTATCTAACGTTTCTGTGCCGCCCACTTCCGCCAATAATGCTGAGAGTTGAGGGTTGATATTATGCAGCCAGCGGCGTGGTGTGATGCCATTGGTTTTGTTGTTGATGCGGTCCGGATAAAGGGTGTTCAAATCTTTGAACACACTGTGTTTCATCAATTCGGTATGAAGTGCTGAAACGCCGTTGATGCTGTGCGAACCCACAAAGGCTAAGTTGCCCATGCGCACCCGTCGCCCGCCATTTTCATCAATCAATGAAACCGAGCGGATGAAGTTTGCGTCAGCGCCCAGTTTGCTATGAGCTTCAACCAGCAAGTGATCGTTGATTGCAAAGATGATTTGCAAATGGCGCGGCAGTAAGTTTTCAAAAAGGCTCATTGGCCAACTTTCCAGGGCTTCTGGAAGTAACGTGTGGTTGGTGTATGAAACGATTTTCTGCGTCATCTCCCACGCTTCATCCCAATGTACATTGTGGATATCCACCAGCAAGTGCATCAATTCTGCAACCGCTATTGCCGGATGAGTGTCATTGATCTGTACGGCAGTTTTATCAGCAAGATTACCGATGGTGCCATAGTGCTGCATGTGACGGCGCAGAATGTCTTGCAAGCTGGCCGACGTGAAGAAAAATTCTTGCCGTAAACGCAGTTCTTGGCCCTGCGGTGTGGAATCAGACGGATAAAGCACACGTGTCAGAATTTCGGCTCGGGTTTGGCCAGCAAGTGCGCCGATAAAATCGCCGCTGTTAAAAGCACTGAGATGAATAGGATCAAATGCGCGCGCGCCCCACAGGCGCAGCGTGTTGACACGTTTACCGCGCCAGCCTGCCAGAGGCGTGTCAAAAGCCGTGGCCAGCAAAGACTCGCCCGGCAACCAAACAGCAGCCTCTTTACCAGTTGTGGTTTGAACTTTGCCGCCAAAACTAATCTTATATGCGGCTTCGCGGCGGGCGAATTCCCAAGGGTTACCGTCTTCCAACCAGGTCTCTGGAACCTCAACTTGCCAGCCATCGTTGACCAGCTGACGAAACAGGCCATGATTGTAACGAATGCCATAACCATAAGCTGGAATATCAAGGCTGGCCATGCTGTCCATAAAGCAGGCCGCCAATCGGCCAAGGCCGCCATTGCCGAGGGCCGCGTCTGGCTCCAATGCTTCAGTCAGATCAAGGTCGACGTTCAGTTCAGCCAAAGCCTCGCGAAACACGTCTTGCAGTTCCAGATTGTTCAGCGAGTCACGCAACAGGCGGCCGATGAGAAACTCGAGTGAAAGATAATAAACGCGCCTTGCTTGGGCCTTATAAGCGCGGCGGGTGGAGTCCATCCACTGCTCGATCATTACATCGCGCAAAGCCAACGTGGTGGCTACTAGCCAGTCGTGGCGATTAGCGACTTCGGGGTTTTTGCCGATGGAATAAGTGAGCTTGGCCAAAATATCGGCCTTGATTTGGGTGGCGGTTTTTTTCATCAGTTCTCACTTACAATCTGAATTCGGCTCACCATTGCCAACATATAGAGAAACGAGCAAGAGCCATTTGATTTGCGTACTTCATGGTTTTGTTTATTCACATCATTTTAGAGGCAATCCAAACACTGAAACCGACATGATCAGGCAGATTGCCCTTGGTCTGGCCTTGGGCTAGCAGTTGGGTGGCAAAAAGAAGTTTGGAATCTGTGGAAAACGTTCTCAAGGAATTAGAAAAACGCCGTGCTGAAGCCCGTTTAGGCGGCGGCGAAGCGCGCATTGCGGCGCAACATGCAAAAGGCAAACTGACAGCGCGCGAGCGCATTGACGTGCTGCTTGATGAGGACAGCTTCGAAGAATACGATATGTTTGTCACTCACCGCGCCACCGAATTTGGCATGGACAAGCAGATTATCCCCGGGGACGGCGTGGTGATCGGCTGGGGCACGATCAATGGCCGAATGGTGTGCGTGTTTGCCCAGGATTTTACTGTGCTGGGTGGTTCGCTCTCAGAAACCCACGCCCGGAAAATTTGCAAAATCATGGACATGGCCATGAAAGTTGGGGCACCAGTCATCGGCCTTAATGACTCTGGCGGAGCGCGCATTCAAGAAGGCGTGGATTCGCTGGCGGGCTATGCTGAAGTGTTCAAGCGCAACGTGTCAGCATCAGGCGTTGTGC
Source organism: Hyphomicrobiales bacterium (assembly GCA_043749835.1). GTDB lineage: Bacteria > Pseudomonadota > Alphaproteobacteria > Rhizobiales > Aestuariivirgaceae > Aestuariivirga. The sequence goes on from JAYVCU010000039.1 coordinate 27,735, forward strand.
CGCAAATCTCGGTGATCATGGGGCCCTGTGCTGGCGGTGCGGTTTACTCGCCAGCGATGACTGACTTTATTTTCATGGTGCGCGACACGTCTTACATGTTTGTCACTGGCCCTGATGTGGTGAAGACGGTGACCAATGAAATTGTCACCGCCGAAGAGTTAGGCGGAGCCGTTACGCATACCACGAAATCATCTGTGGCTGATGGCGCTTACGACAATGACGTCGAAACCCTGGAGCAAGTGCGGCGGCTGTTTGATTTTCTGCCGTTGTCAAACCGTGAAGCCCCACCGACTCGGCCCTTCCATGATGAGCCAGATCGTGTGGACGCGCGGCTTGATAGTCTGGTTCCGGAAAGTGCAGCCCAGCCTTATGATATGAAAGAGTTGGTGTTGGCCCTGGCTGATGAGGACGACTTCTTTGAAATCCAGGAAGCCTTTGCGCGCAACATCATCACCGGATTCATTCGCATCGAAGGGCACCCGATTGGCGTGGTGGCTAACCAACCGCTGCACCTTGCAGGCGTGTTAGAAATTGACTCGTCGCGCAAGGCCGCACGCTTCGTGCGCTTCTGCGATGCTTTCAGCATTCCGATCCTAACGCTGGTTGACGTGCCGGGCTTCCTGCCGGGAACCGCGCAGGAATTTGGCGGCGTTATCAAACATGGCGCGAAATTATTGTTTGCCTATTCACAAGCGACGGTGCCGATGGTCACACTGATCACGCGCAAGGCTTACGGCGGTGCCTATGATGTGATGGCCTCCAAACACATTGGCGCAGATGTAAACTATGCGTGGCCCACAGCAGAGATAGCCGTGATGGGGGCCAGGGGGGCGGTGGAAATAATTTACCGCAGCGAACTTGCTGACAAAGAAAAAATCGCCGTTCGCACCAAGGAATATGAGAACCGTTTTGCCAACCCCTTTGTTGCGGCCGAACGCGGATTTATCGATGAAGTGATTATGCCGCATTCATCGCGTAAACGCATTGCAAGGGCCTTTGCAGCTTTGCGCAAAAAGAAAGTGGAGACGCCGTGGAAAAAACACGACACGATGCCGCTGTGAGGGCCGTCACTTGTTGCGCGTGCTTCGAGGGCACGTTCCGCGCCACCTCAGCATGAGGAATTCATTTTTATACCTCAGCCTGGAGTGCTCACATCTCGCAAGCTTCGAATGGTGCGCAAAAGGCTATGATGTTTAAAAAAATCCTCATTGCCAATCGCGGCGAGATTGCTTGTCGCGTGATCAAGACTGCGCAGAAGATGGGCATCAAGACTGTGGCGGTTTATTCGGATGCGGATAAAAATGCGCTGCATGTAAAAATGGCCGATGAGGCGGTGCACATTGGCCCTGCCCCTTCGGCGCAAAGCTATTTGTTGATCGATAAGATCATCGCCGCTGCAAAGCAAACTGGCGCTGAAGCTATTCATCCTGGTTATGGTTTTTTATCTGAGAAGGCGGCTTTCTCAAGTGCGTGTCAAGCTGCAGGCATAGTCTTTATCGGCCCTAGCCCAAAAGCCATTGAAGCGATGGGCGACAAGATCACTTCTAAAAAGTTGGCGATGGCGGCAGGCGTTTCAACTGTGCCTGGCTTTATGGGTTTGATTAACGATGCTGACCACGCCGTAAAAATCGCCAGGGACATTGGCTATCCGGTGATGATCAAGGCCTCTGCAGGGGGCGGCGGCAAAGGTATGCGCGTGGCTTATAATGACGAGGAAGCGCGTGAAGGCTTTGCGCTTGCACGCTCTGAGGCCACGTCATCTTTTGGCGATGACCGGATTTTTATCGAAACGTTTGTGACAGAGCCGCGCCACATTGAAATTCAGGTGCTGGGTGATAGTCACGGTAATCTGGTTTATCTGGGTGAACGCGAATGCTCAATCCAGCGCCGCAATCAAAAGGTAATCGAAGAAGCGCCCTCACCTTTTCTTGATGTCGCAACACGTAAAGCCATGGGTGAGCAGGCTGTCGCTTTGGCCAAAGCCGTGGCTTACACATCTGCCGGAACGGTGGAATTCATTGTCGATGCCAAGCGCAATTTCTATTTCCTCGAAATGAACACACGGCTGCAGGTGGAGCATCCAGTCACAGAACTGATCACGGGTCTTAATCTGGTTGAGCAAATGATCCGCGTGGCGGCGGGCGAAAAATTGGGTTTCAAGCAAGGCGATGTGAAACTCAAAGGCTGGTCCATGGAATGTCGGCTCTACGCAGAAGACCCTTATCGCAATTTCCTTCCGTCGATTGGCCGCCTCACAAAATACCGCCCACCTGACGAAGGTGAGAAACGCGATAGAACAATTGTTCGCAATGACACGGGTGTTGTGGAAGGCAGTGACATTTCAATTTTTTATGATCCGATGATGGCAAAGCTTTGCACGTGGGGCGAAACACGCACCTGCGCCATCAACGCCATGCAAAATGCGTTGGACGAATTTGAAGTTGAAGGCATTGGCCATAATCTGCCCTTCCTCTCAGCCGTAATGGCGCATAAACGATTCCAAAGTGGCAACATCACCACAGCATTCATTGCAGAAGAATTTGCAGAGGGTTTCAAGGGTGTAGAAGCAAAGTGCGATGACCTGCACAATCTGGCGCGTATTGCTGCTTACATTCATGCAAAAATACAAGAGCGTGCCGCGCAAATCAGTGGCGCAATCCCACACCATCAACGCAAGCCTGGCAAAGACTGGGTAGTAACAACAAGCACTCAATCAATCACTGCCCACGTGACTCAGGAAGCGGTCGGCCATCACATTGCATTGGATAATGACAAAGCCTTGCTGGTTTCATCTGCCTGGCAGCCAGGCCAAACGTTGGGGCACTTCCGCTTTGATGGGCAGGAACTCAGCGTCAAAGTTTCGATTTCGCCTAAAGGCATTCGCTTGCGTCGCCGCGGTATGGATGTGTTGGTGCACGTGCGTTCGCCACGTGTCACATCTTTGGCGACGAGGATGCCACTTAAAAAGATAAAGGATACTTCAAAACTTTTGCTTTGCCCTATGCCGGGCCTGCTGCGCTCGCTCCACGTTAACGTGGGAGACGTGATTGAAGCCGGCCAGACGATTGCCGTTGTGGAAGCCATGAAAATGGAAAATGTTTTGCGCGCGATTAGTCATGCCAAGGTGAAGCACGTGCAGGCCCAAGTGGGTGACAGCTTAGCAGTTGATCAAGTGATTGTGGAATTTGAATGATGGCCAAGGAGGATAAAGACGGGTTAAAAATCAAGCCGCTTTACACGGCAGTTGATCTTGTGGGCCTTGAATATCTCAGCAGCAAACCAGGTGAAGCGCCCTATGTGCGCGGACCCTATGCTTCAATGTATGCGGGTCGGCCTTGGACTATCCGACAATACGCAGGCTTTTCAACCGCTGAAGAATCCAACGCATTTTATCGCAAGGGGCTTCTTGCAGGTCAGAAAGGACTTTCGGTTGCTTTCGATCTTGCTACCCATCGCGGTTATGATTCAGATCACTACCGCGTTGTTGCTGATGTGGGCAAAGCAGGTGTAGCTATCGATAGCGTTGAGGATATGAAAATTCTCTTTAACGGAATTCCGCTGCAAGATATGTCTGTTTCAATGACCATGAATGGCGCGGTGATCCCTGTTCTGGCGATGTTCATCGTAGCGGGCGAAGAGCAAGGGTTAAAGCCATCGGAACTTTCAGGCACGATTCAAAATGACATTCTGAAAGAATTTATGGTGCGCAACACCTACATCTATCCGCCAGAGCCTTCGATGCGCATTGTAGCAGATATCATTTCCTACACTGCCAAACAGATGCCGAAGTTTAATTCGATTTCCATTTCGGGTTATCACATGCAGGAAGCTGGTGCCACGTTGGTGCAGGAACTTGCCTTCACTATGGCCGATGGCCGCGAATATGTGCGCGCCGCATTGGCGCACGGATTAGACGTTGATGAATTTGCTAGCAGGCTTTCATTCTTCTTTGCGATTGGTATGAACTTTTTTGCGGAAGCTGCAAAGCTGCGGGCTGCGCGGTTGCTGTGGCACCGGGTGATGAGTTCGTTTAATCCGAAAAAATCTGAAAGTCTTATTCTTCGCACGCATTGCCAGACGTCTGGCGTTTCGCTGCAAGAGCAAGACCCTTACAACAATATCGTCCGCACTGCCTATGAGGCGTTGTCGGCAATTCTCGGCGGAACGCAATCACTGCACACCAATTCATTTGATGAAGCTATCGCACTGCCCACGGAATTTTCGGCTCGCATCGCCCGCAACACACAACTTATCTTGCAGCATGAAATGGGCATCACCGAAGTGGCTGATCCACTGGCCGGCTCCTACTATGTTGAGAGCCTAACGGCACAATTTGCTGACAGGGCTTGGGCCTTGATGGAAGAGATTGAGGCACAGGGCGGAATGACCAAGGCGGTAACGGCAGGCTTGCCCAAGCGCATGATCGAAGAGGCTGCCACGTTGAAGCAAGCTGCGGCGGATAAGGGTGAAACCGTTATTATCGGCGTCAATAAGTTTCGCCTTGACGAAGAGGCCAAATTGGTAACGCGCGAGATCGATAATTCAGCGGTGCGTAAAGCGCAGGTGAAGCGCCTCGAACAGGTTAAAAAATTCCGCGATTATGGGCGCGTTGAAGACTCGCTCGCTGAATTGCTTGAGGTTGCCAAGACAGGAAAAGGTAATTTGCTTGAAGCCGCCATTGCCTGCGCCCGCGCGCGTGCCACCGTGGGTGAAATCTCTGATACCTTACGAGTGGCTTTCGGTGATCATGTGGCTGCGCCACACGTTATAAAAGGTGTGCACGGCGGAGAATATGGAGATGATTTTGAATATCGGGTGTTGACTGAACGCTTTGTGGCGCTGGCACAAAAGAAAATCCCAAAACTCCTTATTGCCAAGCTCGGTCAAGATGGCCATGACCGTGGGGCAAAAGTCATTGCCGCTGCTTTTGGTGATCTAGGATTTGAGGTCATTGCCGGGCCGCTGTTTCAGACACCAGAAGAAGCGGCAAAACTTGGCGTTGAGCAAAATGTAGATGTCATCGGCGTGTCATCATTAGCGGCTGGACATAAATCACTTGTTCCCGAATTGATCACAGCGTTGGAAGTGGCAAAACGCAACAACATCATTGTGATTTGTGGCGGTGTTATTCCGCGTGCTGACTATGATTTCCTTAAGGCCGCCGGAGTAGCCGAAGTGTTTGGCCCTGGCACCAATGTCTTGGATGCCATGCGACGTGTAATCGATTTGCTCGAAGGCAAGCGTCGCAATGGGTGACGTTTTAGGACGATAGATCATTTGAGAATAAATCTTTCAATGTTGGAACCAAATTCCAGCTGGGGCGTTTATTTACGTTTTCTACTCTGCTCACTGAAATCAAAAGGATTGACATCATGATTAAGATAATTCTCAGCGCTTCCATCGTTGTCGCGGCACTTTCTACAGGTGTTGAAGCTGCAAATATGGGCAACAACATGATGAGGCATGGCAACCACTCTATGATGATGGGAACGCATAAGAATCCGCATCTGATCAAGTTGCGCTGTAAAGCCTACACACGTTATGCGCATGGCAAATGTGAATCAATGATGAATAGCCACAAGTGAAGCCGACGTGCGTTGACGGAACCTTGCCAAGCCTCAAGCGTTATAGAGCAATTATACTACTCAAACAATCGAAAGGAATTGTAAGATGACTTTTAAGCACATGGTTTTGGGCGCGGTTTCGGCAGCTGGCATCTTGCTGTCTGTTTCCACAATTGCACCAGCGACATTTCCAATGGCAACACAAGCCCAGGCTGACACAAGTATTTCGGTTAACTTTAGCTTTGGGACGTTTTATGACCGCTTGGAGCCCTATGGAAATTGGGTGTCCTATCAGGACCAATACGTGTTTATCCCGCAGCACATAAGTCATGGTTGGCGTCCTTATACTTTAGGCCATTGGTCTTATACCCAGCGGTATGGCTGGCTGTGGGTCTCCAATGAACGATTTGGTTGGGCCACATACCACTATGGTCGCTGGGGATATTCTCGCGACATCGGCTGGTATTGGGTACCGGGCCATCGCTGGGCACCGGCATGGGTTGCCTGGAGTCGTGGACAACACGAAATAGCATGGGCACCGCTGCCGCCCCGCAGAGGTGGCGACATAGATATCAACATTACAATCGGTGACGTGCCGGATTATTACTGGCAAGCGGTACCGACTTCTGCATTCTTGTCAATCAATCTATCCGACAGGATTATCCGCGACCGTAACGAAGTACGCACAATTATTCAGCAGAGTCCTCCTCAAACTGTACGCATTGAAAACAATATCGTCGTAAACAATGTGATTCAGGTGAACGAGATAGAGAAAGCAACCAATACGAAGGTTACGGCTCTGGCAGAAAAACCTGTTAGCAATCCCGACGCAGTTGGCAAAACTGATGCCAATACGATCACAATCTTCAATCCTGAGGTAAAGGTTGATGAAACTGCCAAGCCAAAAAAGGCGCTGCAGGTTGAACAGGTTGTAACTGACCGTAAAGCACAGGGTATCCAGCCTGCAGACGTGTCTGCTGATCAGCCGGTCGTGTCTGGCAAAACCTTGGACAAAAATAGCCAGTCCACGACGACGACTGCACAACCCGGTGCAAAAGCTGACGTACCTGCCGATGGCAAAACCACGACTGAGGTGCCGGTTGTAAAACCGGATCAAAAGGCGGTTGAGCCAATGAAACCCGCTGCGAATGGCAGCGCAAAGGTTGATACGCAGGACAAGGTAGACGTGAAAAAGGGTAAGGAGGAGGCTCCGCCGATCGTTACCCCACCAGCGCAAGCGGATGCTCCTGTTGTTAAGCAGGCACCGGCTGCTTCAACGCCAGCAGCTAAAGTACCGGCTGTTAAGACACCTGAGGTAGATGAACCGGTTGTAGAGCCTTCGGCAAAAACCAAGCGGGATAAGTCTCAAGAAAAATCTGTTGTGACACCGCCCGAAGACACAGCAAAATCCACACCAGACGTGCCCGTCACCAAGCAGAAAAGCGGTGACGCACCCGTGAAGCAAGACACTGAAAAGAACGACCAAGCAAAACAAAATGGTCAACAGCCTAAAGACCAGAAAATGAATGCCAAAAAGCCCAAGGGTACACAAGACAACACTGAATGTGACCCCGGTACTGAGAACTGTCCACCAGCTGAATA
>JAYVCU010000040.1:0-26893 GCA_043749835.1 Hyphomicrobiales bacterium
GGCCAGAACTTTCATGATCACTTTTCAACCGATGTGACATGGGTTTTGAACGGGCCACATTCCTATGATAAATATAAAAAATTGCATTGGAAACTGGCAGCGGGTGCGGAATATTTTTTGTTCAAATCTGGCCCTGTGGCGTCTAACATTGTTGAAGCAGGGGCATTCTGGTGGGGCAATAAAAAGGACGAGAAAACACCGGATTTGCAGTTTCACTTTCTGGCTGGTGCCGGTGTTGAAAAGGGTGTGGGCGGTGTGCCGGGCGGCAATGGGGCAACGTGCAATTCTTACTATACGCGACCGAAATCGCGTGGTTCGGTGACGCTGCGTTCAAACAATCCTGAGGATGCTCCACTAATCAATCCAAATTCTTTTGCTGAGCCTTACGATCTTGAGCGACACATCGAAGCGATTAAGATTACACAGGACGTGGGGCATTCGCGTTCCATGAGGCGCTTTGTGCTGGCCGAACATTTTCCGGGGCCAGAGTGTAAAACGAAGCAGGATTATATCGAAATGGCGCGGGCTTCAGCGCGCTCGTCCTATCATCCAGTTGGCACATGCAAAATGGGTAATGCGCGCGACGAGTTGGCGGTGGTTGATCCGAAGTGCCGGGTGCGCGGCATTGATGCATTGCGCGTGTGTGATAGCTCGATCATGCCACGCGTGGTTTCGTCCAATACCAATGCGCCAACCATAGCCATGGCTGAAAAAGCAGCTGATCTTATTCGTGGCAATCACTGATGGCTAAAATCGTTTCTGCCAGTGAAGCTGTTTCGCATATTAATGACAATGCCATTATAGCGGTGAATTCGTCGTCCGGTCTTTGCTGCCCTGATGCGATTTTAAAGGCTATGGGCGAACGTTTCGCTGAACGCCAATCACCCAAAGGGCTGACACTGATCCACCCCATAGCCGCAGGTGATTTTTATGGTGTAAAAGGCATTGAACATCTTACAGTCAACACAGGCCAAGTGGCCCGAACTGTTGCTGGTTCTTACCCTTCAGGCCCTTCTTCAGCTGAACCACCGCGTATTTGGCAAATGATCACAGCCAATGAAATCCCGGCCTATAATGTTCCTTCCGGCATAATTTTTGACATGTTGCGCGAGGCCGCCGCCAAACGCCCGGGCGTAATAACCAAAGTTGGGATCGACACGTTTGTAGACCCTGACCAGCAAGGCTGTGCAATGAATGGGCTAGCCGCAGCGATGCCCATTGTGAAGAAGATCAAATTTGACGGAGATGACTGGCTCTATTTTCCATCGATCATTCCTGACGTTGGCATCATCCGCGCTTCCACATCTGATAAGCGCGGCAATCTTTCATTTGAAGATGAGGGTGCCTATTTGGGTGCGATGGAAGTGGCACTTGCCGCGCACAACAACGGGGGAACCGTGATTGCGCAAGCCAGGCGCATCGTCGAAAATGAAACGATCCCCATGCACCATGTGCGCGTGCCGGGGATATTGATTGACTATATTGTGCAAGCGCCAGACCAATGGCAAACCACGCAGACTCCCTATGACCCTGCCATCAGCGGCGAAATGCGCAAACCGCTGTCCGATTTTGCACTTATGCAATTTGGCGTTGGCAAGGTCATTGCGCGGCGCGTGGCGCAGGAATTGAAACGCGGTTGGGTGGTTAATCTGGGCTTCGGCGTTTCGGCCAATGTGCCACGCATATTATTGGAAGAAGGCCAACATGGTGCATGCACGTGGGTGATCGAGCAAGGTGCTGTGGGTGGCATTCCTCTGCTTGAATTTCAATTTGGGTGTTCGTCTAACGCGGAAGCCATGGTGGCCAGCCCACATCAATTCACTTATTTTCAAGCGGGCGGCTTTGATTGTGCTCTCTTGTCGTTTTTGCAGATTGATCAACAGGGCAGCGTCAATGTGCATAAACTGGGGGCGAGGCCGCACGTGACGGCAGGTGCTGGTGGTTTTGTAGATATCACGGCGCGGGCGCGGAAAATTGTTTATTCGGGTTATTTTAGCGCTGGTGCCAAAATGGAGATTAAAGACGGCAAGTTGGTGATTGAAAAAGAAGGAAAGATAAAAAAGCTGGTCAAGGCTTGCGAGCAAGTCACGTTCTCCGGCAGGCGCGGTGTGATACAAGGGCAAGACGTAACCTATGTAACGGAACGCTGTGTGATGAAACTGACCCCGGAAGGCATCGTGGTGACAGAGATAGCACCGGGCGTTTTGTTGCAAGACAATATTATTGACCAGAGTGAGTTTTCGTTGATCATTTCGCCGAAGCTGAAATCGATGGATACGAAACTTTTCATGGAAGACAAAATCGGAGCCGTGGTTCATGGTTGATACGGACGACAGCCGAATTCTGCTGGTAATCGAAGGGTCAATCGCTGTAATCACTGTGGCGCGGCCTGAAAAGCTAAACGCTTTCGATAAAGCTATGGTCTTAGCGCTGGAACGCGCCGCGTTAAACATTGATTCCGATGCAACAATCAAAGCGGCCATCATCACGGGTCAGGGTGAAAAGGCATTTTGCGCAGGCGGCGACATTGCGGCATGGAGTGCGGAAGCACCGGAGGATTTCGGTTTGCAGTGGGTGCGCATTGGTCACCGCGCTTTTGATGCGCTCACACGTTTGCGCGTGCCCCTAATTGCAGCACTCAATGGCTCTGCTATGGGTGGTGGGTTTGAATTGGCAACTTGCGCCGATTTCCGCATCGCTGAGGAACATGTGAAATTCAGCCTTCCGGAAACGGGACTTGGTATAATCCCCGGTTGGTCTGGCACGCAGCGGGCAGTGAAGCGTTTTGGCGCACAAATTATTCGGCGCATGTCACTTGCCGGTGAGGTGTTTGCAGCGGATACGGCGCGAAGCCTTGGCTTATGTGACGTCGTGGTTCCAAAAGGGCAAAGCCTTGCTGCCTCACATGCGATGGCCGCTCAAATTATCAAGCGTTCGGCATTGGCAACATCTGCTTCCAAAATGATGATTAATGCGGCCGAAGGTGAAGACACCGCTCGCACTGTAGAGGCCCTGGGTGGTATAGCGACTGCTCACAGCGCAGAATTAAAGGTTGGCCTTGCTGCATTTTCCGCAAAAAAGAAAAATTGAACTTGTCATCTTTGATTGCGACGGCGTGCTGGTTGATAGCGAGGTACTCAGCTCTTCTGTGCTGATGCAAATGATGGCTGAAATTGCGCTACCCATCACGCCAGAGATTTTTCGAGCAGATTTTCTGGGCCGGAGTTTTGCTTCGGCGGCCGAACGTGTTGAGCACAGGTTAGGGAAAAAATTTCCGCCGGAATTTAACGGTCAATACCGAAAAAGACTGCTTGCAAAAATGAAAGGTAATCTCAAATCGATGCCAGGAGTGGAGGTTGTGCTCAACGCGATGTCAACGTCGTTTTGCCTTGCAACGGGTTCCAGCCCAACGCGCTTGCAGGTTTCCTTGGCTGAATCTCAGCTTGAGGGCTTTTTTAGTGGCGCGTGCTTTACTGCCTCACTTGTCAAAAACAGTAAGCCTGCGCCTGATCTTTTCCTGCATGTGGCAGCAGCTATGGGTTTTGACCCACGGAATTGTCTAGTGATTGAAGATAGTGAGATGGGTGTACGTGCGGCAATGGCGGCGGATATGGAGGTTTGGCATTTTGCAGGCGGCAGCCATATCAAAGCCGGTTACCGCTTACCGCAGGACCTTGTGCCGCACCGCGTTCTTGACTCAATGCCAGCTTTGCATGATGCATTGCGCGAAAAAAATCTTGCGAAGTGAGCAATGGCGCGAAAAACTGATTCAGAAAATGAACGCCTTGATGATGCGGCACGGGCTGGTTGGCTTTATTATATTGCTGGCAACACGCAGGACCAAATTGCCAAAAAGCTGGGTATTTCACGGCAAACGGCACAGCGCCTTGTTTCATTGTCGATTACTGAAAAGCTCATCCGCGTGCGTCTTGATCATCCGATCGGGGTCTGCCTGGAATTGGCCGAACGCATAAAGGCGGCTTATAACATTGATTTTTGTGAAGTTGTGCCAAGTGACCCGCAGTCACCTACAACTGGCGTCGGTGTTGCAGAAGCTGCAGCGGCCGAGCTTGAGCGCTATCTGATTTCGGCGCATCCTGTTATTGTGGCCATGGGCACCGGACGAATGCTGCGTTTGATGGCTGAACAAATTAGCCCGATGGATTGTCCGCAGCATAAAATTGTGTCGCTGGTTGGCAATATCGCACCTGATGGCTCGGCTTCTATTTTTGATGTCGCAAGCCGGATTGGCGACCGTGTGCGTGCACCTTATTACCCTATGCCTTTGCCTGTGATTGCCACAACAGTTCATGAAAAGAATTTGCTTTTGGCGCAAAAAACACTTCGCAACATAGTGGATTTGGCTGAGCAGGCCAATGTGACTTTTGTTGGCGTTGGCACCATTGATCCCGGTGCGGCACTGCTGCGTGACGGCTTTGTCAGGGCCGATGAAATTCGCTCATTGATGCGCGCTGGGGCGGCCGGTGAAATTACGGGCTGGGCTTTTGACGCCAATGGAGACTTGATTGAAGGCCTGACCAACGACCGCGTGCTGAGTGTGCCCCTGACCAAACCAGCGACCCGCAAAATGATCGGCGTTGTGATGGTGGCTGACCGAATGAAGGCGGTGCGTGCCGCATTAACGGGAAAGTTGGTGAACGGGTTGATTACTCATGAAGCCATAGCTTCTGCGTTACTTGAAAAATAGAGAATTGGTGCAACGCAGCATAGAATCTGCCTTGACGGGGTGTTAAATTCAATGTGATCATCTGCCCGTAGGTTGGGCAATCGCCCGATCACATTGGGAGGATTCCATGAAAAAATTAATCACCGGTGTAATCGGTGGCTTTGCGCTTGCCTTGATGGCAGGCACATCTATGGCCGACGACACCACCTTGACAATCGCCACCGTAAACAACGGTGACATGATCCGTATGCAAAAATATACCGACGATTTTACGGCTGCCAACCCCGGCATCAAGCTGAACTGGGTAACGTTGGAAGAAAATGATCTTCGTCAAAAAGTGACGAAAGATATTTCAACCAAGGGTGGCCAATATGACGTGCTGACCATCGGGATGTATGAAACCCCAATCTGGGGCAAAAAAGGCTGGCTGGTTCCGCTTGCTGGCATTGATGATGCAGCAGACATTCTGCCAGCAGTTTCAGGCGGTCTTTCTTACGACGGCAAGCTTTATGCAGCTCCATTCTACGGCGAATCGTCTTTTATTATGTATCGCAAAGACCTGATGGCAAAAGCTGGCTTGAAAATGTCAGACACGCCAACCTGGACTGACGTTATTGCTGCGGCAGACAAGATGACTGATCGTGCCGCTGGCATCAACGGCATTTGCCTGCGTGGCAAAGCGGGTTGGGGCGAAAACATGGCTTTCCTCGGAACCATGGCAAACTCATTCGGCGCACGTTGGTTTGACGAAAAGTGGCATCCACAGTTTGACACGCCAGAATGGAAGAAGACTATCGAAACTTATCTGAAGGTGATGAAGGATGACGGTCCTGAAGGTGCCTCGGGCAACGGCTTCTCTGAAAACCTCGCATTATTCCAATCTGGCAAATGCGGAATGTGGGCTGATGCCACGGCAGCTGGTTCGTTTGTAATTGACGCAAAGGCTTCAAAGAATGCAGCGGATGTTGGATTCACCATTGCTCCGGATGCAGGTTTTGGTAAACGTGCCAACTGGCTCTGGGCTTGGGCTCTCGCGATCCCCGCTGGTTCGAAGAAAGTTGACGCTGCTCAGAAGTTTATCGGCTGGGCAACGTCGAAGCACTACGGCGAACTTATCGCTTCGAAAGAAGGTTGGGCCAACGTGCCTCCAGGCACACGTACATCACTGTACAAGAACCCAGAATACCTGAAGGTGCCATTTGCTGCCATGACCTTGGCATCGATGAACGCTGCTGATCCAATGCATCCAACTGCCAAGCCAGTGCCATATACTGGGATTCAGTTCGTTGCTATTCCTGAGTTTGCCGGCATCGGCACCAAAGTCGGCGAAATCTTCTCGTCTGCTTTGGCTGGCCAAATCACTGCTGATGAAGCTTTGAAGCAAGCACAGGACTATACAACTGCTGAAATGACTAAAGCTGGTTATATCAAGTAAACTTGAATGAGGGCGGCGGCTAGCACTGCCGCCCAATTTTTCTCCCAGGCCATCCCGTGCGGTTGCAAGCTTATTATTGTTTGAGCTTGCTTCTGCACGGGGTGCTTGATAATTTTTATCAGCTGCGGGCAGGGATGCGATGGCAACAAGTCAATCTCAAGCTATTGGTAAATGGGCGCTGGCCCCATCGCTCGTTGTGCTTTCTGGCTGGGCCTTCATCCCCCTTGTCCTCACCATTTATTTTGCGTTTTTGCGCTATAACTTGCAGGACCCGGACACCACAAGCTGGTTTGGCCTCTCAAATTTCTATTATTTTATTACCGATCCTTATTTCACCAAAGATTTTATCCACACTTTGCTGTTGGTTTTTTCGACAATCGTCACAACGGTTATTGGCGGAACTCTGCTAGCCCTGTTGCTTGATCAACCCTTTTGGGGTCGCGGTATCGTTCGCCTGTTGATGATATCGCCGTTCTTTATCATGCCTACGGTATCTTCACTGGTGTGGAAGAACTTGCTGATGCACCCGGTTTTTGGTTTGTTTGCCGGTATTCAAACTTATTTTGGTGCACTTCGACCTATTGACTGGTTCGGAACGTACCCACTTATTTCTGTTATCATCATCGTGTCTTGGCAATGGTTGCCTTATGCGGCGCTCATTTTATTAACGGCGTTGCAATCGCTGGATGAAGAGCAGAAAGACGCCGCTGCAATGGATGGGACGCCACCTTTCAGTTATTTCCGTTACATTGTCTTGCCGCATCTGGCCCGGCCTATCACGGTGGTTATTTTGATAGAAACAATTTTCCTTTTGAATATATTTGCAGAAATAAAATTGCCCGGCGTCGGTGGGGTTGCAGGCAACCTCACCTATCTTGTTTTCTCGCAACTGAATGATGCCAATGATGTGGGTGCAGCGGCGGCGGGCGGTCTTATCGCTGTTGTATTGGCCAACCTCGTATCGATTTTCCTCGTCCGCATTGTCGGCAAGAATTTAGAGGCTTGAACGCGATGGCCCGTAAACAATCCACCAGACGCACCGTTGTAATCACTATCTTTGCGTGGTTCATTGGACTGCTGATGTTTTTTCCGATTTTCTGGACTGCTGTAGCTGCGTTTAAATCAGAATCTAATGCCTATTCTCTTCCGCAAGATATGTTGTCAACTCCTTGGACGCTGGAGAATTTTGGCATTGTTCAAGAACGCTCAGATTATTTCCGGTATGTTTTTAACACGGTGGTTATCGCAGTTTTGTCAACATTGCTGGGGCTCTTATTTGCAGTGCCGGCTGCCTGGTCTATGGCATTTGCTCCGCGAACCAAACCGAGCAGCACGATGAGCGGTTGGCTGTGGCTGGCCATCATCTTAGGTTGCGGATTGATTACCGGCTTGATTCTTTATGCCAATGGCTGGCATCCCCAGAACGCTGTCGTTGGTTTCCTTTTGCTGTTGTTTTGCATTATTCCACCAACAGCATGGGTTTGGACACGCGGCACAACTGACACCCTGCTCTGGATGCTTTCCACGAAGATGATGCCACCCGCGGGGGCGCTCATTGCGATCTATCTGATGTTTAATCGCAATGGCTTGATCTTCAAAGATTGGGGTTGGATTAATTTGGGCGAATATAATTTGATTGACAGTTTCTGGGGAATGGTTCCCTTGGCTATGCTGCTCAACCTGCCGATTATCATTTGGATGCTTTATACTTATTTTAAAGAAATTCCTGTTGAAATTCTTGAAGCTGCGCGCATGGACGGTGCTTCACTGTGGAATGAAATTATCCGCGTGCTCACACCCATGGCTTTGCCCGGCATTGCATCGACGTGCTTGCTCAATCTTATTTTGGCATGGAATGAAGCTTTCTGGTCACTAAACCTGACCAATAAATATGCAGCACCTTTGAGCTTCTTCATTTCAGAGTACTCAAGCCCAGAGGGCCAATTTTGGGCAAAACTTTCAGCGGCCTCGCTAATGGCCATTGTGCCGATCTTGATTGTAGGCTGGTTCTCCCAGAAGCAACTTGTACGCGGACTCACATTCGGAGCAGTGAAATAAATGGGCACGATCCAACTTAAAAACGTGCGTAAAGCCTTTGGCGAAACTGTGGTTATTCCTGGTGCTGATCTTGATATCAAGCACGGTGAATTCATCGTGTTCGTTGGCCCTTCGGGTTGCGGCAAATCAACTTTACTGCGCATGATCGCTGGGCTTGAAGACATCAACTCTGGCGAAATTCTAATTGATGGCAAGAACATGACGGATACCGCACCTGCCAAGCGCGGCCTGTCGATGGTGTTCCAATCCTATGCCCTTTATCCGCATATGAGTGTACGCAATAATATCGCTTTCGGCTTAAAGATGGCGGGAGAAACACCTGAGCAAATTGCGCCCAAAGTGGCCAAAGCTGCGAACACATTGAACCTTACGGAATATCTTGACCGCAAGCCTGGGCAGCTCTCTGGCGGCCAGCGCCAGCGTGTTGCCATTGGCCGCGCCATCGTGCGCAATCCATCAGGCTTCCTTTTTGACGAGCCACTCTCCAATCTTGATGCCGCGCTGCGCGTGAATATGCGCATTTTTATTATGCAACTGCATCAAGATCTCGGCTCAACCATGGTTTATGTGACGCATGACCAAGTGGAAGCAATGACGATGGCTGACCGGATTGTCGTTTTGAACAGGGGTGTAATTGAGCAAGTGGGCACACCCATGGACCTTTATAACAAACCGCAGTCACTCTTTGTGGCTGGCTTTATCGGCTCGCCCAAGATGAATTTTGTTGAGGGTGACACACTGGGCATTCGACCAGAACATATTATTGTATCCGACAAAAAGGGTGAGTGGCAGGGCGTTGTGAAGTTGTCGGAACATTTGGGGTCTGACACTTTCTTGCATATTGATGGCGGTAAACGCGGGCAACTTACCGTGCGCGCCACTGGCGAAAGTGCTTATGGCCCTGGTGACAAAATCTGGATGACTCCGGAAAAAAAGCGTCTGCACCGGTTTGATGCGCAGGGCCGCGCGATTACAACGTGACCGCTGATTACGACTATATCATCGTGGGCGGTGGGTCGTCCGGGTGTACTGCGGCGTGGCGTCTTGTGCGCGAAAAGGGTGCGCGTGTGCTGATCTTAGAGCGGGGTCCAGCTCGTGCGGCAGGTCTTTCGCGGTTTTATTTGGCCATGCCCGCAGGGTGGATGAAAGGCATCACTGGCAACAGTGTGGTAGAAATGCACGAACCAGTTCCGCAAATGAATTTGGATGGACGTGCACCTAAAGTGGGCCAAGCCAATATTCTTGGAGGCGGCTCATCGGTGAATGCAATGGTTTATACACGCGGCCAACACGAAGATTATGATCACTGGGATGAATTTTTAGGTGGCAACAGCGGCTGGGCATTCAAAGACCTGCTACCGCACTTTCGTAATATGGAAAACAATCACTGTTTCAATAATCAATGGCACGGCGTTGAGGGCCCATTGCATATTTCGGGTGTTGGCACCACGTGCAAAATCACCGAAGACTATATTTTGGCCGTTCAAAGTTTGGGCGTTCCTCACACCCCTGATTTTAACGGTGCGCAACAATACGGTGTTGGTACTATGCAATACAGCACCCACAATCATCGCCGTTGGAACAACGTGGATGCTTTTCTTAATCCGTTGGCCAATGATGCTCGGCTTATCATCAAAACCAACTGCACCGTCTCTAAGCTACTAATTGAAAACCGCTGTTGTATTGGTGTTGCTTATATTCACGAGGGTAAACACCTTACAGCACACTGCAACGCTGAGGTTTTGATGGCCGCAGGCAGTTATAATACACCCAAAATTTTAATGCTCTCCGGTATAGGCCCACCCGATCACCTCACGTCGGCAGGTGTCAAGCCAGCTCATGAATTGGCGGGTGTGGGTGCCAATCTTCAGGATCACCATGAAGTGCCTGTGGTTGCAGCAACCAATGGTCACTATGGATATTTTGGCGAAGACCGCGGTTTGAAAGCCTTAAAAAATGGTCTGCAATATCTACTTTTTGGTTCCGGACCAGTGACCAGCACTGGCGTTGAAGCCTGCGCCTATATCGATCCTGACGGCGGCAAACGCCCCACAATTAAAATGTATTGCGGACCCTCAGTCTATCTTGATGCGGATGTTAAAGATGTCAAAGCCCAAGACGGCGTAACTTTAAACGCCTGTCTTCTGCGACCCAAATCCCGTGGCATTGTCAAACTGCGATCTCTTGATCCTTTTGCAAAGCCCATCATTGACAGCAATTATCTGGCCGAACCCGATGATCTACGTTTGGAAATTTCCGGTCTGCGCTATGCCCGCAAAATATTGGCTGCCAATCCACTTGCAAAATTAATCGACCATGAAATGCTGCCCGGTAAAAATGTCATCAGTGATGCTGATCTGGCCGAACATTGTCGTCGCACTGTGAAAACCAACTGGCATCCGGTGGGCACGTGTCGCATGGGACAAAGCAACGATAATTTTGCCGTGTTGGATACTGAATTGCGTGTGTGGGGCATAGATGGTTTGCGCGTGATTGATGCTTCTGCAATGCCCTTTATTCCGTCAGGCAATACCAATGCTCCAACGATGGCGTTGGCTTCCCGCTCTGTCGATTTTATGTGAGGTCAAAATGACAAAACTCTCTCTGGTCAATTTGCCAACTATCGGCAAAACGTTGAAGGTTCCAAACTACAATCGAAGTGACCTCAAAGCGGGCATTCTGCATTTTGGTATTGGTAATTTTCACCGCGCCCATCTTGCAGTCTATTTGGACGATCTGTTCAACAAGGGCCTTGATCATGACTGGGCTTTGGTTGGTGCAGGAGTGATGGCGTTTGACGAAAACATGCGCCAGAAATTGCTGAGCCAGGATTTACTGACAACGGTGGTTGAACAAGACAATGATCTCTCCACGGCCCACGTTACGGGTGCCTTGGTTGATTTTATTTCGCCAAATGACAGGAAGGCTTTACTCGAACGATTGGCTGATCCCAGCATTCGCATTGTCTCAATGACTATCACTGAGGGGGGCTACTATATTGACCCGGCGACGCAAAAGTTTGATCCCACCCATCCTGCTATTGCCAAGGATGGTATGAACCCATCCGATCCTGCGACCGTGTTTGGTTTCATCGTCGCTGGTTTAAAACTTCGCAAGGAGCGCGGCATTGCCGCCTTTACCGTAATGTCTTGCGACAATGTTCCGCACAACGGAGTTGTAACCAAAAATGCCGTTGTCGGTTTGGCTCGATTGTCTGATGCGGGATTCTCCGACTGGATTAGCAGCAATGTTGCATTTCCGAATGGAATGGTCGACCGCATCACACCCGCCACGGGAGACCGTGAATGCAAAATCTGCCTGGATCAATTTGGTGTTGAAGATCAATGGCCAATTTTCTGTGAAGAGTTCAAGCAGTGGGTGGTTGAAGACAATTTTCCCCTCGGTCGCCCGCAGTGGGAAAAAGTTGGTGTCGAATTTGTTAAAGATGTGACGCCGTGGGAATATATGAAAATCCGTATTCTTAATGGCGGCCATGCAGTGATTGCTTATATTGGTGGCTTGATGGATATTCACTTTGTTCATGAGGCGATGCAAACGCCGGTGATCAAGGCTTATCTTAAGAAAATAACCGACGATGAAATCCGTCCCACCGTGCACCCTGTGCCCGGCACCGATTTATTAGACTACCAAAAACTTATTGAGCGGCGTTTTGCCAATCCGAAAATTGCCGATACGATACGTCGTCTTTGTCTTGATGGCTCAAACCGTCAGCCTAAATTTATCGTACCGCCAATTTCAGATCGGTTGCAGGTCGGCAAATCGATTCACGGGCTGGCATTGACTTCAGCACTGTGGTGCCGATACTGTTTTGGCACAACAGACAGTGGCAAACTGATTGAAGCCAATGATCCGAATTGGGATGCTTTGCAGGCGCGTGCCGTCAAAGCCAAAGCCCGCCCACAAGAATGGCTGGATATGGTCGAGGTTTATGGTGACGTGGGCAAACATCCAGAGATGCAAAAACAGTTCACAGCAAGCTTAAACGCCATCTGGAAAAATGGGGCAGAAGCCACGGTCAGGGCCTATCTCGCTAATTGAATAGGCTTATGGTTCTCGCTATGAGCTGACTACTCAAAAGGGAGAATTGACATGAAATCGCGTGCCGCAGTTGTGTTTGAAGCTGGAAAGCCGCTTGAAATCGTTGAAGTGGATTTAGATGGTCCCCGCGCGGGTGAAGTGCTTGTTGAGATAAAAGCAACAGGCGTTTGCCACACCGATGAATTCACCATTTCAGGAGCGGATCCTGAAGGCTTGTTTCCGGCCATCATGGGCCACGAAGGCGCCGGCATAGTTGTGGACGTGGGGCCCGGCGTTAACTCCCTTAAAAAGGGCGATCACGTTATTCCGCTTTACACACCCGAATGCCGGGAGTGTGAGTACTGCCTCAACCCTAAAACCAATCTGTGCCAAAAAATCCGTATGACCCAAGGCCAGGGCTTGATGCCTGACGGCACGTCGCGTTTTTCTTACAAAGGCAAAATGGTGCATCACTATATGGGCTGCTCCACCTTTTCAAATTTCACGGTACTGCCTGAAATAGCTTTGGCCAAGGTTCGGCAAGACGCGCCCTTCGATAAAATCTGTTACATCGGCTGCGGCGTTACAACGGGGGTTGGCGCTGTGATTAACACAGCCAAAGTTGAAATCGGCTCTACTGCTGTTGTGTTTGGTCTTGGTGGGATAGGGCTAAATGTTCTGCAAGGCTTGCGCCTTGCAGGAGCCCGCCAGATTGTTGGCGTTGATATGAATGACGACAAGGAAGCCTGGGGCCGCAAGTTTGGCATGACGCATTTTGTGAATCCTTCCAAGGTGTTAGGCGATTTGGTTGCGCATCTGGTTGAACTGACAGGCGGCGGTGCCGACTATACATTTGAGTGCATCGGCAATGTTAAGGTCATGCGGGTGGCTCTGGAATGCGCTCACAAAGGCTGGGGGCAATCCATCATCATTGGCGTTGCTGGTGCAGGCCAGGAAATTTCCACACGGCCGTTCCAATTGGTTACTGGCCGCTCATGGCGCGGCACCGCTTTTGGCGGCGCACGAGGCCGCACGGATGTGCCTAAAATTGTGGATTGGTATATGGACGGCAAAATTGAGATTGATCCGATGATCACCCATATCTTGCCGCTTGATAAAATCAACTCAGCTTTTGATTTGATGCATGATGGCAAATCCATTCGCAGCGTAATTGTCTATTAATTCATGCCTGAACTTTTGTTAAATTTACAAGGTATCACGCTTACCTTCGGTAGGCGTCCGGTGCTTTCTAACGCGGATTTGATGCTGAATAAGGGTGATCGGTTGTGCCTTGTGGGGCGCAACGGTTCGGGAAAATCAACCCTGTTGAAAATTGCGGCCGAGCTGGTCGAACAGGATTCTGGCACCCGCTTTTTACAACCCGGAATCACCCTGCGTTATCTGCCGCAAGAGCCAGAGTTCGGAGCCTACTCCACAGTGTTTGATTATGTTGAAGCGGGCCTTGGACCGGGGGATGATCCATTTCGGGCGCGGCATTATTTGAATGAGCTTGGCCTCACAGGCGATGAGAACCCAGCCACACTTTCTGGAGGTGAAGCGCGGCGCGCAGCATTGGCGCGTACCTTGGCACCAGAGCCAGATATTCTATTGTTGGACGAGCCCACCAATCATCTTGATCTTCTGGCTATTGAATGGCTTGAAACTGAACTAAAATCTTTGCGCTCGGCCATGATTATCATTAGCCATGATCGGCGCTTTTTAGAGAATTTATCGAATTCCACAGTGTGGCTTGATCGTGGTGAAACGCGCCGCCTTAACCGTAGTTTCGCGCATTTTGAAGAATGGCGCGACAAGCTTCTGGAGGAAGAAGAAGTCAATCAGCGAAAATTGGCGCAGCGCATTGCCACGGAAGAGCATTGGATGCGTTATGGTGTAACAGCGCGGCGTAAACGCAACATGCGGCGTGTGGAATTGCTCGGACGATTGCGCAGTCAGCGCAAAGACTATGTGGGTCAGCAAGGCCACGTGAATCTGGCGGCCTCATCGGGTGATATTTCTGGCAAGCTGGTGTTGGAAGCCACGGGTATTTCGAAAAGCTTTGGTGAACGAGTCATTGTTGATGATCTCGATTTGGTCATCCTGCGCGGTGATCATTTGGCTATTGTCGGGCCCAATGGTGCTGGCAAGACAACATTGATTAAGCTGATTACCGGCGCTTTGGAAGCTGATGGGGGCATATTGAAACGTGGCACAAATTTGCAGCTGGTGTCACTGGATCAATCGCGCGATAGCCTGAACCCAGATGACATCGTGCAAGAAGTAATCACTGCGGGGCGCGGGCAATCCGTCACCATCAATGGAGAAACCAAGCACGTTGTGAGTTACATGCGCGATTTTTTGTTTCGCCCAGAGCAAGCGCGAACACCTGTTTCGGTTTTATCGGGTGGGGAGCGGGCCCGCCTTATTCTGGCACGTGAACTTGCCAAACCGTCAAATTTTCTGATCCTCGATGAACCCACCAATGATCTGGATTTGGAAACGCTTGACCTCTTGCAGGAGTTGCTGGCGGCCTATGACGGCACGGTGATCCTTGTGAGCCACGACCGTGACTTTCTCGATAAGCTTGCGTCATCGGTTTTGATGCATGAAGGTGATGGCAAATGGCAGGAATTTGCTGGTGGCTATTCCGATATGGTGGCTCAGCGCGGGGCTGGCCTTGAAGTGCGCAAAACGAAAGCTGATGTTAAGGTGAATCGGGACTATTCGCAGCCATCGCCCAAAACTGTACAGCAGAAGCGCAAACTTTCGTTCAATGAAAAATACGCGCTGGAAACGTTGCCTGCAAAAATGGCGGCACTCAAACTTGAGTTGTCCAAATTAGAAACCACATTGGCAGATCAGACCTTGTTCGCCCGTGATCCTGCGCAGTTTGAAAAAGCTGGCTCACGCCATGCTGCTGCTGCTGCAGAATTGGCAGCGGGGGAACATCAATGGTTGGAACTGGAAATACTCAAAGACGAACTTGAAGCACGGTGAACTATTTTTTGCCCGTGCTCATGCCAATCAACGTGCGTCTCCAACTTGAAGGAAGACGCTGTAAAAATTTCAGAATCAAAACGAATGGCAAAGGATATGCAATCTCAAATTTTTTCCGTGCCAGGCCCGTAATCGTGCGGGTGGCAGCATCGTCAGCTTTCATCAGAAACGGCATGGGAAAATCATTGGCTTCGACCATGGGTGTTTCCACAAAGCCAGGGTTGATCACGCTGATGGCCACACCTTTGGGCTTTGCTTCATGCCAGAGAGACTCTGCCAGGTTGATAAGTGCGGCTTTTGTTGGCCCGTAGTAACCGGCTTTCGGTAATCCGTTATAGCCCGCCACAGAAGCAATCCATGAAATATGCCCTGAGCGTCGTTTCACCATGCGCCGCAGCAATGGGGCAACACAATTAGTAACGCCAAGATAGTTGGTGGCGTTAATGCGTGTGAACGGGTCTGCGTCACAGGTTTCAAGATCAAAAGCCTGGTAGGCACCTGCACCCAAAACGGCCAGATCAATGTAGCCTAACTCATGCTCTATGCGGGCAATGCAGGCATCAACGGCGGCTGCATCGGTCACATCCAGTGGAAAGCTTACCACATTGTTTGGGCATGGCTCTGGCCAGCCTTTGCGTGATGAAGCTGCAACCTTCACGCCCTTTGCTGCCAGCTGCAAAACTATTTCTCTGCCGATCCCGCTTGAAGCCCCCGTCACCCACACAAGTTTCCATGGCAGAGTTTCACTCAAATGCCGATGAACCTTTGTACGAGCCGGGCGGGCCAAGACTGGAAGCGTGTGGGCGCTTGGTTGGCGACAAGGCAAATGCAGGCCACATCTCCCGTCACTACAGGTGTGTGAATGGTGCTTTCGTCCAGATCAGCAATATCACCGCGTCCAAAATGGCCTATGGCATCTTCATAGGCACCTTGCAGAACCAACGTCAATTCTACGCCGCCATGTCCGTGGTCAGGCATCTTACGGCCCGGTCCAATGCGCAATAAACCAAAGAAGCCCTGATCCCCTTCAGCCTTTTGCAGACGGTGCATGGCAAGGCCAGGGCCAGTTTTTGTCCATTTCACACTGTCGAAGTGCCTATCCTTCAAATAGGGCAGCAAAGCGCGGGGCAGTTCATTTTCGAGCGGTGCCACATGAATGGGCAAGCGGTGCAATGTGGCGGTGCTAATGCGTTCCATCACTGCGGACTTACAAGATGCGCTCACGTCCACCTCATCTTGCTCGTGCAAAACCGCGCCGCCAATTTCGGCAGCAGCAACAGCGGCACAACGACACGTGGAACATACTTCCAAATGCGCCTTCACCAGAACCGTCAAAGACGTTTGCAATGTGCCTGCGCCATAGGCAAACAAAGTAGCTTCATCGAGATGGTGATTGATCGTCGTCATAATTTCTCTTCTAACACTTTGCGCAAGCGAGCATAAGCTAAGCGCATACGCGATTTAACAGTGCCTAATGGTAAGCTTAAGCGCGTGGCTATCTCAGTCTGCGAAAGCTCTTCTTCAAATGCCATGCGTATAATCACCATCTGATCTGCTGGTACATGTTTCATAGCGCGTATCAGTCTTTCGCTATCACCTAAACGCACTAGGCGTTGTTCTGAACTTTCACTTTCATCAACAGGTTCCCACTCTATAAGATCAAGTGAGACGTTGGGTTTTTGGCGGCGTGCACGGTCAATCGACGCATTGCGGGCGATAGTATATACCCACCCCATCAAGCTGCCACGGGTATGATCAAACAGGCCCGCTTTTACCCAAACACTCAACAAAACGTCTTGCATCACATCCTCTGCAGAATCGCGGTCAAGACCACGCTTTTGCAACGCGCCTTTTACGCGTGGGGCAAGGACGTCAAACAATTCGGCAAACGCTTCACGGTCAAGATTCTGCGCCACCAGTTTGATCAGCGTCGTTAAACGCGCTTCGTTCACAGGCCACCGCTGAATTGTCTGCACCGTTGGGTTTGCTTTGCCATCGGCATCTATGGTAGCCAGTTTTTGCATTTCTACAAAGCTCTACGCCATCGCGCTTTGCTCGGATCACTTAGGAGCATCTGAAACTAATCCAGCCATGGTATCGTTTCGTAGTGAGTACAACAAAGGGGCGAAGAGTGCAAAAATTGAATATCGCAGTGGTTGGCTCTGGCGTTTCTGGGCTTTCTGCTGCTTGGTTATTGTCAAAATCTCACAATGTGACGATGTTTGAGTCTGATCAGCGCATAGGTGGCCATGCGCATACCGAGACTTTAGGGAAAGTGCGGATTGACGTTGGCTTTATTGTATTTAATGAAAAGACTTATCCCAACTTCACCGCTCTGCTTCACCATCTGGGCGTTGCCACAGATGAAACGGAAATGGGTTTTTCGGTTTCACTTAATCGGGGCAAAATCGAATATGCTGGTGCAAGCTTGCGCCAAATGCTGGGGTCACCACGTGCCGCGCTTTCGCGGGCCCACTGGGCGATGGTGGCGGATATCGCGCGGTTTTATAGGACTGCAACCACCTTGGCCCAAAACCTGGATGAGACCGTGTCACTCCGCATGTTCTTAGAGCAACATAAATTTAGCCAAGCATTCATTGATCGTCACCTAATCCCTATGGCTGCTGCCATCTGGTCTTCGCATCCTGGCTGCATGTTGGACTATCCAGCCAAGGCCTTTATCAGCTTTTTTGACAATCATCAGCTTCTGAACTTTGGCATGAGGGACAAATGGCGCAGCGTTAGAGGTGGCTCACAAAGCTATGTGGCCAGGCTTCTGGAAAGCGGCATGAGCCTTCACCGCGCCGACGCCGTTATTAATGTGAAACGGTCTTCACAAGACGTAGCCGTTAATTGCGTATCTGGGTTTTCGGCACGCTTTGACCATGTTGTGATGGCTACACACGCCGATCAGACGTTGCAGTTGCTAGAGGCTCCAAGTACCGATGAAATAAATCTTTTGCAGCCGTTTCACTATTCCAATAATCAAGTTGTTTTGCACCGTGACGCATCGTTGATGCCGAAGCGCAAAGCCTATTGGTCGAGCTGGAATTATATTGGAGATTTGGGTGCCGATCATTGTGGTGTGACCTATTGGATGAATGCCTTGCAAACGTTGGACACGAAGGCTGATCATTTTGTTTCACTTAATCCGGTGCGGTTGCCTAAACCTGAGTTGACTGACCTAAGCTTTGCTTGCACGCATCCCATCTTTGACTGCAACACGCTCAGAGCGCAGCGCCATTTGTGGTCGCTACAGGGCCAGCAAAACACTTGGTTCTGCGGAGCTTATTTTGGGGCTGGCTTCCATGAGGATGGCCTGCAGTCTGGCTTGGCGGTGGCCGAGCAATTGGGCGCCGTGCAGCGGCCTTGGGTTGTTCCACACCCGTCCAGCCGTATTCATGTGCACCAACATCCTGCAATGATTGCTGCCGAATGATGTTCACCGGGCCAGCGCTATTTTCCGGCAGCTTGGTACATCGGCGCTATTTTCCCAAGCGACATGCATTGTGCTATGCGGTTACCGATGTTCTCTTAGACGTTGACCAGCTTGAAAGCCTCAACGCTTCAACGTTTTTCTTTGGCTATAACCGCAAGCGGCTGTTCAGTATCGCAGACCGAAATCACGGGCCGGGCGATGGCACATCTATCGCGGTGCATGTGCGCGAATTGATGGGCAGGTTGAAAACAAGCAAGCCCGTTAAACGAATTTATATGCTGTGTTATCCTGCCGTTTTTGGTCGGGTGTTCAACCCGGTAACAGTTTATTTTGGATTAGATGATGAAGGTGAATGGCAGGCCGTTGTTTATGAGGTGAACAATACATTTGGTCAGCGCCATTCCTATGCCATGGCCGTCCAAGACGGCAAGGAACACAGTGCCACCAAACAACTTTATGTGTCGCCCTTCAACCCGGTTGAGGGCGAATACCACTTTAACGTAAATCGCTTCGAAGATGGCCTGCGTCTCAACATTTCGTTGTTTGAGCAAGGCAAACTTAAACTTTGCGCGCGCTTTGACGGCAAAGAACGACCATTTTCACAAACAGAATTGCTCAAGAGTTTATGTGGTCTTGTGATCCAACCGTTAAAAGTTATCGTTGGTATCCATTGGGAAGCTGCACGGCTGTATGTTAAGGGACTTCGCCTCAAACCGAAGCCTGTGCATGCGAGTTTTTCGAGTACTATTGATTCAAATGGAACCTGACATATGAACACAAGTCTTTGGGCCTATCCTCTTACGCTTTTGATTTTTGTGGCAGTTGATCTCTTCTGGTTATTGGGGCCCGGGCGGCCTTATTATGTTTCGGAAATTGGAACTCTGCTCCGCGCCAACCCGAATTTGTTGGCGGCACTTGCCTTCTATGTCATATATCCAGCGGGCCTGGTCATTTTTGCTGTCTCAGGTGGTGTTCAGGCCGGATCTGCGCAACAGGCGCTTTGGCAGGGTGCCCTCTTCGGTTTTATGGCTTATGCCACTTATGATCTGACCAGTCTTACTGTGATCAGTGGGTTTACCACAAAAATTGCCATTATAGACATGGTTTGGGGCAGCCTGTTGAGCGCGGGTGTTTCATGGGTGGTGACTAAAATTCTTTTAGCTTTTAGCGCTTAAAATCCCATCAAAACTGGAAAAATTTGCACCCGTATGATTTCGGCCACTTGACGACACACGTGTAAGGGTAAAGATTGCATGCTAACTAGAGGCGGCGTTCCTGAACTAATAGCTGTCCAAATGGGAGGACGAGATGCATGTAATCAGTTTAAAACTAAATGGCAAAGCCGTGCAAGCGCGCGTTGAAGGTCGCACGCTGCTTGTTGAGCTCATTCGTGAACATCAAGGTCAGACGGGAACCCATGTAGGCTGCGATACGAGCCAATGCGGCGCCTGCGTGGTCAGTGTGAATGGCAAGGCCGTGAAGAGCTGTACCGTTTTGGCCGTTTCGTGCGAAAGCGCTGATGTAACCACAGTTGAAGGCTTGGCTAAGGGCACTGATCTTCATCCTATGCAGGCCGCGTTCAAAGAGCATCACGGTTTGCAATGCGGCTTCTGCACGCCGGGCATGATCATCGCTTCAATTGATATCGTGAAGCGACACGGCAAGAGTGTGGATGAAGAAACCATCCGCCGCGAACTTTCGGGAAATATCTGCCGTTGCACCGGATATCATAACATCGTCAAGGCCGTTCAGGCCGGCGCGGCGAATATGTAAGGAGGCATGAACATGGCATCTGCAACAGGCGTTGGCGCATCAGTCCGCCGCAAAGAAGACCTTCGGTTCATCACTGGCAAAGGTCAATATACCGATGATATCAATCTCAAGAACCAGGCCTTTGCTTATTTCCTCCGCTCACCTCACGCTCACGCGGAGATTAAAAGCATCAACACGGCCGAGGCCGCTAAGATGGCTGGCGTGGTTGGTATCTATACCAGTGCTGACGTCGAGAAAGACAAAATCGGCGGCCTCATTTGCGGTTGGGGGATTACCTCGAAAGATGGCTCTGCCATGAAGGCAGGCCCACATCCGATTTTAGCCTCTGGCAAAGTTCGCTATGTGGGTGACCATGTGGCCGTTGTGGTGGCTGACACTAAGGAACAGGCTAAGGCTGCCGCTGCGATGATTGAGGTTTCCTATGAAATTTTGCCTCATGTGATTGATGCCGCCAAAGCGATGACGTCAAAGGTGCAAGTCCACGATGTGGCGCCAGATAACCGCGTGTTCAACTGGGGCCTTGGCAACGAGGCGGAAACCGATGCTGCTTTCAAACGTGCTGCGCATGTAACAAAGCTTGATATTATCAACAACCGTTTGATCCCAAATGCGCTAGAGCCTCGCGCGGCCATCGGCGCCTATGATGCGGGCACTGAAAGCTACACCCTCTATACCACCAGCCAAAACCCGCATGTGGCGCGGTTGGTGATTTCGGCGTTCCACGGGTTAGCTCCTGAACACAAGTTGCGTGTGATTGCGCCAGATGTGGGCGGCGGCTTTGGTTCCAAGATCTTTATTTATGCCGAAGAAGTCGTTTGCGTTTGGGCTTCCAAACACGCCGGACGCCCAGTGCGTTGGACGGGTGAACGCTCAGAAGCTTTTTTGGCTGACGCGCATGGTCGCGATCATGTGACCAAAGCTGAACTTGCAATGGATGCGAATAGCAAAATTATAGGGCTTCGTGTGCACACTATTGCGGCAATGGGTGCTTATCTTTCAACCTTCTCGGCGGCGGTTCCAACCTATCTCTATGGCACGCTGCTTTCTGGCCAATATAATATCCCAGCTGTTTATGTGACTGTGGATGCAGTTTACACCAATACCGCGCCTGTTGACGCTTATCGTGGCGCTGGCCGCCCTGAAGCGACTTATGTGGTGGAACGTTTGGTTGAAACAGCGGCACGTGAACTGAAACAAGACCCGGCAGAATTCCGCCGCAAGAACTTCGTGACAGAGTTCCCTCATCAAACACCCGTTATCATGTGTTATGATGCTGGTGATTATGGTGCCTCGTTAGACAAGGCTTTGGCCATGTCAGACTATAAAAACTTTGCGGCCCGTAAAGCGGAAAGTGCCAAGAATGGCAAACTGCGCGGTGTGGGTTTCTCGGCTTATATCGAAGCTTGCGGTATCGCGCCTTCGGCAGCAGTTGGGTCTCTTGGTGCCGGCGTTGGCTTGTGGGAATCTGCAGAAGTTCGCGTGAACCCCATTGGAACTGTGGAAATCCTTACAGGTTCACACAGTCATGGCCAAGGCCATGAAACCACTTTTGCCCAACTGGTTTCTGATCGCCTCGGCATTGACATCAACAACGTGTCAATCGTTCATGGTGATACCGATAAAGTGCAAATGGGCATGGGCACCTATGGTTCACGTTCCGGTGCTGTGGGCATGCATGCCATCTCAAAGGCATTAGACAAAGTTGTGGCCAAAGCTAAGAAGGTTGCAGCAGCCGTGATGGAAGCCTCGGCTGATGACGTTGTATTTCAAGATGGCAACTTTACAGTGAAAGGCACTGACAAAAAGATGGCATTCGGCGAAGTGGCGTTGCAGTCTTATCTGGGCCACAAGTTTAATACGTCTGAAATTGAAATCGGACTGAAAGAAAGCGCCTTCCATGATCCGGCCAACTTCGTATTCCCTGCTGGTGTGCACATCTGCGAAGTGGAAGTTGACCCTGAAACAGGCCACACAACCATTGCCGCCTATACCTGCGTCGATGACTTTGGCAATCTGATCAATCCGATGATTGTTGAAGGCCAAGTGCATGGCGGCATTGCCCAAGGTATTGGCCAAGCGCTTTTCGAAGGCTGTGTTTACGACGATGATTCTGGCCAGCTGCTGACAGGCTCATTCATGGATTATGCCATGCCGCGCGCGGGTTATATGCCCAACCTTGCAGACTTCAAATTGGGCTTTACCTGCACGCCGTGCCCAACCAACCCAATGGGCATGAAGGGTTGCGGTGAGGCAGGGGCGATTGGTTCTCCGCCAGCCGTGATCAATGCCATTACCAATGCCATTGGCGTTCGTGAAATCTCTATGCCTGCCACACCGCTGACCGTTTGGAACGCAATGCAAGCATCGGGCATAAAAATGGCTGCCGAATAGAAAACCGGGAGGACATAAAATGGAAAACTTCAATTATCACCGCCCTGCCACCACAACTGCGGCAGCTGACCTTCTGAAAAAGGCCAAAGACGGCAAGTATCTGGCGGGTGGTCACACGCTTATCCCTACGATGAAAATGGGTCTGGCCACGCCTACGGATGTTATTGACCTCACAGCCATCAAAGATTTCTCTGGCATTAAAGTGTCAGAGACTATGGTTACAATCAAGGCAGGTACCACCCACCAAGACGTGACGATGTCTGAAGAAGTTAAGAAAGCCATCCCGGCTTTGGCGCAGATGGTGGGCAAGATCGGCGGCGTGCATGTGCGCCACAAGGGCACAATTGGCGGCTCTATCGCCAACAATGATCCAGCAGCTGATTATCCGTCGGCCTGCCTAGGACTGGGTGCTACGATTGAAACCAATAAGCGCAAGATTGAGGCCGATAATTTCTTCACCGGTATGTTTGCAACAGCCTTGAAAAAGGATGAGATCATTACTGCGGTGCATTTCCCAATTCCAAAGAAGGCCGCGCACCAGAAGTTCCCGAACCCAGCTTCGCGCTATGCAATGGTTGGGGTGTTTGTGTCGCAGGATGCAAAAGGCAAAACCCGGGTTGGTGTAACCGGAGCTGCCCCTTGCGTGTTCCGCGCTGCTGATATTGAAGCGGCTTTGAACACCGACTTCTCGGCCAAGGCTGCCAGTGGCGTAAAAATCTCTGCTAAAGGTATGCTCAGTGACATCCACGCTTCAGCGGCTTACCGTGCGCATCTGTTGAGTGTGTTGGCGGGACGTGCTGTGGCAGCTGCTTAGGCTAACCACGTTGAAATCAAACGCCGCTAGAAGCCGCGGCGTTTGTGAATTTGGAACCAGTTTAATTCACTTTCTCAATTGTCATACTCCGCGCACGCGGAGTATCCATCTGGTGGTGCAATGACGGCAGCCATGGATTCCCGCCTTGGCAGGAATGACAATGCGGGAAAGATTGAATGCCTTAAACCCCCACGCCAACTGGTGCCACCGTCAAAACCGTACGCTTCTTCACCATGGGTTGGGCTGGCGAGCCCACCCAGTCCGTGTGCATGGGGAGGCTTTCGCCTTTCATCACAAGTGTTAGCGGGCCAATCTGTGCGCCGTCGCCCACATGAGTGTCATAAAGTATTGTTGACCCTGCACCCACTGTTACATCTTTACCGATTTTAATGCGCCCCACTTTCATCAAGCGATCTTCATACAAATGCGTCTGCAACACAGCGCCGACATTTATCACTGCGTAGTCTCCAATTGACACACAATCAAATTCGGTAATGTCCGTGGCATCCATATAAGTGCCTTTGCCGATCTTCACGCCAAATAGACGCAGTGCAAAAGGTAACATGGGTGTGCCTCGCAAATGCTCAAGAACGGCATTACCCGCCATGCCCCAAAACATCACGGCCACTGCTTCAGTGCGCATGGCCCACCAAGACCACATGGGTTTAATAGTGGGACGATACACACCCATGGCAGTCCACTTCAAAATAGCCGCTAGTGATAGCTGCGTTATGTCGATCAAGATGACGACTAAAACACCCATTGAAATCGCTTCGAACCAGGAACCCTCGTTGATCGGTTCGTTTAACAATTCCATCCCGTATGTTGCCAAGGTAATGAAAAGTGCCGTCGGCAGTGAAATGTTGAAGGCTTCAAATATGCCACGTGAAATCTTTCGGCCAATGCCGGGTTTGAACGTTGACGCATCAAGTGCCGTGAAGGTTTGGCGCACAGGCAATTTAATGGCAGGCGAGCCGAACCAGATTTCAGAAGCGCCAACTTCGCCACCATCAGGGGGGCGCGATTTCACGCCGATCAGTGCGCCAGTCTCGATGCTGTAGTTCATGGGCACAACGGCGGAGTTTCCGATGAACACCTTTGAACCTGTTTTAATTGAGCCCAAGGTCATCCAATTCCGCCGCAACTCTTCATCGGCCAAGCGAACTTCGTCAGCAATGAAATTACCTTTGCCAAGATCAACCAGGTCATAGCGCCCAGAAAAGCTGGTGGATATTTCGGTGCCCGCGCCTATTTTTGCACCCATCAGGCGGTACCACGCGGGCATAAAGATCGTTGCGAAAATCGACGTCACCGCATCCAACGTTATGTCGGTGACTAAATTCACAATCCATTTGCGAATATAGAGGCTGCTAAAAATGGAATAGCTGCCGGATTTCAGTCGCGGCAAGATCAACCAGCGAAGTGCCACGACAGATAGACACGTGAAAAGCACCATGGATGCGGCTGCTGGCAATGCAATGATTGGAAGATACCACCCATAAGCGATGCCACCCATCAGTGGGTTTACGTATGAATCGATCCATTCCATGACGCGGAACGTTGGCACCACTGGCAGAATGGCAATCGGCGGCAATAAAACTAAAAGTACTGCGTAAAATATGGTCTGAAAAAAGCGTTGTGCCGGTGAGGCTTGTGCTGCCACTGGCAAGTTTGCGCGGTCCAAATCAGCCACTTTTTGCGGCGGTGATCCGCTCCACCGTTCATTGGGTGGAACTTTGCTACCTGCTAACAGTGAAGTTAAATCGGAAAGTTCCGAGCCATCGCCAATTTCGGTGTTCTCCTCAATCACGACGGAATTACCAAGAGATACATCATTGCCGATTTTTACTGGCCCGATAATAAATTTATCACCAACCGCACGCGCATTGGCAATGATCAACTGGCCGCCAAGCGAGGCGTGATCGCCAATTTCCAAAAGGTCATAGGCATGGACGAATAAGTCACTGATCAGTGCATCTTTGCCAACCTTGGCACCCAGCAGTCGAAGATAGAAACGTATCACAGGTGTACCCTGCATCCATTTCAGATGGACAAGGCCAGTGAGGCGTTGAACCAGCCACATGCGGTAGTAATAAGAGCCCCAAAGAGGATAAATGCCCGGTTTGGTTTTATGCATGATGACATATTTGGCCAATGGTACGAAGATGTAATTGAACAGTGTAACCAGTGCAAAGCCTACAAAAACGAAACCTGCGTCTCCAAAAAGTGAGTTTTCGTCTGGACTGATCAACGAGTAACTGATGAAAATGGCCAGCCAAGGTGCGGCGTGCAAACACAGAATAAGCGGTAAAGTTGCCGCTTGCGCAACGCCACACCAAAACCGTTTGGTCATTGACGCGCGGGCTGGAGGTGCTGCCGCCTTAAGTTCAGATTCGTCTAATGCGCCACGATCAATTAAAAGTTTGGCGATGTTTGCAACCGTTCGGCCAGCATACATGTCTTGCAGTGTGATTGTCTGGCCATATCTGTTTACGCGCACTTTTGAAATGAATTGTGCAGCAAGCAACGAATGCCCACCCAAATCTGTAAAGAAATCCGCCTCGCGTAAAATCGGTTGACCTGGGAAAATTTCTTTAGCCGACGAAATGAGCGCAACTTCTACTGGATTGTTGCCTTGCTCTGATTGGCTTTCATCAGCCCAAGCCGATGCCAAGGTCATATTCTTCAAAGATTTGCGGTCTACCTTACCTGAAGTGAGGCGTGGCACTTCGGCAATCACCTCAAAGGCTGCGGGCACCATATAGGGTGGCAAGCGCTTGCGCAGGGTTTCGCGCAAGGCATGTATATCGGGTTTTTCATCTTTGCGCGGCACGATGAAGGCCACAAGACGTTCAAGTCCATGATCTTTACGCAACACAACAGCGGCGTGTTCAATGGCAGCATCTTCACCAACTGCTGTCTCAATTTCACCGAGTTCGACACGGAAGCCGCGAATTTTTATTTGGTCATCAACGCGGCCGTGAAACAGAATATTGCCGCTTTCATCAATAGAGACGGCATCGCCAGAGCGATACAGAATTTTGTCGGCAGACTTTTTGCGAAACGGATTAGCGATGAACTTTTGTGCGGTTAAATCTGTGCGACCCAGATAGCCATCAGCAACGCCGGGCCCACCAATTAACAACTCACCCTGTTGCCCAGCGGCAACCAGTTGGAGATTATCGTTCACCACATACGCAGTATAGTTAGGGATTGGTTTGCCAATGGTGATGAGGTCGCCCTTTTTCAATTCGGCAATAG
>JAYVCU010000041.1:0-3950 GCA_043749835.1 Hyphomicrobiales bacterium
CGTGATGAAGTTTGGTTTGTCAGTTTTTGTTTTGATTGTGGCTCAGTTGCTTTCCTTTGCGGCGGTTTCACAAGAAATGATGCGGGTGGAGCAGGTAACGATTGTCACTGCGCACAGCTCAACAATATTTTCAGCTGAAGTGGCAGACACCGATAGCACGCGTGAACGCGGCCTAATGTTTCGCCAGGTCATGCCGCCTGATCAAGCGATGTTATTTGATGTCGGCACTCCGCGCCCAATCGCCATGTGGATGAAGAACACGTATGTGGCGCTTGATATGGTGTTTGTGCGTCAAGATGGAACAATTGCCGCCATTGCTGAAAACACCGTGCCTAAATCACTGGATACCATTGGCGTGCAAGAGCCAGTGAGAGGTGTGATCGAGTTGGCTGCCGGGACTGCCAAACGCATTGGCCTTGCCAAAGGTGATCATGTGATGGGCAGCCTGTTTACAGGGCAGATAAACTAGGCCTTTGCAGTGCTCTGCGAAGCTGCCTATAGGAATGCAAAATCATTTCCTCAGGTGCCTCGATGCATGACATTAAAGCGATACGTGAAAATCCAGCTGCCTTTGACGCAGGCTTAGCGCGCCGTGGCTTGCCAGCTCAATCGTCTGCGCTGATTTTATTAGATGAGAAGCGCCGTGCTGAGATGTCAGCCTTGCAAGATGTGCAAGCCCGCCGCAATACCCTGTCGAAGGAAATTGGAGCGGCGATGGGCAAAAAAGATCTTAGCCTTGCTGATATTTTGAAGGCTGAAGTGGCGGCGCTGAAAGATCAGATCGGCATCGGCGAAGAGCAAGAGCGCATGTTAGGCAAAGAGCTGCAAGATGCACTTTCCGTAATTCCCAACATTCCAATGCCCTCCGTGCCTGAGGGCACAGATGAGCATGGCAATGTGGAAGTGCGCCGTTGGGGGACGAAGCCGGAGTTTAATTACACGCCACTGCAACATTTTGACATTGGCGAAGGCCTGAAGCTGATGGATTTCGAGATTGCAGCCAAACTGTCGGGAGCGCGGTTCGTTGTATTGAAGGGTGCATTGGCCCGGATGGAGCGAGCACTGGCGCACTTCATGCTTGATATTCACACCACTGAATTTGGTTATTCCGAAACCTCAGCCCCACTGATGCTGCGCGATGAAGCCATGTACGGGGTGGGACAGCTTCCCAAATTCGCTGAAGACCTTTTCAAAACCACGTCGGGTCATTGGCTTATTCCAACAGCTGAGGCGTCTCTCACTAATCTAGTAAGAGAGCAGGTGTTGGATGAAGCGACTCTACCACTGCGCATGACATCTTATACACCATGTTTTCGCGCCGAAGCTGGAGCGGCAGGCCGTGATACGCGCGGCATGATCCGGCAGCATCAATTTTCAAAAGTGGAATTGGTGTCGGTCGTTGCTTCAGAGCAATCTGACGATGAGCATGAGCGGATGACGGGCTGTGCCGAAGAAATTCTGAAACGCCTTGGTTTACATTTTAGAACGATGTTGCTGTGCACGGGCGACATGGGCTTTGGCTCCCGCAAGACCTATGATCTTGAAGTGTGGTTGCCTGGCCAGAACGCATTTCGCGAAATTTCATCCTGTTCGCAATTCGGAGATTTTCAAGCGCGGCGCATGGAGGCGCGTTGCAAAGCAGCCGATGCCAAACAGGCGCGTTATGTGCATACACTGAATGGTTCGGGTCTGGCTGTCGGTCGCACCATGGTGGCACTGCTAGAAAATTATCAGAGTGCTGATGGTTCCGTCACAATCCCGCAAGCCTTGCAGCCTTATATGGGCGGCATGGCATCAATCAAAAGGCCTTAAGCAGATGCGCATTCTTGTAACCAATGATGACGGCATTCATGGGCCGGGCTTGAAGGTATTGGAAAACATTGCCCTCACGCTGAGTGATGATGTGTGGGTGGTGGCTCCGGACGTGGAACGCTCCGGGGCAGGGCATTCGCTGACGCTGTCGCATCCGTTACGTTACCGCGCTATTGAAGAGCGGCATTTTGAAGTGTCGGGCACGCCGACTGATTGCGTCATCATGGCTTGCCGCAAAATTATGCCTGGAATGCCCGACTTGTTGTTGTCTGGCGTCAACCGCGGCCAGAATATCGCGGATGATGTGACCTATTCCGGCACCATAGCCGCTGCGATGGAAGGCACATCTTTGGGCATTAAGTCAATCGCGCTTTCGCAATGCATGGGCATCCATGACAACGGCACGACCTTTGGCGTGGCCTCAGCGCATGGCGCAGACATTGTGAAGAAACTTCTCGCGTTGGATTTTGGCGATGGCAATCTGATGAATGTGAACTTCCCCGATTGCCGTGTCGATGACGTTGCTGGTGTCGAAATTACCCAGCAAGGCAAGCGCGATCAGAATTATATGGTGGTCGATGAGCGGTTGGATAATCGCGGCGATGCTTATTTCTGGATGACGTTTAAGCGCGACAAGGGTATTCCATCTTCTGGCACTGATCTTGCTGCCGTACATGCCCGCAAGATATCAGTCACACCTTTGCACATGAACCTGACGCAGATGAGCTTATTGCCCAAGCTTCGCGCGGCGTTTTGACAACTGGTGCCGGTTGCAGGATTCGAACCCGCGACCCCCTGATTACAAATCAGCAGCCCTAAGTGGGCATAGCGATGCATGAGTGATCAAAAGATATGTATTTCCTTGACATAATGTCAATAGTCTCAGATATTGGGAAGCATAAGAGGGCATATGTGATCACAAGATTGCTTCCCATGTGCTTCCCAATTCAATTCTGAGGCCGAAAATGAAGCTGACAAAATCCAGTGTCTCACAGTTGCAACTTGAAGGCGGGAAAGCGGAAAGGCTTGTCTTTGATGATGACTTGGCGGGCTTTGGGGTTCGTATCCGGGCAGGTGGCAAGCGCACCTGGATTGCGCAATATAGGTTGGGCTCCAAACAGCGCAGAATGACCCTTGGCACGATCGGGACTATGGATGAGGCCGAGGCCCGCAAGAGAGCCCGCACTGCGCTGAGCAAGGTGCATCTAGGCGATGATCCGCAAATGGAAAAGGTCGAGCGTCGGACGCAGGCAGCACTCACACTCGGTAGCATCATCCCTACTTACCTTGTTCATGCCGAGGCACGCTTAAAGCCGCGAAGTTATTCAGAAGTAGAGCGTCACTTATTAAAACTCTGGAAGCCGTTGGCGCAGTTAGCTTTGGCAAAAGTGTCGCGCGCCGATGTAGCTTCACATCTGGCAAAGATTGCAAGAGATAACGGCAAGTTTTCTTCAAACAGGGCGCGCGCCTCGCTGTCTGCGCTCTATTCATGGGCAATAGGCGAAGGCCTGGCGGATATGAACCCTGTAGTTGGCACCAACAAGGCCACAGACGAAATATCGCGTGACCGCGTTCTTACGAATGCTGAATTAGCATTAATTTGGCAGCACGCGGGGCAGGGTGACTATGGCGACATTCTTCGTCTACTGATCTTGACGGGGCAACGCCGCGAAGAAGTGGGTGGCATGCTGTGGCGAGAGTTGTCTTCTAATTTTGAAGTTTTGTCTATTGGAGCTAGTCGTACCAAGAACGCGCGGGCCCATGATGTGCCCTTGTCAGGTCTAGCTCGATCGATCCTCGTGGAAAGAAAAACAGCCAGACTAGAGGGCAGAGATTTGGTGTTTGGCAGTGCGGCTGGTCCGTTTCAAGGCTGGTCAAACTCAAAGAACGCGATTGATTTGCGTATCGAAGCTGCAATTAAAAATGCGAAAAGGCAGGTTCCACCAATTAGGCCATGGCGTGTTCACGACATCAGAAGAACGGTGGCCACGCGAATGGCAGACCTGGGCTTGCAGCCGCATATCATCGAAGCGATCCTAAATCATGTGAGTGGCCATCGCGCAGGAGTTGCAGGTATCTACAACCGGGCAACTTATGCAGATGAGAAACGGATGGCCTTAGATTTGTGGGCTGATTAT
>JAYVCU010000042.1:0-5140 GCA_043749835.1 Hyphomicrobiales bacterium
GCTTTGGCCGTGAGCTTTGGTTTTTATGCCTGGGTGGAACGTCCATTTGTGACCTTCTTCCATCGCCGCAGAAAAAGCCAGTTGCTGATGCGTGCCGACAGCGGCGCCAGGCTTCACGCCGAGTTAATTTGATACGATAATTTCTGTTGGCAGACTCCTCCCCTGGAATTTGAAAAAGACTGAATCAGGCGCAGGGCCAAAGTCGATAGGTCTGCGAATGTGGAATTGCCTTTTCGACCGGTGCACCATAGGCTCTGATACAGGAGCCAAAGTCAAACAATGAACCCTCATCCACGCATTGCCGTTTCATCATGGTCGCTGCACCGCAAGCTGGGCGTCACTTATGCCAATGGTCCCGGCGGATCAGACACAGCCGATGCCGTTGAAACGTTCGGCAAAGCTGAACTGGCATTGCTGGAACTGCCCGCAGCACTTCGTGCCCATGGCTATGGGCGGATTGAATTATGCCACTTTCATCTGGCACGACTTGATCCAGTTTACATTGACGAGGTGCGTTCCGCTTTTGCTGATTCAAACGTGGTGATCCAGACCCTGTTGATCGACGACGGAGACATCACCAACCGCACTATGCGCGCGCGTGACATGGCGTGGATCAATAAATGGATTGAAGTGGCCGCAAGGCTGGGTGCCATTCACGCCCGCGCCATAGCCGGCAAGCAAAAGCCGAATGCTGAAACGTTGGCACTTTCCGTTTCAGGCTTAACCCATTTGGCCAATAGCGCGGCCACACAAGGTGTCAAGCTGGTGACTGAGAACTGGTTTGAACTCACGGCAACGCCTGCCGAATTGCATCACATTTTAAACGGCGTTCCGGGATTGGGCTTTCTTGCCGATACTGGAAATTGGGGAGGTGTTACGAAATATGCCGATCTCGCCACCATTTTTGCGCACACTCAACTGTGTCATGCAAAGGCGGGTTTCACTGGCGCTGTAATGGACGTTATAGACTATGCCGCGTGCAT
Organism: Hyphomicrobiales bacterium; assembly: GCA_043749835.1. GTDB lineage: Bacteria > Pseudomonadota > Alphaproteobacteria > Rhizobiales > Aestuariivirgaceae > Aestuariivirga. The sequence continues at coordinate 984 of JAYVCU010000042.1, forward strand.
CACAGCTGGTGAGGGTGCAGGATACACCGGCCCTTACACGTTGATTTTTGCGGATGATGGCGATGAGTGGGAAGGCCTTGCTAAAGAACGCGATGTCGTGGTCTCGCAGCTGGCTATTTAAGCGTGACTCTAGTTTCGCGCGACACGGTGGATTTACCCTCGCGTGTTACGTCAATTTTTACCGTGTAAGTTCCTGCCTGCCAGTCAGCACCGGTTTTCTTTCTGGCAAAAAACTCTGGCACCCGAAAAACCTAATTTTTCCAAGGCAGTTCCGGCTTCAACCTTTTGCCCAACCTTGGCACTAAGGCTGGCCTTTTTCATATGGCAATATTGAGTTTCATAACCGCCTTGATGTTAATCACCACACCGTTGCTGCATTCAACTTTCGAAACGGCTGACAGCAATTCTGGCGTGTTGGCTTATCGGTCACCCATGCCGTCTCTCACAGCGGCAATTAATATTTCACATTGCAAAGGTAAACCTAAATCAAAGGCGTGGGCTTTGCCACAGAAGGCCAACAACAGTGCTGTGGATATCAGGTTAACCGCTTTCACCATCCGCCAAGTTTAACAAGCCCAGTGCATAAACATAATTCGCAACAGTTAGTTTAAGCGCCAAAAGCTGGCATTGAGTAGGCTCGCAAAACTCACCCACGCGAGATAAGGTACAATCAGCAGACCAGCACGCGCATCTATTTTCCAAAAAAGATAAAGCGTAGCGGCGATGCTAAGCCACAGTAACGAGATGTCGATCAGTGCAACATCAAGCCTGTGTAGATTAAAAAACAGGAAAGACCATAAAAAGTTCAGCGTCAGCTGGATAAAAAACATCCACAAAGCCAAATTAATCTCGCCACTCTGCCGCCATACTAACCACGCGGCAATGCCCATCATAATATAAAGCACGCTCCACACTGGCGCAAATAACCAATTGGGTGGATTGAAGGAAGGTTTAACCAGCGTTGGAAACCACTCGCGCACCCCCGCCACAGTAAAATAGCCCGAAACTCCGCTTACGGCGAGGCATAGGCCAACGAATCCGGCAAGGAAAATAAAATCGCGTAGGTTCATTGGAATATAACGACAGACCCTAGCAACAAGTTCATCTTATGCAGCCAGTTTTTTCATCAGGCCACGGCTGATCAATGTTTCAGCAATCTGCAGGGCATTCAGTGCTGCACCTTTGCGCAAATTGTCGGAAACGACCCAGAAGTTCAAGCCATTTTCAATCGTGGCATCTTCTCTGATGCGGCTGATGAATGTGGCATCATCGCCAGCACATTCCACTGGCGTGATATAGCCACCGGCTTCAAGTTTATCGATCACCATGCAGCCTGGCGCCTCACGCAAAATGTCGCGTGCTTCATCGGCTGTGATCGGCGTTTCGAATTCGATATTCACGGATTCAGAATGGCCCACAAACACTGGCACGCGCACGCAGGTGGCGGTGAGCTTGATTTTCGGATCCAGGATTTTCTTGGTTTCGGCCATCATCTTCCATTCTTCTTTGGTATAGCCGTCTTCCATAAACACATCGATATGCGGAATTACATTAAACGCAATCTGCTTGGGGAATTTTTTCGGCGTGGGCCGATCGGTGACAAACAGGCCTTTGGTCTGTGTCCACAACTCATCCATGCCTTCTTTGCCGGCGCCTGAAACAGATTGATAGGTAGAAACCACCACGCGCTTAATTTTGGCCACGTCATGTAAAGGCTTCAGCGCCACAACAAGTTGCGCGGTGGAGCAATTTGGATTTGAAATAATATTCATGCGGTTGTTGCGCCGCATATATTCATCGAGCACATGGGCATTCACTTCCGGCACGATCAAAGGCACGTTTTGATCATAACGCCAGCACGAGGAATTATCGATGACGATCACACCCATAGCGCCGATCTTGGGCGACCAGATTTTCGACACTTCGGAACCCGCTGACATCAACACAAAATCCATTGTAGAGAAATCAAACTGCTCCAAATCTTTGCATTTCAGAACCTTGTCGCCGAAGCTCACCTCTTGGCCCAGTGAACGGCGCGACGCGATGGCGTGAATTTCATCGATAGGGAATTTCCGCTCATCCAGAACGTTCAGCATCTCGCGGCCCACATTGCCTGTGGCCCCTACAACGGCGACTTTGTAACCCATAGTTACTCCAAAATTATGCCCGCCTGAAAAACGAGCGGGCATGTGCTGGCGGACTTATAGCCAAGCCTGTGCGCTGGGGCAAGTTTGCGGTTGGCAGCCTCGCAGCCTTGCGCTATCACGCGCCCGACCATGGGTTTTAAACCTCTTGCGGAGAGGTGGCAGAGTGGTCGATCGCGTCGCACTCGAAATGCGAAGTCGGTGCAAGCCGACCGGGGGTTCGAATCCCTCCCTCTCCGCCACCTAACTCATTTATATTGTTCGATAAAGATCGATTCTGGTCGAAAGGCTATTTATGCCCGACAGGTCCGTGGCTTGCGTCGATTGCCAATCATCAAACCGATTGCGGAGACTGCCCTGGTGCGCCTTGCCGGCGCCGCCTCGTGGCAAAGTCTCTTATGCGGGTTTTGGTGGTACCGCTGCACGAAACCGGCAACGTGGTTTCCGGTCGACGCAGCAACGGAAGACCGCGCCGATTGCGCTGCGGCGCGGTCTGCTCGGTGGGACAGTGTGGATTGGATCAGGCGAGACCCAGTTGGACGCGCTGCCTGGACCAGTCCCTTTCGAGCTTATTGTGACCGAGCAGGGACTTTGCAGTAAGTGCGGCAGGATGACGGCCGTGCAGGATCGTCTTGGTTATCTCAGGGGCCAGGAAGCTCAGCCGGAACACCCGTGCGAAGTAGGACGGGCTGACGTCAGCCTCACGGCTCAGTTCCCGGATCGTCTTGCCTCTGCTGGTCATGAACAGGTCACTGAACTGACGGGCTTGTCCGATGAGGCGGAGGAGGCTGCGATCGGGCTCCTGCTGTTTGGTGCCGGTGGCGCCCTCGATCAGGAGCTTCATTTCCATGCCTGTGCGCCTAACCCTCGCTGGGACCGACAAGGTTTGCGTCGGCACCTCTAGGGAATGACAGGTCACCAGTCTTGCAAGATCGGCGTGCGCCTCGGTCACTGCCGACAGCATCTTCGGCCGAATGGTGATATCGACTGCTGCGGATCGCACATCGATCCTTGCGACCAGCACTTGCAGGATCATGCGCTTGTCAGTGGCAGCAAGGGTTGGCCAGCGTTGTGCCAGGGCCGCGGCCCGCTCAATCAAGTTTCGAGAGGTCTCGACATTTGCGGAAGTGTCAGCCGCCGAGATGAAGACGGCGGCGCCATCACGCAGCAGCGCACAGATGCGGTCCTCGACAATTGCTTCGAGGTCCGCTGCAGGGACCCGACATGCGGTAGCTGGGGCTTTCGGTTGACTGCCCTTGATCAGCGACTGACTGACATAGTAGCGATATCGCACACCCTTCTTGTTGGCATGTGTTGGCGACATCCGGTCGCCACTCTCATCATAGATGAGGCCGGCAAGCAGGCTGGGTGCTGCTGCAGTCGAACGGCTGACGCGCTCGACACGGTTCCCGGCCAGCGCCCATTGCACCTCGTTCCAAAGCGTCTCGTCAACAATGGCTTTATGCAAACCGGGATGGCACTTACCCTTGTGAGCGATCTCGCCGCGATAGATGCGGTTTTGCAGCATGCGGTAGAGCGCGCCGCGGTTGATCGCCATGCCGCCGCTGGCGCGTCCGAACTTGTTCGTCCGGGCTTTGCTGATGATGCCTTCGGCTTCCAGTTCATCCTTCAAGGCATGGACGGATTTGAGGGTCGCATAGCGCCGGAAGATGTGGCGCACGGTATCGGCTTCCACCGCATTCACGATCAGCTTGCGATCGTCAACATCGTAGCCCAAGGGCACAACGCCGCCCATCCAAATACCCTTTTGCTTGGATGCCGCGATCTTGTCGCGGATGCGCTCGCCGGTGACCTCGCGCTCGAATTGGGCAAATGAGAGCAGCATGTTGAGCGTCAGCCGTCCCATCGAAGTGGTGGTATTGAACTGCTGCGTTACCGAGACAAATGACACGTCCTTGGCATCAAAGGCATCGACGATTTTGGCAAAGTCGCTCAAAGACCGGGTGAGGCGATCAACCTTGTAGACGACCACTGTATCGACGCGCCCGGCGG
>JAYVCU010000043.1:0-5976 GCA_043749835.1 Hyphomicrobiales bacterium
GACGTGCAACTTTTCCGCCGTGATGCCAGACGCGCCGAGTTGACCACCGCAGGCCACAGCTATTACCCACCGATCCGCCAAGCCTTTGATCAAATCGAAGCGCAAACCAAGGCACTGCGCCCGGCCAATACCGATATGGAGCTGACCATTCAGGTTTACGTTACAGTGGCGCTGAAATGGCTGATCCCGCGCCTGCATGATTTTGAGCGGCGTTATCCCGATGTGAAAGTGCGCCTCTCTACATCTTATTTTGATTGGGATTTTAACGAACGCAATGTGGATGTGGGCATTGTTCTAGCCCGTAACAAATTGCCTAACCACTATTACAGGCCACTATTCAAATCGTATCTTGTGCCCGTGTGTTCACCAAAATTGAAATTGGAAAAGCTGGCCGATTTGAAAACCAGCAAACTGATTGATGTCTACACCGCCGAAGAAGATTGGCAGCTTTGGCTTGAGGCTGCAGGCGTGAAGGGCATTAAGCCCACTAATCGATTGTCAGTGGATAGCTACATTCTGGCGCAGGAAGCAGCCATCGAAGGCAGGGGTGTGGCCATGACTATTGGCCCCTATGCCGCAGAAGAAATAAAATTGGGCCGCTTGGTGCAGCCCTTTTCCTTACGCGTGCCGCACCGCCATGGCTGGTATTTTGCTTGCGCCAGCGCCAATAAATCGCAGAACAAAGTCCGCCGCTTTGAAGAGTGGTTGATTAAACACGTAGCCGCTGATCCGGCTTTGGAGGTGATTACAGAATGAGCCAAGGAACGAGCAATGAAACAGAACCGCGCCGCCGCAGAGGAGGTGCTCGTGGCAACCCGCAAGCTGGCAACGGCGGCGCTTTGCAGCAACAAGTTCCGCGGCAACTCAAGCGCCATTTCACACCCACGAAAATCATTTCAGATGATGAGGTTGAATCAATCCATCATGCCTCGCTGCGGGTGCTGTCTGAAATCGGCATGGATTTTCTGCATGATGATGCACGCGCCATGTGGAAGCAAGCGGGTGCGAAAGTAGACGGCGAACGCGTGCGTTTTGATCCGGCAATGGTGGAAGAACTGGTTTCGTATGCTCCTGAAACCTTCACGATGCATTCGCGCAATCCAGCCCATACGCTGGAGATCGGCGGCGACAACATGGTGTTCGGCACTGTGGGATCACCGCCTAACTGCCATGATATGGAAGGCGGTCGCCGTGTGGGCAACCGTGCGGATTATCAGAAATTTCTCATGTTAGGCCAACATTTCAATGCCATTAATTTCTCCGCAGGTTATCCGGTTGAGCCTGTGGATATTCATGCGGGTATTCGCCATCTTGATGCGCTGTATGACATGGCCACCATCATGGATAAGCCGATGACGGCTTACGTTCTGGGTGACGCGCGCACCATTGATGCTCTGGAAATTGGTCGCATCGTCAGTGGCAAGCCGCAAGAACAGTTTGAACGTGAATGCGGTATCACCACGGTGGTGAACACCAATTCGCCGCTGAAACTGGATTACAACATGCTGCAAGGCATGATACGCTTTTCAGGTGCTGGCCAGTCAGTGTGCGTAACACCTTTCACCTTGGCTGGAGCCATGGCTCCAGTTACAGTGGCCGGAGCTCTCGTTCAACAAAACGCCGAAGCCCTCGCGGGCCTGGCCTTCTGTCAACTCGTGAAAAAAGGTGCGCCTGTGATCTATGGCGGGTTCACCTCCAATGTCGATATGAAATCCGGCGCACCGGCCTTTGGCACCCCGGAATATATGAAGGCGGTGGTGGCAGGCGGGCAATTGGCGCGACGTTATAAAATTCCATACCGCACGTCCAACACCTGTGCCGCCAATATGGTGGATGCGCAGGCGGCTTACGAAAGTGTGTTTTCACTTTGGGCTTTGACGCAAGGCGGCGGTAATTTCATCATGCATGGTGCAGGTTGGCTAGAGGGTGGACTGGTTGCCTCGTTCGAGAAATTTGTGCTGGATGTGGATCTAATTCAAATGGTAAGCGAATTCCTCCAGCCCATTGAAATGAGTGAAGATGCGTTGGGCATAGAAGCGATACGAGAAGTGGGGCCGGGCGGGCATTTTTTTGGCGCAAAACACACTTTGGAAAGATATACCACCGCCTTTTATCAGCCGCTCATTTCCGATTGGCGCAACAATCAGCAATGGGTAGCGGCGGGCAGTCCGCAAGCCTGGCAAAAGGCCAATCATGTTTACAAGCAGGCTTTAGCCGAATATCAAAAACCACCGATGGATAGTGCCGTGCATGATGAGCTGAAAGAATTTGTGGAGCGGCGCAAGCGCGAAGGCGGCGCACCCACGGATTTCTAATGGATCATCAATTATGAACGGCGTACTTGTCATCGGTGGGGCCAATGCGGACATCAAGGCCAAGACTTTGGCTGCCCATGTGCACGCCACATCAAATCCGGCCGAAATCCACGTCAAACCCGGCGGCGTGGCCCGCAATATCGCGCATAACTTGGCAAGGCTGGGCATCGAAACGGATTTGATCACTGTTGTGGGTAATGATGCCCACGCCGCAATGGTTACCGAAGCTACAAAATGCGCTGACGTAAGCATGGCCCATAGTATTTTTGTATCAGCAGCAACAGGTACCTATTTAGCTGTTCTCGACCAAAACGGGGAGCTAATAACTGCAGCTTCCGACATGAAATGCTTGACATTCCTTTCTAAAACGTACCTTCAAGAAAAGCGGAATGTTGTTGCGGAGAAAAAATATATCCTGGCCGACTGCAATTTGGAACTAGACGTATTAGAGGAAATTTCCGATCAGGCTTCGGCTAAATTGGTAATTGAGCCAGTATCAATCTCAAAATGCCAAAAGCTGCTGGCACTTCTCAAAAACTACCCTATTTTTTTAGCCACTCCCAACCTCGACCAGTTAGAAGCCCTCACGCAAACACGTAATATCGCCACAGGCATTGAAGCACTCCATAAACTTGGCCTTCTTAACGTTGTAATCCATGCAGGTCCAAATGGTGCCTATGTTTCAGATGGACAAGCCATCACGCATATCCCTTCGCAAGCCCGTGAAATCATCGATGTGACCGGGGCAGGTGATGCTGCAACGGCTGGCCTTATCTATGGCCTCATGCAAGACGTCGCTCTCATCAATGCCGCAACGATCGGGCAAACGATGGCGGCAAAAGTGATCGCCTCGCAATTGTCAACCTTGGAATAGAAGATGAAAGTTAAACTCAGCGCCGCTGTTAAATCCGCGATAGCCGACGGCAAGCCCGTGGTTGCCCTGGAAAGTACCATCATAGCCCACGGCATGCCTTATCCACAGAATTTTGAAATGGCGCAGAACGTGGAAGGTATCATCCGCGAAGGTGGTGCTGTGCCGGCTACCATCGCCATTATTAAAGGCGAACTTTGTGCCGGGCTTTCAAAACAAGAGTTAAAACTGTTCGCCGAACACGGGCAAACCGTCGCCAAAGTATCAACGCGGGACATGCCCTTTGTTGTGGCGGGCAAATTAAATGGCGCAACCACGGTGGCTTCCACCATGTTCATTGCTGACATGGTTGGCATCAAAGTTTTTGCAACGGGCGGAATGGGCGGGGTGCACCGCGGGGCACAAACCACGTTTGATATTTCAGCCGATCTAACCGAATTCGCCAGAAGCAATGTGGCTGTTATAACAGCCGGAGCCAAAGCCATTCTCGATCTCGGCCTCACCCTTGAAACATTGGAAACGCTGGGTGTTACAGTGGTGGGTTACGGCACCAATGATTTTCCCGCTTTCTATTCGCGCCGATCGGGTTTCAAAGTTCCAATGCGCCTCGACACGCCGAACGAAATCGCGGCGATGATGGAGGCTAAATGGAGAATGAATTTGAAGGGCGGAATCGTGGTGGCTAATCCCATTCCAGTTGATGCGGAAATTCCTGCTGCCGAAATTGAACCTGTCATTAAGGCCGCCCTGAAGCAGGCACAAACCCAAGGCATTGAGGGCAAAGATGTAACGCCATTTCTGTTGAAGGCCATCGCCGAGGCCACAAAGGGGAAATCTCTTGAAGCTAATATCGCACTCGTTGAAAACAACGCGAAGTTAGCTGCCCAAATTGCAACAGCTTATAACCAGAAACGATAAACATAGACTGCCGTCATTAACACGCCAGCGCAAGCGATGACATTGCGCACCAATGTTATTGGCAAGACCTTCAGCAACCGGGTTCCGATATAAGCCCCAGCCACAGTGCCTGACATCAGTGTTAATGTTTCAGGCCATGAAATCAGGCCCTGCCAGATGAAAACGAAACAACCGGCAACGTTGGCTATAAAACCCAAAACATTCTTGAAGGCATTGGTGGTGCGAAGGCCCCATGCCGTGGTTGCCCCCAACACAGCCATAAACACCACGCCAACCCCAGCGCCGAAATATCCGGCGTAAGCGGCTGCAATAAAAACCAACAGCGCCCGAAGACGTGGGTGGTCCTCGCCCTCAATAATTTTGGCAAGGCCAACACGGATATGCGCTGAAAAAATAAAAATCACGGTAGCAAGCCCAATCAGGGCGGGAACCAACATGGTAAAGAACCGGCCAGGAGTAAGCAAAAGCAGAAACGCGCCAAGAACACCGCCAACGCCCGCACAAGCGATCACCTCCCAAAACCCGTTGTTGCGCGCGGGCAATTGCTCACGGTCCATGAATGCCGCAAGTGAATTTGCTGGCAAAAGTGAAAAACTGTTTGACGCGTTGGCCGTGATGGCAGGAAGGCCCGTGCTGAGAATCGCTGGAAAGGTGAAGAGCGAAGCGCCGCCTGCCATTGAATTGGCGATTCCTCCAAAAACTCCAGCAACAACCAATAAAGCACTTTGCCAATAATTCATAATTGCTCATCTCACAAAGTTTGAATGGAATTTGCCACAATTTTCACCTACGTGTTGAGCCACACGGCAAACACATAAGCTTCAGCTTCATGCAATATCTGCAACCCTATTTTGAGTACTTTGTCCACGTCGTCCTGGACTATTTTGCATTGCACCCAAATTGGGCGATTGCAGTGGTGTTTCTGATTTCTCTTGGCGAAGCACTCTTGGTTATTGGGTTGGTGGTTCCTTCCACGGCAGTCTTGCTTGGCGCAGGCACGTTGATTGGCGCAGGCAAGCTGCCATTTTGGCCCATCATGATTGCATCAATCGCAGGCTGTATAACAGGCGATCAAATTTCTTATTGGGCGGGCCGTATTTATGGTGACCGTCTGCGCACACTGTGGCCGCTGAAAAATTATCCGCACTTATTGGCGAAAGGTGAAGAATACGTGCGCGTCCATGGTGGTAAGTCAATTGCCATCGGGCGTTTCGTCCCCGGCATTAAAGCCGTCGTTCCGGGCATTGCCGGAATGTTTGGTATGAGCCAATCTTATTTCCTTATCGTCAATTTCTTTTCCGGCATTGCCTGGGCTGCCATACATGTTTTGCCAGGCGTGCTTTTGGGCCAAGCATTTCAATTGGCCGGTGAGTTAAGCGGTCGCTTGCTTATTGTTTTATTTGTGCTGTTAACCATCCTCGCGGTCGGCGGCTGGTTGGTTAGAGTGCTTGTTGCCAGCATGACGCCTTACCGCAAGGCTATGCAAGGGCGTATTTCAGCTTGGGCGGCCAAGAGTGGTAAACAGCCGGTCAGGCGCTTCGCCAAAGCCATTGCCCCTGAAAATCCAAACTCGGTCTTGCTCGTCCTTTTGGTTGTATTGGGTTTTGCAGCAGTAATTGCCTTGATAGACCTAGTGTCGGGTTTGTTGATTCGCCAAGCGGTAAGTCAATTTGATCATTCGTTATTTAACTTTTTCAGTGAACTTCGCTCTGTGCCGGGCGATGAGATTTTCATCCGGGTGACCATGTTGGGCGATCAATATGTGCTCTATGCTGTTGCGGCCGTTTTGATTGTGTGGGCCGCCCTCCGGCGAAACTGGCGTGCCGCTTCGGCGGTATTTCTGACCGTTGTAGTCGCTCATGTAGCAACCAT
>JAYVCU010000044.1:0-22185 GCA_043749835.1 Hyphomicrobiales bacterium
GGCCACCACAGTTGTTTCCGTGGGTCCATAGGAGTTGAAAATGCGGCGGCCTTTCTTGGAAAAACGCTCAATTAAACTTAGTGGGCAAGCTTCGCCGCCTACAATCATCACACGCAAACTATCCACGTCTTCGGCAAACATAGAAAGCAAAGTTGGTACTGTGTCGATGGCGGTCACACCAGCATCACGCATGCGGCGCGGCAGGTTTTCAGTATCTGCCATAATTTCAGGCGTTGCCACCCACAGAGCAGCGCCCACAAGATAAGGCACCCAGATTTCTTCCATCGATAAATCAAAAGCCGCTGAACATCCTTGGAACATCACGTCTTTAGCGGTGATGCCGAAAATTGAATTTGATGCCCGCAGATAGTGGCAGATATTGCGGTGCGTAATCGCAATGCCTTTGGGTGTGCCGGTTGTCCCGGACGTATATATTAAATAAGCGTGGCAATCAGGCGTGTGTTTTTTTGGCGCGGGTAGGGCCTTATCGAGCGGTCGATTAAACTCAGCATTGCTCATCGACCATACCGGATGTTCAAAACCAGCCACACGATCTTCTACATCTTCGTCCACCAACAGTCCGATAGCGCCGCAATCAGCAAGGCACGTAGCCATTCGGTCTTTGGGTGTTTCAGAGTCAAAAGGAAGCCATGTGGCCCCCGTTTTGGTAACGCCGATTTGTGATAATAATAAATTCACGCCACGGGTAAAATATAACCCAACCACTTTATTGGGCCCAGCGCCACGACGGATGAGGGCGGCGGCGATGCGATCTGACAGACGATCAACTTCAAGATAAGAAAGGCGCTGTTCGCCTGAAATTATTGCCATGGCATTTGGTGTGCGTACGACAGTGGCGCGGAAAATATCAGCTAAAACTTCGTTTTTCAAAAATTCCGGGTGGACAGGTCCAAACATGCCGGAAATATTGGGAGACGCTTTAACATTTGTCGTGTTATTATGCATTTTACTTCCTAGTCAAAACTGATCTCAAACGTGTCGCATGTAGCTGTGTCGATATTGTGAGTTATCACAATAATTGTGGTACGCCTGTTGCTAAATCCAATCGCAGGTCGTTAATCGAACGTTGGGATTGTTGCACACCACGTCAAGATTCGCCTCATATTTCATGATTTCGATGCCTGCGATAGCTACCGCCAAGACTATAGCCTGTTGCGTGTCAATTGTGTGTAATTCGAAGACACGCAGCATAGTTCGCGGTAAAGGAGCTGTAGCTGCGGCGCTGGGTAACACCTGAATTTGGCTGTTTGCTGACAGGCCCACGGTGAGGTGCTGCGGGTTTATCATGACTTCGCCACTTGCCTTTAACGCGGCCTCTTTTAGCACCCAGAGCAGCGTTGCAGGATTGCGCCCTGTGGCCAGTGCTTTGGCTATGAACGGCCTATCCTCAAATGCTGCCAGGCTTGCAAGAAATGCAGCATCGGCCGATCCTTTTGGCCAGACCTCGGCGTCGATCCCGATTGCAGCCAAATTACACACAGCCATTATGGAAAAGGGCGGGGCGGCGCTTCGGACATGCGTTATTGACAGCCCCGCTGTTACGCCATTTGCAGCCAAGAGGTAAGGTTTGCCGGACGCAGCCAGGCGGGGCTCAAATCCCGTCAAGCCACAGCTATGCAATAGTTTAGCTAGAGTGGCAGACTTATTACCAGCTGTAAAAGTTGAGATGCGGACACGTGTCATGTTTAAGAGTGGTGCTGCAGGGGAGGATTGAACTCCCGACCTCACCATTACCAATGGTGTGCTCTACCACTGAGCTACTGCAGCTTTATAAATCCGGCGGACACATGCCACAGCTGCTTGAGTTGCGCAACCCTTCATGCTTGACTGGCCGAAATGCAAAAAAAACCCGATTCTCCAAGTGAATTGGCCCGCAAAAAGCGCGAAGCCAAGGCCTTGAAGGCCAATTTAAAACGCCGGAAAGTTGCGGCTCGCGCTTCGATTAAAGCTAGCGCTAAAAATGCTGTTTGAGGTTATTCATAGCGCAAGCATGATCTGTCACACGTAGAGTGGTCGCAGAACGTCTGTGTGCTGGCTTTGATCTAGTTCATGCGCAATTTTGCAATGCGATCAGAAAGATCAGTCAATCCATCAGCAATGGAATTCAGGTCAGCGATACGCTGGGCCTTTAAATTGGCTTCTGATGTTGCTGTCTGATTTTCAAACTTGGCCAAAATGTGCTCGTCATTGGCAAAAGTTGCACTTTCCAGATCGTCGATGCGCTTGTTGATATTATGTAAAAGCGCCTGATGATCATCAGCGTGTTTAGTCGCTAAGGTTTCAATACGGTGGCTTAAGTCTCCAAACAGCTTTTGAAAATTGCTTTCGAATTTCTGCGAAAGTTCTTTCAACCCATGACCCATTTCGCGAGACGCTTGTAATAGATTTAGGTCTTGTTGCGTTGAGGCATTCACAATCGCCTCGTTGGTTTTGGCGACCTCTAACTTGATCACCTCTGCGATCTCCAGCATATCGTCGCCACGGGTGTGCATATCCCTGAAGGCACGTTGATAGCCGCGGTCCGCTTCTTCCATGATGGCTAAAAGTTCTTCAATGCGGGCTTCATGCACGCGCGTTGCTGGTCCGACCAGAAGGCCGCGAATGTCTGCGAGTGATTCCAATGGGTCTGCATCATCTCGCAAAGCCTGCATGACGCGTGAGCTAAGGGCTGGTGATATTGCGGCTGGTGATATTGCGGCTGTTGATTGTTCGTCTTCAACAAAAGTTTCGCTTGGCTTTGACGTTACTTTTGATGCTGATCCATCAGCACTGCGTGAGCGGGCACGATTTTCTTTGGCTTGAAACGAAACAACGCGGTTGCTGGATTTCGGGTTTTGGGGAATTGCACTTTGCATAACGTCGCCTCTTTTGCGTACTTACAAACGGAGATTGAATTGACTATTCGAAATGTTAATTTGCATAAAACTCAAGTCGGCTCCACATGGAAGCGATCTATTAGTAAATTATTAACCTTAATATTGAGGGGGTGAGCGTTGGGTGTAGTTTGGATCGGCGGAAAGTTTGTCATTTATTTTTTCTGGATCTTCGATTGAGCCATTTATCAATTAAGCAAACCGCACGGCGTGCACTGGTGGCAGCGAACTCGTCACCATTTTCCATGCATCACCGGAATTTTCGCTCACCCACACATTGCCGGTCGTGGAGCCCATCGCCAGTTTTTTGCCAGTATCATTGAGAGCAAGGCCGTGGCGGAAGATTAAATCATAAGCATGTTTCTGCGGTAGGCCCTTTTTCAAACTCTCAAAGGTTTTGCCACCGTCCTTCGTTCTCGTAACCACCAAAGCGCCATTCACGGGTATGCGTTTCTCATCCTTAATGCCGGGCACGAACCATGCTATATTCGGGTCTTTTGGATGAACTACAACGCCAAAGCCAAAGGACGAGGGCTTGGCGCGCACCCGCGTCCAGGTTTTTGCATCATCGACCGATTTAAAAATGCCAGCGTGATGTTGCACCCAAAACGTCCTCGGGTCAGATGGACTTTGCACCATCATATGCGGGTCTTGCGCATCAGGGCTTTCGGCCTCGCTTCTCGGGCCATCATCAAATGACATGCCATGGGCGGATTGGGCCCAGGTTTTGCCGGCGTTTTCTGTCCGCCACACGCCGCCACAGGACACGGCCACCCGAAGTGTGTTGGCATCGCGCGGGTCAACGCAGATGGAATGAATGCCGGGAATATCGGCCCCACCACCAAGCCACTTGTTGCGATCTGGGTGATGCCACAGGGTTTCCACCAGTTGCCAGGTTTCACCGCGATTATCCGAACGAAACAAACCACCAGGCATGGTGCCGGCCCAGATGGTGCCCTTCTGTTTTGGCGCGCCAGTTTCCAGTGCCCAGATAAGTTGCGTTGTCCATTTTACATCGCGGCCCCAGCCATCTTTGTCTACCAGCCCTTCAGGCTTTTCAGGATATTTGGGCGCGGCAATTTCCACCCATTTCTTTTTGCCCTTGTCACGCCGGTGCAGCTTAATACCGAAATGGCCGTGATTGAGGGCTGCGTAATCTGTACCGTCTCTGGGGTCATGCAATGCCAGCGTGACATTATCGCCCAAGAAACTGGCGTCTTTAACAACCCAGCCCTTGGTGGACTTGCCCAGTTCAAAAAGCCCTTTGCGGGTTGAAACCAAAATTCGCTTTTGTATGTTATCCTCCCGAAAGGGCCTGCATCACCCACACTTCTGAGGTGGGCTGCACAGCATCGTTGAAACGTTCCAGATCCTTAATCGCTACACCGTCCACAAGAATGCGCATATGTTTTCGTAGTGTGCCTTGATCATCCAGCACGTAAGTTTTGAGTCGCTGGTTTTTGACAAAGGCTTGGGTGAGGGCTTGTTGAACGGTGCTGGCCACAACTTCCACAGCCGGGCAATCCACGTGCCGACGCAAATTTGACGTGAAATGGACTTTGGCCATGGCGCACTTTATCATGAAGATTAAAGACTGGAAATGAGGAACACGATGAAAGCGAAAATAACCTGGCTCAATGGCCGCGCCTTTGTGGCGGAGAGTGGATCTGGACATGCTGTTGTTTTAGATGGTGCTCCCGAGAATGGTGGGCGCAACATCGGGATCAGACCCATGGAAATGTTGTTGATGGGCCTTGGCGGGTGCACTGCTTTTGATGTGCTGATGATTCTCGAAAAGAGCCGCGAGAAGGTGACGGCTATCGAAGTTGCTCTGGAAGCTGAACGTGCCAGCGAAGACCCGAAGGTGTTCACCAAGGTAAAGCTGATTTACACATTGAAGGGCGAGAATTTGAACCCCAAAGCCGTTGAACGCGCCATTATGCTTTCGGAAGAGAAATACTGTTCGGCCTCAAAGATGTTTGAGAAAACCGCCACGCTTGAACATGAGTGGCATATCATTTGATGCACCAACGCAATCTGATTGCCGCGATTATTTTGGCGTTGGGCCTGTGCAACATCGCCTTTGGCATGATGGCGCAAGTTGTTCCCTTAGCGATGGACGCTGAACATGATTCCAAATTTCTGATTGGTGCCAATGTTATGGCGGGTCAACTCGGTGTTTTGATTTCGGGTTTTAGCCTGACTCGGCTGCGCATGCGTTTTCACAGTCATTCAATGGTGATGGTGGCAATTGGCTTGGCGTTGATCAGTTTTGTGGGTTTCGCTTCAACCAGCCCGCTGTGGTATTGGTTTGCCATTCGCTTCATAGCCGGCATCAGCATGTCAACACTTTTTACAACAGGCGAAAGCTGGTTACAAACGTCCGCAGGTGACAATGCGCGTGGACGTGTGATGGGCACATACATGTCTTCGCAAACGCTGACTTTTGCGATCGGCCCATTTCTTATTCCATTCACAGGTGTGTCAGGCGCTGCACCGTGGCTTGTGAGTTGTGGCGCTGTTACCCTGGGTTTGGTTCTGATGAGCCGTGTGCGGGTGGAGGATACAACCAAGGCATTGCCGCTATCAAGCATATGGGCGACGCTGAGCCGCGGCACGTTTGTGTTTTTATGTATCGGCATGGCCGCCTTGTTTGAAAGCATTGGCCTATCGTTCTTTACGCTTTATGCCATCAGTAACGGCGTAGCCTTGGCGCAAGCCACGCAGATCTTGTCTTTCGGCATTGCGGCTGGCGTTCTTTTCTTTTTTGCTATCGGCTATTTGGGGGACCACTGGTCTCGTCATGGCACGATAGCTCTCTGTGCTGGTGTAGCTATCATTGGGTGTTTGTTACAAGCACCCGCGATTGGGACAATTTGGATTTGGCCGCTGATTGCTGTTCTTCGGGCAGGCGCATTTGGGGTTTATCTTGGAGGCTTCGGGTTGCTGGGCGATAAGTTTAAAAGCACTGAGCTTGTTGCCGCTTCGTCGCTGGTTTCGATTATGTGGGGTATAGCAGGTGTTGTTGGGCCACCATTGGCGGGTAAGGCGTTTGACCTGTACGGTATTTGGCTGCTGCCGATTTTTATGGCGGCGTGTTACGTGCCCGTATTGGCCGCTTTGGCCTGGCAGCACCGCCGGACTTGATTTTGCTACACAGCGCACTCATATTACGCGGCAGCCAATAGAGGGGGATTTCATGCGCCTGTTTAAATTTCTAATTTTAGGTCTTATGGCGCTCACGCTTGCCGGTTGCGGCATCAACACCATTCCGACTTATGATCAAGCCATGAAAGGCAAATGGGGCCAGGTGCAAAACGAGTATCAGCGCCGCGCTGATCTTGTGCCAAATTTGGTTGAAACCGTGAAGGGCTATGCCGCGCAGGAAAAAGATGTTTTGACAGCGGTGACAGAAGCACGTTCAAGGGCCACGTCTATTCAGTTGACCCCTGATATTGTGAATAACCCGGAAGAGTTTGCCAAGTATCAGGCGGCACAGGGCCAACTTTCGCAAGCACTCGGCAAATTGCTGTCGATCACTGAAAATTATCCTGATTTAAAATCAAATGCGAATTTCCTGGCTTTGCAGTCTCAGCTTGAGGGCACGGAAAATCGAATTACTGTGGCGCGTAAGGATTATATTGATGCGGTGCAGATTTATAATACCGAGCTTGTTACCTTTCCCGGCGCGTTCTGGGCTTCGACTTTCTATTCCGGTTATAAACCAGCCGCCACGTTTACTGCTGAGGCGGGCAATGACAAAGCACCCAAGATTGAATTCACCAAGCCTAAGACTTGAGTTAAGTTAGATGCGGCACCTGCAGGCCATCACCTTTGCCGTCATCACAGTGTTGATGACGGCATTTGCTTTTGCAGCGCCCAACTATCCGGCGCTGACGGGCCGCGTGGTGGATCAGGCTGGTATTCTATCTGCTGATCAGCGCATAATTTTAGAGAACAAGCTCGCCACTTACGAACAAACCAGCGGCCACCAAGTCGCGGTGGCTATCGTCACCTCGCTTGAAGGCAATGATATAAATCTTTACGGTGTTGAACTTGGGCGGCGCTGGGCGCTTGGCCAAAAGGGCAAGAATGACGGGGTCATCATTGTGGTGGCGCCCAAGGAACACAAGGTTTCTATCCAGGTTGGCTATGGTCTTGAGGGCGATCTGACGGATGCCATTTCGTCCGTCATTATTAGTCATACCATGGTGCCCAAATTTAAAACGGGTGACTATATTGGTGGGCTGTGGACCGGCACAGACGACATCATCAAAGTGGTGGGCGGGCAGGGTGCCGACGTGATGGCCGCCGCACAAAATCAATCGGCACCACAGGCGGGAATTGCCGACGCCTTGCCCTTTGTAATTTTTTTCATCATTGTACTGATTATTTTTTTCAATGCGTCTCGCGGGCGCGGGATCGGCTTTATACCGATGGGTAGCAGCGGTGGTTCTGGCGGCGGCTGGAGCAGCGGCGGCGGTGGCTCTTCAGGTGGTGGAGGCGGCTTTTCTGGTGGTGGGGGCAGCTTCGGCGGCGGCGGGGCTTCGGGTGGATGGTGAAATGTTGATCTTCGGCCATGATCTTTCACCTGCGCAATGCCGCAAGGTAACAGAGGCGATTGCGCAGGCTGAGCGCCACACCAGTGGAGAGATCGTTGCTGTGGCGGCGCGGGCCAGTGACGATTATGTGCATGTTCCTATTCACATCGCAGCGGCCTGCGCCTTGGCCTTGCCACTGCTTATTCCAGTTCTTTCGCGTCTCATGCCGTGGTCAAGCATTTCGGTGTGGCAACTGTTTTTAACTCAGCTTCTGGTTTTCATTGTGCTGGCCTTGGTCTTAAGTCTGCCGCGTTTGCGCTATGCAGTCACGCCAAAATCGATGATGCGGAAATATGCGCACCGCAACGCGGCCGCACAGTTTTTAGCCGCCCAGATATCGGCCACGCGGGCCCGTACTGGCATTTTGATTTTCGTGTCTTTGTTAGAACGGTATGTTGAAGTTATTGGTGATAAGGCAATCGCCGCAAAATTAACCCAACGTGATTGGCAAGCCATCATCGACGACATGCTGCCATTGCTGCGTGATAAGAAATCAGCGGATGCCATGGTGCTGGCGGCAGAGCGTTGTGGTGCGTTGCTCGCCACACATTTCCCAGCGAGTGCTCACAACAAAAATGAACTTCCAAACCGGTTCATTGTTTTAGACTGAGGCAGCCCGGCACTTGGTAAGCCTTGCCGTTATGATGTGAACATTTGCCTTGTCTGAGGGGGCACGATCATAGCGATAGAGCCTGGTCTGGACACCGCTCCGATGTGTTTTATGTTAGGCGAGAGGGTGCCAACATTCTCTCCGGCTTGGTTTACTAACGGCAATCACGCAGCCATCCCATATCCACATGGAAATGATCGGCATGGTCGGCGTTATAGTCTGGACTAAGTGTCAGATTAAAAAACTGGCACAGGCCGTTTCTCACCTCGTGCAAGAATGCCTGTTCTTCGCCGCCAGCTGCCCAGCCCCGCTTCACTGTAACCACTTTGCCATTCTTCAATACGAAACCTGAAACATCGAAGGCGTTGGCCGTGGCATGTTCGCTCATATGCGATGAGTTGTGAATGGTGCGGCAGTTATAAGAGCCAAAATGAGTGATCTCTTTCACGCGCTGGCCAAAATGGGCAAGTGCTGCGGGTTGCACACTGAAGCGCTCCCATAAATACAGCCGTGAGGCAATGTTACAGCGGGTCTGTTCGGGCTTCATGCTCGCTGTGGAAAAACGGCTCAGCATTACCGTGTCTGCCAGATGGCAGTTCCGAGTTTCGTCAGTTTTGGGCAACAGGATATTGTTTAAACCCGTTTGACCCAAAGAAGCGGCGCATGATTCACTGTTGGAGTCGATTAGCTTCAACTTTGTTGACGTAAGCCAGTAAGGCCTTTCGCGCAGATCCGGCGGCAGGAATGGATCGTAATGTGGCGAAATGGTTATGATATGAAATTTGAGGCTGAACAAAGCTATAAATAAAAGTGCAATAAGCGTGATCAGACCAATTACAAGACCGCGCCCTAGCTTCATTTTGCCGCTCGTCCTTTCGCCGTAAGGCCGCTTTGCAGTGCAGCATCAAACTGCTATTCAGTAGGCTCTTTTAGTTTAGTCAAGGCAAAATCATGACGCAACGCCCGTTATCGCCTCATCTGCAAATTTACCGTCCAATGCTTTCGATGACAATGTCGATTTTACATCGCGTCACCGGATTGGGATTAGCGTTGGGAATGTCGGGGCTGGTTTTGTGGTTAACTGCTGCGGCCACGTCAGATGCTTACTTCGCATTTATGCAAGGCTTTTTCACCAGTTGGATTGGGCGACTTTTGGTGTTTGGCATGACTTGGACTTTGCTCCACCACATGTTGGGCGGACTTCGCTATTTGCTTTGGGACACCGGGCGCGGCTTTGCCCTGCATCACATTGAATGGATGGTACGCGCCAATCTCATTGGTTCGGTTTTGCTGACGCTAATCTTATGGGTAGGTGTTTATTGGGTGCGGGCATGAGCATGAAATCTGATTTGGGCAAAGTGCGTGGGCTGGGTGCTGCGCATGATGGCACGCGGCATTTCTGGACGCAGCGGGCGACTGCTGTCTCGAATTTTCCGCTCGTGATTTTTCTCATCTATTTTATCGTGTCGAATATAAGCGCATCACGAGAGGCCGTTGTAGCATCAGTGAAAAATCCAATCTGCGCGGTTGTGCTTTCACTGGCCATGATTTCAATTTTTTGGCACATGAAACTTGGCATTCAGATCGTGATTGAGGATTATGTGCATAGCACGGTGCCGAAGATAATTGCGCTTTTGATTAATACGTTTTTCGCTTTTGCGCTGGCTGTGCTGGGGCTTTATGCGATTTTGAAAATGAATTTAGGTGTGTGATGACGGCTTATCCAATTGTTGATCATACGTTTGACGTTGTCGTTGTGGGAGCCGGCGGCTCTGGCCTTCGTGCGGCATTGGCGGCCTCGCAAAGCGGCCTTCGTACCGCCTGCATCTCAAAAGTTTTCCCCACGCGCTCACACACAGTTGCAGCCCAGGGCGGCATTGCAGCCTCACTTGGCAATATGGGGCCCGATAGCTGGCAATGGCATATGTATGACACGGTTAAAGGCGCTGATTGGTTGGGCGACCAGGATGCGATCGAATATCTGGTACGCAATGCACCGACCGCTGTGTATGAGTTGGAACATTTCGGTTTGCCTTTCTCACGTACGCAAGAGGGTAAGATTTATCAGCGACCCTTTGGCGGCCACATGATGAATATGGGCGAAGGCCCTCCGGTGCAGCGAACGTGTGCTGCAGCAGACCGAACCGGCCACGCCATGCTTCACACTCTGTATGGACAATCGCTGCGCTATGACACAAATTTTTTTATCGAGTATTTCGCACTCGACCTGATAATGGAAAATGGCGTTTGTCGTGGACTTGTGGCGCTGAATATTGAAGATGGGACCATGCACCGCTTTCGTGCTGCCCAGGTGATTATGGCAACAGGTGGTTATGGCCGGGCTTATTTTTCAGCGACTTCGGCGCACACCTGCACTGGCGATGGCAATGCCATGGTGCTGCGGGCAGGCCTGCCATTGCAGGACATGGAATTTGTGCAGTTCCACCCGACGGGCGTTTATGGCGCAGGTTGTTTAATCACTGAAGGTGCCCGTGGTGAAGGTGGTTATTTGACGAATTCGGCGGGTGAGCGCTTCATGGAACGCTATGCGCCATCGGCCAAAGATCTGGCCTCGCGCGATGTTGTGTCGCGTTCGATGACCCTTGAAATCCGTGAAGGGCGCGGTGTAGGCAAATTGAAAGATCACATTCATTTACATCTTGAACATCTTGATCCGAAAGTATTGCATGAACGACTGCCAGGCATTTCTGAATCAGCGAAAATTTTTGCTGGCGTGGATGTAACGAAAGAGCCAATCCCGATTTTGCCGACAGTGCATTACAACATGGGCGGCATTCCTGCTAATTATCATGGTGAGGCTTTGGCTGGTGATAAAAGCGATCCGGAGAAGACCGTGCCGGGATTATTTGCAGTGGGAGAGGCGGCTTGTGTGTCCGTACACGGAGCAAATCGTCTTGGTTCCAATTCGCTCATTGATCTTGTGGTGTTTGGCCGTGCCGCTGGTTTGCGCTGTGCTGAATTGCTCAAAGGTGCCAAGTCTCAAGCGGAATTACCCAAGGGCGCTGGCGAAGAAGCTTTGGCGCGGTTTGATCGTTTCCGTAACGCCAAGGGTGGTTCACCCACTGCGGTGCTGCGTAATAAGATGCAGCGGGCGATGCAAGAAGATGCCGCCGTGTTCCGCTCGGGTGAAACGTTGCGTAAGGGATCCAAGCGCATCAATGAGGTGTGGAGGGGTGTTGATGATATTTCAGTGACAGATCGCTCGATGATTTGGAATTCCGATCTCGTAGAGACTTTGGAATTTGATAATCTTATTATCCAGGCTGCTGTCACAGTGGATTCGGCTTTGGCCCGCGAGGAAAGCCGTGGCGCCCATGCGCGCGAAGATTTCCCCACACGTGATGATAATAAGTGGATGAAGCATTCGCTGGCGTGGACGGACGGCGTGAAGCGGAACGTGACCCTGGGTTACCGTCCAGTGCACGATTATACGATGAGCAAAGACGTGGAGTATATTAAACCAAAGGCAAGGGTTTATTAGTATGGTCGCATTCACACTTCCGCAGAATTCTAAAATCCAGCAGGGCAGAGTTCATGCCATGCCAGTTGGCACAAACATCAGGTCTTTTAAAATCTATCGCTGGAATCCGGATGATGGCAAGAATCCTCAGGTTGATACCTTCTATGTAAATATGGATGAGTGCGGTCCGATGGTGCTTGATGCTTTGAACAAGATCAAGAATGAGCAAGACCCGACCTTGGCGTTTCGACGCTCTTGCCGCGAGGGGATTTGCGGGTCTTGCTCGATGAACATTGATGGCACCAACACGCTGGCCTGCATAAAATCGTGTGATGAGGTGAAAGGCGATGTGCGGATTTATCCTTTGCCGCATCTGGCAGTGATAAAAGACCTGGTGCCGGACTTGTCTAAGTTTTACGCGCAGCACCGTTTGATTGAACCCTGGCTCAAAACCACAACCCCGACGCCGCAAGCTGAATGGAGACAAAGTGTTGAAGAGCGCGCAGTGTTGGATGGGCTTTATGAGTGTATTTTGTGTGCGTGCTGTTCGGCCTCATGCCCTAGTTATTGGTGGAATGGCGAACGCTATTTAGGCCCGGCAGTTTTACTGCAGGCCTATCGCTGGCTAATTGATTCACGTGATGAAGCCACGGGGGAGCGTCTTGATAATCTTGAAGACCCGTTCCGGCTTTATCGTTGCCATACCATCATGAATTGCGCCAAGACATGCCCAAAGAACTTGTCTCCTGCGAAAGCCATTGCTGAGATTAAGAAGATGATGGTGGAGCGCCGCGTGTGACCCGCAGCGATGGCGAAGATCCTTTGATCTTGGCGTATCGCACGTTCAGCTTGCCGCGCTGTGATGTGATTGTAGGCATGTTGAAAGCTTACGGAATCGAAGCGCACGCGTTTGACCGCGAGTTTAATGGCAACAACAGCCATTTGCTGGTGGCTACCGGTGGCTACCGTATCATGGTTAGGCAAAGCCGCGTTTTCGATGTTCGAATGTTGCTGAAGCCATTCCGGGATGAAGCCGATCATCCAGAGAGCGCTACATTTAAGAAGCAGCCCATCACAAATAGCATTTGGCTTTTGTTCTGTTTATATTTTGGCGTGTGGGCTCCCGCATGGTTGCGTAAGCGCGAGCGATAATTCGTGAGTAGCGATTTCAAAATTCACACGCCTTATGATGGCTCATCCAAACCATTCACCATCGGCTTATCGCAACTTGATGACGCTCTATGGTTGGATGAAGACGAAAACCTCTTAAACTATCTTACGGAGAAGATTAATCTTTACAAGAGTTTGCCGACGAAAGTTCTGGTAGAGGATGAGGGCACACGAGAAGCACAAAGTGAAGTTTTGGCGATGGTCGTCGAACACGTCTTAAAAAAATATCCAAACATTTATTCACTTCATGACAAGACGATAAGCATAATTCCACTACCCGTCATTCCCGCGAAGGCGGGAAGCCAGCTTCCTTACCGCGTGGAGCTTCCAAAGCTGGCTGACGAACGAAGGAGTGATGATCCCGCTTGCTCACCTCTGGCCATTGCCGCTCTGCTTGTACAGGAAGACCTGGTGTTGATGCGCAAGTCCGTTGATGGATGGAAACTTGCTGCGGCTTCCTTGTGCTTTCCATCGGCCTGGGACTTGCTGGAAAAATTTAAAAAGCCCCTACACGAAATTCATGCACCTGTGCCTGAGTTTGGCAAAGGCACGCGCAATGCCGGTTTGATTGAGCGCATGTTTGATAATCTCAATCCAGCGCAATTGATGCTCCGATGGAACTGGTCACTCTATGGAGACGACAGGCTTTATCATCCGCTTTCCGATAATGGTATGAAACGCCGCTTCGGCGAGGGCGATGACATCACGGGCCGTGTGACGTTGCGTCTTGAACGGCAGACGCTGCGCAAGTTACCGCAATCTGGTGACATCCTTTTTACTATCCGGATCTACACCGATGCTCTGGAGGCCTTGCTGCGTCACACTGAGGGCGCAGCACTGGCCCGTTCGATTGAACATCAAATTATGGCAATGACGGATGAACAGATCACCTACAAAGGCCTTGACGCTGAAAGGGCGCGGCTTTGTGCCCGCTTGCGCGAAATCACTGAACAAGCGAAACGATCCACCTCATGAGCGCCCAAAAAACCGATACGCTGGCCGAATTGCGCAGCGCCATTGATAGCGTGGATGACAAATTGGTGGCACTTTTTGCCAAGCGGTTTGCGCTGGTGAAACGGGTCGTTCGAGTTAAAAAGGTTTTTGGTCTGCCCGCTGCCATTCCAGAACGTATTGCAGAAGTGGTGACGCGGGTGCGGCGCCAGTCTACGGCGCAAGGCTTTCCACCTGATACCGCTGAAAAGCTATGGCGGCAGCTCATTGCTGATGTGATCGAATTCGAAGAAAAACACCTCAAACAGACCCACGGCTAAGTTGTTTTGCGGCGCAATATGTTTTATAGCGACAGCGAAATCCTAACATTTTGAGGCACGCTTATGTCGCTTGATTCCTTTAAATCCCGCAAAACGCTAAAGATCGGCAAGAAAGCTTATGTGTATTACAGCCTGAAGGCGGCGGAGAAGAATGGGTTGAAGGGCATTGGCGCTTTGCCGTTCTCGATGAAGGTGCTTCTGGAAAATTTGCTGCGCTTTGAAGACGGGCGCAGCGTGACCAAGAAAGACATTGAAGGCTTTGTCGCCTGGCTTTTCAACAAAGGAAAGGCTGATGCCGAAGTGGGCTTCCGGCCCGCACGCGTGTTGATGCAGGATTTCACCGGCGTTCCCGCTGTTGTGGATTTGGCGGCGATGCGCGACGGCATGAATTTATTAAAGGGTGAAGCTAAGAAAATTAATCCGCTTGTGCCTGTCGATCTGGTGATTGATCATTCGGTGGTAGTGGATTATTTCGGCAACAAGCACGCACTCGCTGCCAACGTAAAGCGCGAATACGAGCAGAATATGGAACGCTATAAGTTCCTGAAATGGGGGCAGAATGCCTTTGAAAATTTCCGTGTTGTGCCCCCGGGCACGGGCATTTGCCACCAAGTGAATTTGGAATATCTGTCGCAAGCAGTGTGGACCAAGCAAGAAGGCAAGCACACGATCGCTTATCCCGACACTTTGGTGGGCACGGATTCGCACACCACGATGGTAAATGGCCTTGGCGTTTTGGGCTGGGGTGTAGGCGGCATTGAGGCCGAAGCTGCGATGCTGGGACAACCACAATCCATGTTGTTGCCGGAAGTGATTGGATTCAAATTCACCGGCAAACTGAAAGAGGGTGTGACGGCCACTGATTTGGTTTTGTTGGTCACCCAGATGCTGCGCAAAAAGGGTGTGGTTAGCAAGTTCGTGGAATTCTATGGCGAGGGTTTGAAGGCGCTTACTTTATCAGACCGCGCCACCATCGCCAATATGGCGCCGGAATATGGCGCAACGTGTGGCTTTTTCCCTGTGGACGGCGTGACCATTGAATATCTCAAATTCTCAGGTCGTGCCAAAGAGCGCATTGCATTGGTTGAAAAGTATTGCAAAGCGCAGGGTATGTTTGGCTCTAGCAAAGCAGAGCCCGAATTCACCGACACATTGGAATTGAACTTGGGCAGTGTAGTGCCTGCTATGGCGGGGCCGAACCGTCCTGAGAAATTTGCGCCGTTGGATACGGTTAAATCTGGTTTTCTTGCAGCCCTTGAAGCGCCAAAAGACAAGGCCGGATTTTCGAAAGCTGGCGAACAGGCCAAGCGTGTGAACGTAGAAGGCAAAAATTTCGATATCGGCCACGGCGATGTGGTGATTGCCGCCATCACATCGTGTACCAATACATCAAACCCAACGGTGTTGATCGGAGCTGGGCTTCTGGCCAAGAAGGCCGCAGCACTTGGATTGCAAGTGAAGCCGTGGGTGAAAACGTCGATTGCACCGGGCTCACAAGTGGTCAGCGAATATCTCGACAAAAGCGGCTTGCAGAAAGAACTGGATAAACTGGGCTTCTATCTGGTGGGCTATGGCTGCACCACGTGCATCGGAAACTCCGGCCCGCTTGATGCGGCGATCTCTAAAGCGATCAATGATAATGGCATCGTGGCCTCAGCAGTAATTTCCGGAAATCGTAATTTCGAAGGCCGCGTGTCGCCAGATGTACAGGCCGCGTATCTCGCGTCGCCGCCACTGGTAGTGGCCTATGCGCTTGCTGGTTCGACGCAGATTGATTTGACCACGCAGCCCCTTGGCACCGACAAAAAGGGCAAGCCCGTTTATTTGAAAGACATCTGGCCTACGAATAAAGAAATTGAGAAATTCGTACGCAAGAACATCACGCCCAAGATGTTCAAGACGCGTTATGCAGATGTATTCAAGGGCGACAAGAATTGGCGCAGCGTTCCTGTGGCCAAGGGCGAGACTTATGCTTGGGATAACACGAGCACCTACGTTCAGAACCCGCCGTATTTCCACGGGATGCAGGCCACACCCAAGGCCGTTACAAATATCACAGGCGCGCGCGTGCTTGGCTTGTTTGGCGACAAGATCACCACCGACCACATTTCACCTGCAGGCTCGATCAAAGCTGCTTCACCTGCCGGCAAGTATCTTACCGCCAATGGCGTGGCACCGCTGGACTTCAACCAATATGGAACACGGCGTGGCAACCACGAAGTGATGATGCGTGGCACCTTCGCCAATATCCGCATCAAGAATTTTATGGTTCGCGAAGGAACTCAAGGGGCTGTGAAGGAAGGCGGCTTGACGCTGCATCAGCCGGATAAAACCGAGATGCCAATTTATGATGCTGCGATGAAATATCAGGCCGAGGGCGTGCCCCTCGTGGTGTTTGCCGGTGTTGAATATGGCAATGGCTCATCACGCGATTGGGCGGCCAAGGGCACCAATTTGCTGGGTGTTCGGGCGGTGATCGCGCAAAGTTTTGAGCGTATTCACCGTTCAAACCTGGTGGGCATGGGTGTTGTGCCTTTGCAGTTCAAGCAAGGTGAAAGCTGGGAGACTTTAGGCCTGAAGGGTGATGAACAGATCACCATCAATGGTTTGGCCGAAGGGTTGAAGCCCCGTGCCATGATGACCGTGGAGATCACTCGCGCCGATGGTTCAAAAACTTCGGCTGAAGTGCTCTGCCGCATCGATACGCTGGATGAGATTGATTATTACAAGAATGGCGGCATATTGCAGTTCGTGCTGCGGAACATTGCCAAGGCGGCTTAGCTGCGTCAAGGTTCGTCAAATTCCGCGAAAGCGGAGTATCAATCTAAAGCTGTGCATTGATATTGAAGATGCATTCCCGCTTTCGCGCGTATGACGTTGATGGGTTGTCACCATTCCGGATTGGGTTTGCCTTTGCCGGTTTCGATCAGGCTTTTCAGGCTGGTGTTGATGAAGTAGTTCCAGCCGCCTACACAGGCCTCAAAGCATTCATCCGTGGGGTCAAGGCCCTTGTGTGTGAATCGAATTTCAGTCCTGTCGCCTTTTTGAGTGATGTCAAACTGAGGTCGCGTTCCAGTCCATTCTGCTGTGTCTTTGGTGAAATTGAGGGCCGAGTCTGTTACCTCCCAAACCACCTTTTCGTTGAGTGCGAGTTCCGACGTTTTCTGTTTTCTATAGTGGATGTCTTTGTAACGATAGACCCACTCTTTTCCAACTTCGTCGGTTGGTTCGGCAATTTTTTCCGACCACCAGCCGCGCACATTGTTGATGGCGGCATAGGCTTCAGCAGGTGATTTATTGACCAAAAGTGAAATTGTTAAGTCTTGATTTTTCATGACGACTTCTCTTTTGATTTATTTTGGTATGCGCTGTTCATATTCGTGTTTAAGGCTGCTCCAACTGTCCCAGAAGGGCTGTGTTTCTGTGCCATTCATAACAGCAACCAAAAGGTCAAGATGCGAATGCCAGCCTGCGCTTACACCCAAGGCCATGGCGCGGTCCGCAATGCGGCGGTGAACCAGTGTTAACAACACGCGGTTACCGCAGGTTTGCAAAGTGATGGAAACATGTGATTTTTCACCCCATGTGAAACCCAGCGTGTGGGGCGGCTCGCAGGCAGTAATTCGGCATTGCATGCGGCGTTCTTCTGGATTGCTTTCTGGCCTTTTCCCGGGCTTGGTGGATAACTCATCGTTGCGCCAAACAAACACAAAAGGTGCATCCGGTTCCAACTTCATTTCGCCTGAAGCGAACCACTGCCGGCGCAAATCATTTTGTGTAAGGTAAGACCAAACTCGTTCGACAGGGCCGGGCAACATACGTTCGATCTTTAATGTGGTCGGTTCAATCAACGTGCCAAAGTCTTCCTGCTTTTGATGCTGGTTCATTTTTTAACTCCTTTATTTTGTTTCGCTTTGCGTTGGTCATCCTCGCGCAACAGGCGGTCGAGGACGTTTAGCCTATCTGTCCAGAACTTTTCATAGTAGTTGAGCCATTCCTGTGCGCTGGCCAAAGGTGCTGGATTAAGGTGGCACATATGGGTGCGCCCTTGAATTTCGCGGCGGATCAAGCCAGCGTTTTCCAAGGCCTTGATATGCTTTGACGCTGCGGCCAAAGAGATCGAATAAGGCAGCGCAAGCTGGCTGACCGTGCGTTCACCCTTCGAAAGCTCACGCAACATGCGTCGGCGGGTGGCGTCGCCCAAAGCGTGGAAGAGGCTGTCGAGTTCTGATGCTTTTAATTCAACCATGTAGTTTAATATAGTTGAACAGATCTGAAAATCAACCATTTGGTTGAATATTTTTTTTACCGAGTTGGGGTTTCATATTTCCGGCAATCGCGTTAAATCGGGTATGTAATACGGAGGCGATAACGATGGCTTATGTTGATGTGATGGTGTTGCCCTTCAAGGCGACGAATTTGAAGGCCTATAAGAAGCTGGTCAAAGGCAGTTTGGCTGCTTGGAAACGCAGCGGGGCGCTGGGCTATCACGAAATGGTGGAAGATGATGTGAAGCCAGGCAAAGTGACGAGCTTTCCCCAATCAGTGAAGTTGAAGAAGGGCGAGAAGATTGCCTGTGCCTACATCATTTTTAAAAGCAAGGCGCACCGCAATGCGTGTTGGAAAAGGATGATGAAAGACACGTTTATTGCCACTTTTGACCCTAAGAAAGTGCCGTTCGATGCTGACCGTATGTTCTTTGGCGGTTTCAAAACGCTGATACAATTTTAGGTTCAATATAAACGCATGGCCGCTTCATAGATTTGTAGAGTGCATTTTTTCACTCCATAAAATGTTTGGCACGCAGTGCAATACCTTTCCTGACAGCGCGATTTGATCTTATCAAAATGCAGCAACTACATTTTTTACTTTGCTGGTTTGTAAGATCGATTAGAGGATGCAAATGAAAAAAATATTTGAAAACGCCGATGCCGCGCTCGACGGGCTTCTCTTCGATGGTATGTTGATTGCAGCTGGTGGCTTTGGTTTATGCGGCATTCCTGAATTGTTGATTGCCGGCCTTCGCAAAGCTGGCACAAAAAATCTTACAATTGCATCCAATAACGCTGGCGTTGATGGGTTTGGCCTGGGCATTTTGCTGGAGAACCGCCAAGTGAAGAAGATGATGTCTTCCTATGTTGGCGAGAATGCCGAATTTATGCGGCAGTATTTGCAAAAGGAATTAGAAGTGGAATTCAACCCGCAAGGCACTTTGGCGGAGCGGATGCGCGCAGGCGGGGCCGGCATTCCCGGATTTTATACCCGCACAGGTGTGGGCACGATGATTGCCGAGGGCAAAGAGCACAAAGATTTTGACGGCAAGACTTATATTTTGGAACGCGGCATCAATGCTGATCTTTCCATCGTGAAAGCGTGGAAGGCTGATCCATCGGGCAATTTGGTTTTCCGCAAAACCGCACGTAATTTTAATCCACCTGCTGCCACGTGTGGCAAAGTGTGTGTGGCCGAGGTTGAAGAGATTGTGGCGGTGGGTTCACTTGATCCCGATAACATCCATCTGCCAGGCATTTACGTTCACCGCCTTATTCAAGGCGAACATGAAAAGCGTATTGAACAACGCACCGTGCGAAAGAGGGCTTAAGCCATGTGGGATCGAGATCAAATGGCGGAGCGTGCGGCCAAGGAATTGCAGGATGGCTGGTATGTAAACCTCGGTATTGGCATTCCAACTTTAGTTGCCAATCATATTCCGCCCGGCGTGGAAGTGACATTGCAATCCGAGAACGGCATGTTGGGTATGGGGCCATTTCCGTTCGAAGGCGATGAAGACGCAGACCTGATCAATGCCGGCAAGCAAACAGTGACCACTCTGCCGCAGACGGCGTTTTTTGATTCAGCGCAAAGCTTTGCAATGATCCGCGGAGGTAAAATCAACATGGCAATCTTGGGTGCCATGGAAGTTTCGGAAACCGGCGACATTGCCAACTGGATGATCCCCGGCAAGCTGATTAAGGGTATGGGCGGTGCTATGGATTTGGTGGCAGGCGTGGCAAAGGTTGTGGTGGTGATGGATCACACTAACAAAGCAGGCGAAAGCAAAGTGTTGCCCCAATGTGAACTGCCGCTGACAGGCAAAGCCGTTGTTGACCGCATCATCACCAATCTTGGTGTGCTGGATGTGGTGCCGGGCGGCTTGAAAATTATTGAATGTGCAACGGGTGTTAGCGAAGATGACATGCGCAAGGCAACGAAAGCAAAGATTATCAGTTAGGTAAAGAAAGTACGCGCGCCACGTTTTGCACATGCACTTCTTCATAGGGCGCAAAGTAATTCACCCAGCCCATTTCGAGCGGGCCAGAGATCAGTTCTTTAAGCGGTACCTTACATAAATTTTCCTCATTGCGGCAGCGCTTGAGCATGCGAATATATTGTGACTGGGCTTTGATAAGGCCTTTGGTATATCCTCCTGCATTGATAATATCTGGTGAGCCATGGTTTGGAAAAATGAATTCAGGGCCTAGCGCCAAAATCCGGTCCAACTCGCGCAAGTGAATATCAAAATTCTGCGGCTCAACTACATAAGTGACAGTGTCTTCCATGGTGTCGCCCGCTAAAAGTAAGCGATCTTCATCCCGCCAGACAAGTGTTGCATCATCAGAATGAATGTTGGCCTCAATGAACTTGAGACTCATTTGCCCAAGCTGAAAATGCATCTCGCCCTCAAAGATTCGGTTTGGCAAGATCAGCGGCATGATTGCCGGTGGGCCGTGATACCTTCCATCTTCGATAATTGCCTGTCGTAATTTTAAATGCGCTGACGTTTTCGCATTGCTGATTATTTCGCAGTCCGCAAAAGTTTCGGTTCCGGCCACATGATCGAGGTGCCAATGGCTAAGCAACACTGTAATGTGTTTCACGCCGCGTCGCTCAAGATCCGCCCGGATGAAATTTGCATGTTCAACTGATACATGCGTATCATAAACTAAGGCGTTAAAATTATTGATGAAAACATAACTTGCTATACCCAGTGAGATCGCCCCGTCATCGACCCAATTAGGGCCGGGCATGTAACGGTAATTGGGCACGCGGCCATCATAGTAAGCTATGAGACCAGAGGCACATTCGGTTATGCGAAGATGTTTCACAAGAGATCCATTTGCTGTTTGCCGGGTTCCAGGGCATCTGAAGGCGGCTTGGGCTTGCGTGCGCGTGGACTTTCAACTTTCCCCATAACCCAAAAATCATCAGGCGCAGCAACAAGTAAATCCTGCACCTGTTCATCGGGCGAAAGCCATCGTTCGTAATGACCTGGTTGGATCACCAAGGGCGTTCTGTCATGGATATTTGTGATTAAGGCATTGGACGTTGTTGTCAGTATGGCCGCTGTTTCAAGCTCTGAACCATCAGCACCGAGCCAATGTTCCCAAATCCCGCCGAAAGCAAAAAGTTCATCATCAGGCCGATGAATAAACCAAGCCTGCTTGCGCTTCTCGCCAATATCTTGCCATTCATAAAAGCCATCAGCAGGGATAAGACAGCGGCGGCGGCGAATGGCGTTTTTGAATGAAGCCTTTTGATAAACGGTTTCGCTGCGTGCATTAAGCAACGGTTGGGGCGCAATTTCCTTGGCCCAATGAGGCACAAAGCCCCATCGCACCAAGCCAAAATGCCTCGCGCCATCAGGCCTGGCACGCACAACCGCAATAGGGCTTGCAGGATGCACATGTTCACGCGGCGGAAAGACTGGCTGTTCCAGATATTTCAGTAGCGCACGCGTTTCGTCAGCCGATTTGCGAAATGAGTAGAGGGAACACATGTATTAAAGATAAGCTCACAACCATGCAAAATCAAATGCCGATCCGAGCTGCGTCCGCCTGCGTTTTTCGTGGCCGTCAGGTGTTGCTGGTGCAGCGGGGCAATGCGCTTGGGCGAGGGTTGTGGAGCTTGCCTGGCGGAAAAATCGAACCCGGTGAAACGGCAGACGCTTGTGCCTTGCGGGAGCTGTTAGAAGAGACTGGAGTTTGCGCACGCCTTGTGGGGCTGGTCGGTAACTATCATATTCATTCAGGATTGATCCAATACTCGATTGCCTGTTTTGCGGCGTGGCATTTGACCGGTAAGCCGCATGCTGCCAGTGATGCGGTGGATGCCAGATTTGTAGATGTTCAGGATATCAATGAATACAGTGTTGCTTCAA
>JAYVCU010000045.1:0-2079 GCA_043749835.1 Hyphomicrobiales bacterium
GAAGATCTGGCAGGCATTTTGATCGTTTTCATCATTCTGTTCAGCGCCGTGTTTGCTGGCTATCAAGCCATCAGCCGTCTCATTCACCCACAAGCCATCACTTATTTGGGTTGGGTTGCCGTTGCTGGCGTGATTGGTTTTCTGGGCAATGAAATTGTTGCGGTGTTTCGCATCAAGGTGGGCCGTGAAATACAAAGTGCAGCCCTTATCGCCGATGGTTACCATGCTCGTACCGATGGTTTAACCAGCCTTGCCGTGGTGGTGGGTGCCTTTGGTGTTTGGGCTGGATTTCCCTTGGCTGACCCAATCATCGGCTTGCTCATCACCATCACGATCCTTGTCATTGTTTGGCAGTCTGCAAAGTCTGTTCTGGTGCGAGCCCTTGACGGCGTCGAACCAGCGATCGTTGAGGAGATTCAACATGCCGCTGAACATGTCAAAGGCATTAAAATTATAAGTGCGAAAGCGCGGTGGTTAGGCCACAGATTGCACACTGATATTGCCATCGCCGTTGAAGATAATTTGCCTGTTAGTGCTGGGATTAGACTGGCTGATCAATTGCGCAGCGAATTGTTGAGCCACATCTCAGCTTTGCGCACAGCCACCATTACCTTTGCGTCACCCGATGGAACCAGTCCCTTCGAAGTGGCGCCAATCGCTCATGCACCACATCACGCCCCTAAACCTTTCGTCGTGCGCAGCAAACTTGCCAACGGTGAGCTTGCTATTGTGGACACGCCAGATGGTGAACGTGTGCGTCTCTCACTGTCAAAAGCAGCAAAGGGTTTGAAAGCTACTGTCATCATTGATCGCGGCATGGCCAAGGAAAAATTGGTGCTGAGGGCAAACCCAGACGCCAACATTTACGAGAGCGGCGCCGCGCCCGCCGAACCGCATGCATTTACCGCAAAGTTGGTGCTGAAATCAAAGACGCAGTCGATCACGCTGCCGTTCGAGATGACAGAATCTGAAGGCCATCATCATTGAGGCAGTGCGGGTTCCGGTGCGTTAGGGCAACATGCGTTTGAGCGTATCATCCTTGTCATAAAAATGATGCTTGAGGGCCACAGCGGCATGGAGTGCGATGAGAGCCAGGGCAAACTTACCACCCCAATTGTGAATCGCATGCCAGTTGAAGCCAAAGTCAGGAAGAAGCGGGATTTTAAACCCGAACCAACTGGCAGGGCGCACGCCAAGCGACCGCCTGACATGCTCCGTATAGGCAAGCCAGCCCGTCACTGGGATCAACGCCATTGAAAAATAGAGTAGAAACTGAGTTATCTTTGAAGCAAACATTTCCCAATGCGAGTGGATCACCGGTGTAGGTGGATGATATTTCCACCGCCAATACAGTCTGAAACCAAATATGAGGACAATCGCTAAACCCAGACTGGCATGAAGTGTCGGCAGCCAGCGGGCATCATGGCTTCCCATAGTTTGTTGTCCAAAAAGCAGCAGACCTGCAAAAGGGACGGCCGTCAGCCAATGCATCGCTATGGCCGTCTTGGTGTA
The DNA here is from genome assembly GCA_043749835.1 of Hyphomicrobiales bacterium. Taxonomy (GTDB): domain Bacteria; phylum Pseudomonadota; class Alphaproteobacteria; order Rhizobiales; family Aestuariivirgaceae; genus Aestuariivirga. Next base: position 1,513 of record JAYVCU010000045.1, read on the forward strand.
GCGCGGCGACTTTGGCACCTGCTTAGAGGCGTCAGTGGCCATTCTTCTTGAGCCAATCCTTCATGAAAGCAATCTCGCCTTCCTGCGCACCCACAATATCACCTGCCAAGTTGAGCAATAAGGGATCTTTCATATAGTGCTGCGCAACTCTGGCCATATCAATTGCACCTTGATGATGCGGAATCATGCCATTGACAAAATCAACATCAGCATCGCCAGAATAAATTGTAGACATATTCTTCATCATCACCGCCATGGCTTGTTCGTTGGCTTTGGCAGAATCCGGAACAACGGGAAATGTGGCCTGATTGGCTTTGGAGAGCCAGTCTTTCATAAAGGCAATTTCGCCCTCCTGTGCTTTGACAACATTCTCCGCCAGCTTTTTAATCTCAGAATCTTTGCCAAACTTCAAAACCACTTTCGCCATATCAATGGCTCCTCGATGATGGGGCAACATGCCTTGGACAAAATCGACGTTTACTTCGGGCGTGGGCAAACCATCTTACTCGAACGTGAAAGGATTAAACACCAGGCTGGTTCTCAACCATGCAAGCGACGGATGGAAAA
>JAYVCU010000046.1:0-7204 GCA_043749835.1 Hyphomicrobiales bacterium
CTGCATCACACCCTAACAATTGCAGGCTCCAATCGCGGAGATGGTGCCGGCATTCAAGTTGGCATAAAACGTTTTCAGCGCTTCCAATCTGGCTGTCAGAATAAATCGGCTAATCTTGGACGCGATTAACTGTTCTACCACCAAAAATGTATTCACCCTGACAACCATTTCAACTTCATCGCCACGCTTAATCAAGTTCGCACTTGAATTGCTCAAATTCAATTGCAATAAGCAATTGTCTGGTGTCCGCTATGCGGAAGAATCGGAAACCCGGTGCAAGACCGGGGCGTGCCCAACACTGTAACGGGGACGACAGGTCAAAGGTGCCACTGAAGTCATTCGGGAAGGTCGATCTGTCGGTTGAACCGGAGCCAGAAGACCGGCCAGACATAGCGGCACAAAATGCGTGGACGGCATTTTGTGCTTTGTAACTCGTGGGGAATGCATGTCAGAGCCTGTCCAATCTCATCTTAATAGAAGCGGGCCGTTCGATGCCCAAGACCGTGCAGCAGTTTACCGGGCCATTGAAACCCGGCGCGATGTGCGTGACCAGTTTTTGCCCGCTGAAATAGATGAAGCACTTCTTCTGCGGTTGCTGGGCGCTGCGCACCACGCTCCTTCGGTTGGTTTCATGCAGCCTTGGGATTTCATTGTTGTCCGCAGCTCGCAATTGCGCCAGCACGTATGGAAGGCGTTTCAAGAAGCAAATGCGGAAGCCGCGGGACTCTTCACCACTGAACGGCAGGCTATCTACCGGAAGCTTAAACTAGAAGGTATCTGCAAGGCACCGATCAATATCTGCGTCACGTGCGACCGGACGCGTGGGGGTGCGGTCGTTTTGGGCCGTACCCATAACAAGATGATGGATCTTTATTCAACCGTTTGCGCAGTACAAAATTTATGGCTTGCCGCGCGGGCCGAAGGCATTGGGGTCGGCTGGGTGAGCATTTTCCGTGATGCTGATGTGCGCCAGCTACTCAATCTTCCTGACCACGTCGAAATCATCGCCTATCTATGTCTCGGTCATATCGATGAGCTCTACGAACAACCTGAATTGCAGGTGAAAGGGTGGCAGAAAAGGCTGCCCTTGGAGAGCCTTATCCACTACGAGACGTGGAACGCTTGCAAGTCCTGAGAGCTCGATTTGGCCCTTCTCAGCTAGGCGCAAGAATGGATGCTTGCTTGCGAGGCCGATATCCTTTAATGCTTGCCCTATCTGTTGGGGTGCCCGAAAGGCTGAGAGGTGAGAAGCCAACCCATGTAACCTGATCCGGATAATGCCGGCGGAGGGAACGGATGGGTCAATCCCAACGGGGTTTTTCTATTCTCGTTCCAATCGCTGGAACTGAGGAATTGAAATGACAACAGCAACAGCCCTGACAATTGCAGGCTCCGATAGCGGCGGTGGTGCGGGCATTCAAGCTGACATCAAAACGTTTTCAGCTTTGGGCGTCTATGCAACCAGTGTGATCACCGCTGTCACGGCGCAAAACACTAGGTCTGTATCTGCTGTGCTTGCCCTTTCTCCAGATATTGTTGTGGCTCAGATCAAGGCAGTTTTAGATGACATTGATGTTCATGCAGTAAAAATTGGCATGTTAGCCAATGCCGAAATTATCGCTGCTGTGGCGCATGCCTTGGCCAACTTCAGAGGCCCGATTGTGCTTGACCCGGTGATGGTCGCAACGTCAGGCGACGCGCTTCTCGATGAAACTGCCGTTTCAGCACTTATCCAACTTCTCGTTCCACGCGCTGATATATTGACGCCAAATTTGCCGGAAGCGGCCAAATTGCTGGGGCGCCCCATGGCAAGCTCGATCGAGGAAACACTATCGCAAGGTCGCGCCCTGTGCGCCCTTGGGACAGCGGCCGTTTTGATGAAAGGTGGCCATGCAACGGGCGATATGTGCACTGATATTCTAGTAACTTCCGAAAACAACTGGCACTTCAAAGCTCCGCGCATTGCCACGCGCAACACCCATGGCACGGGGTGCACACTTTCATCAGCCATTACTGCGGATTTGGCAAAGGGTGCCACGATGCTTGACGCCGTATCGCGGGCCCACCGCTGGCTTCACGGGGCAATTGCTGCTGCTGATCACCTCAAGATTGGCAAGGGTCATGGTCCCGTGCATCATTTTTACGACCAATGGTGATGAGCATCTCGATCATAGGCAGCGGTGTGGCGGGTTTGTGCATGGCTAGCGAAATTACCGCGCGCGGTGGAGAAGTTCGTCTCTTTGACCGGCATGATGCAATCGGACCTCATGCCTGTTCATGGTGGGCAGGCGGCATGCTGGCCCCCTTTTGCGAAGGTGAAACCGCGCCAGAAATTGTAACCAGGCTTGGGCACCACGCAGCAGATTGGTGGCAGGCTCAGGGCGTTCAGGTCACGCGCAATGGCTCACTGGTGATTGCACTTGGCCGCGACGCCCGGGAACTTGATTGCTTTGCACGGCGCACCAGCCAGCACAGTATGTTAAATGAAGACGAACTGGGCGCATTGGAGCCCGATTTGCAGGGCCGCTTTGTGCGCGCGCTGCATTTCCCGAGCGAGGCGCATCTGTCACCGCGCGATGCGTTGCAGACTCTCACGTCGAACCTTCGGTCACGCGGCATTGCAATATCGACCGGAACCGCCCCGACTGATGACACCATCATCGATTGTCGTGGGCTCAGCGCGCGCGATGCGTTGCATGATCTGCGCGGTGTAAAAGGCGAGATGCTGGTTTTGAGATGCGCTGACATCAAGCTTTCTCGCCCGGTGCGCTTATTGCACCCGCGCATTCCGATTTATCTCGTGCCGCGTGGCGACGGCGTTTACATGCTGGGGGCCACGCAGATTGAAAGTGCTGATCGCACACGCGCCACGGTGCGTTCAGTACTCGAACTATTAAGCGCCGCTTTTGCCTTGCACCCGGCTTTTGGCGAAGCGGAAATTCTCGAAATCGGCGTTGATGCCAGGCCCGCCTTCCCCGACAATGTGCCGCGCATTCGCTGCAACGGAAATAAAATCTATGCCAACGGACTTTTTCGTCATGGTTTTCTTCTGGCACCCGCCTTAGCCCAAATGGTGGCAGCGCATGTTCTTGATGGCACCACACCGGAGTTGATGAATGAAAATCATTCTTAACGGCGCTCCCGCAGAAATTAATAAGGGCACCTTAGCCGAAGCCATGATTGAGCTTGGCTATGTCGAACGCCTGTTTGCCACTGCTGTGAATGGCGAATTTGTGCGCGCTTCTTCACGGATCACGTGTGTTTTAAAGAATGGTGACCGGGTTGAAATTGTATCGCCACGGCAGGGAGGTTGAAATGACATTGTTTTACGGTCAGGAACTGAAATCGCCTTTGATGCTCGGCACCTCACAATATCCGTCACCAGCCATTCTGACAGAGTCTTTTCGGCGCTCGGGTGCAGGTGTTGCCACTGTCTCAGTCCGGCGCGAGTCAGGTAATGGCCACGCAGGAGCCGATTTCTGGGCCCTGATCCAAAGTCTTGACGTGGCTGTTTTACCCAACACGGCAGGATGCCACTCAGCGCGTGAGGCGGTGACTACGGCGCAAATGGCGCGGGAATTATTCAATACATCATGGATCAAACTTGAGGTGATCGGACACACCGATACATTGCAGCCTGATCCCTTCGGGCTTGTCGAAGCCGCGCGCATTCTGGTTGAAGATGGCTTTCAGGTGTTCCCATACACGACCGAAGATTTGGTGGTGGCAGAAAAGCTGCTGCGGGTGGGATGTGACGTTTTAATGCCCTGGGGCGCACCCATTGGCACAGGTCTGGGGCTGAACAATATCTATGGCTTACGTACACTGCGCGCCCAATTTCCAGACGTGCCCATGGTAGTGGATGCGGGCCTTGGTCTACCCAGCCATGCCGCCATGGCCATGGAAATGGGCTTTGATGCCGTGCTGCTCAACACCGCTGTGGCCAAAGCAGGCGACCCTCCGGCCATGGCGGAAGCCTTTGCCAAAGGTGCTACTGCCGGGCGCATGGCTTATCAGGCAGACCCGATGGAGACCCGCAACATGGCAAGCCCATCTACCCCGCTCATTGGAAAGGCCTTCCTCGAATGAAGCTTGATCGCTTTTACCCGATCTTCGACGATCCCGATTGGCTCAAACGCATGTTACCGCTGGGCGTGAAGTTGGCGCAGCTACGCATGAAAGACCGCAGCCCGGCCGATTTGAAATCAGCAATCGCCGACGCGCGTGATCAGTGCAAAGTCCATGGCGCGGTGCTTGTGGTCAATGATTATTGGCAGATGGCAATTGATCTTGGTTGTGATTGGATTCACCTGGGACAAGAAGATTTAGATGCCGCTGACATTCCGGCTATTCGCAGAGCGGGCATTAAAATTGGCGTGAGCACGCATGATCATGCCGAGCTTGACCGCGCCTTAGAATCAAATCCCGACTACATCGCGTTTGGCCCCATCTACCCAACCATTCTCAAAAAAATGAAATGGCATGAGCAAGGCCTAGAGCGCCTTTCGCAATGGCGAAGACTGGTTGGTGATATCCCGCTGGTGGGTATTGGCGGCATGAACGTGGCGCGGGCCGCGGGCGTTTTTAAAGCAGGCGCCGACATTGTTTCAGTCGTCACCGATATAACATTGAATGCGACACCGGAAACGAGGCTTCGCGAATGGCTTGCGGTGACGCGGTCCCCCTGACTTTAATCTGTGTACTGAAAAATTTTAATGGAGAACCCGATGAAAAAAATTCTGTTTGCTTTACTTCTGATGTTGCCCATACCGGCGATGGCCAATGACAAAATAACTGTGATGCTTGATTGGTTTGTGAATCCCGATCACGCGCCGATTATCATCGCCAAGGAAAAAGGATTTTTCGCCGCGCAAGGCCTTGACGTGAACATCGTCGCCCCGGCCGATCCTTCCGATCCACCGAAAATGGTGGCTGCGGGAAAGGCCGACATTGCTGTCTCCTATGAGCCGCAGCTTCACATGCTGGTTGATGAAGGCCTGCCCCTCGTGCGTTTTGGCACTTTGGTGACAGCACCTCTCAATTGTCTTTTGGTGCGCGATGACGGTTCGGTCAAAACGCTGGCTGATCTCAAGGGGCGGAAAATTGGGTTTTCTTTGCCCGGATTAGAACAATCCCTACTTTCAACCATGCTTGAACATGATGGTTTAAAGCTTTCGGATGTTGAACTGGTAAATGTAAATTTCTCAATCTCACCCTCCCTCATGTCGAAACAGGTCGATGCCGTCATTGGTGCCTTTCGCAATTTTGAACTGACCCAAATGGAGCTGAACGGAGTTAAGGGTCATTGCTTCAACCCCGAAGAAGTGGGGGTTCCAGCCTATGACGAATTGGTTTATGTGGCCAACCGCGATCATCAGGATAAAAAGCTTTTGCGCCGCTTTCTTGCCGCAACGGAACAGGCCGCCAATTTCATTGTAAACCACCAGGATGAAAGTTGGAAAATCTTTTCAAGCACCGCTAAGGAGTTGCAGGACGAGTTGAACAAGCGTGCTTGGGTGGACACAGTGCCGCGCTTATCGCTGCAACCCGCCGCACTTGATTCCGGACGCTATGCAAGGTTTCAAGCCTATCTTTCCAAAGCAGGTCTCATTCAACACAATCATCCTTTGAGTGATATCGCCATTGATCTGGGAGCAGAGTGAAAGCACCCGCCATCCGTCTTGAAGGGCGCGCCAAGATCGCCGGGGCAGAGATTTTTGGCCCACTGAAATTTGACGCTCCGGCTGGCGAATGGACATGCTTGCTGGGCTCTTCTGGCGTTGGCAAATCAACACTGCTGCGGCTGTTAGCAGGGCTTGACGCGGGCATCACTTTTGATGGCAAGATTACGTGCAGTGACGGCACAGTTCTGCCGCCTCGCACCACCTTGATGTTGCAGACTGACATGCTGTTGCCTTGGCTCAGTGTTTTGCAAAATGTGATGTTGGGTGCGAGGTTGCGAGGTGAGAACTCAGATGTTACCCGGGCAACTGCTTTGCTTGAAAGCGTAGGTCTTCAAGGATTTTCGCGTCGCCTGCCGCACACGCTTTCCGGTGGTCAGCGCCAACGCGTGGCGCTGGCGAGGACGCTTATGGAAGACCGACCCGTAATGTTGCTGGACGAACCTTTTTCTGCATTAGATGCAAAAAATCGGGCTGTTATGCAGGAATTGGCCGCGCGCCTTTTTAGTGGACGAACCGTGGTGCTGGTGACGCACGATCCTTATGAAGCAGCCCGCCTTAGTACGCGCGTATTAGTTATGAGCCAGCGCGGCCTAGTTGATATGCCGCCGCCTGTGATGCTCGCCATTCGCCCGTTTGATGCCCCGGAAGTTTTGAAATTCGCCGGTCAATTGCTTGACGTGCTGCACCGTGAAGTGGATGCAACCTCTTGAAGAAATTAACAACCGTATGCATCGTTGGAGTGCTCATCTTGGTGCTTTGGCAGGCTCTCGTTACAACCCTTGGTCTCCCAATCTACATTTTGCCGGGGCCCCTGCCGGTGGCTGCAGCGCTTTGGAACAATCAAGTGCTGATAGCGGATCATGCGCTAGTGACCCTTTTCGAAATTCTTGCTGGTATGATTTTGGGGGTAGCGTTTGGAATGAGCACTGCAATTATCATGGCTTGGTCACCCCCGGTTCGCGCTGTCTTCCAGCCTTTACTTATTTTCAGTCAGGCTATCCCTATTTTTGCGCTGGCCCCAATTCTCACATTGTGGTTCGGCTACGGCTTCTGGTCGAAGGTAGTAATGGCGCTTTTGATCATTTTCTTTCCCATTGCCTCATCATTTTTTGATGGCCTGATGCGCACCCGAATTGACTGGCTTGAGCTTGCTGAAAATATGGGGGCCACCGCACCACGCACGATGTTCTATTTGCGCGTACCCGCCGCCATGCCGGCCTTGGCATCGGGGTTAAATATTGCTGCAGTCTATGCCCCGATTGGCGCGGTGATTGGGGAATGGGCCGGGGCCTCGCGCGGGCTGGGTTATCTGATGTTGCTGGCCAATGGCCGGGCCAAAATTGATTTGATGTTTGCTGCACTTTTTGTTTTGGCTCTCATCACAATCGTGTTGCGCATGGCAATCAATCTATTCAATAATTATTTTTTGACGCGCTATATGCATTGATCAGCCGCGACCGCGGTAAGGTGGAACACCTTGGTCGGGCAGCCAAACACCAGAAGGCACTGGCCCCGTCTGA
>JAYVCU010000047.1:0-24739 GCA_043749835.1 Hyphomicrobiales bacterium
GCGTTGAACTGGAATGGGCAAACGCCGCAGATCATGACGTCCGGTGGCTCTTCACCCAATCTCATTCTGCCTCTGCCTGCTTTGGCAATACCCAAACAATAGTTAAAGTATTTGCCAGTTTATCTCAGGTTGGCTTTGCTCTCGCAGGAATGTGTTAGTGCGCGAAAATGGTTTGGAACCGAAAAACCCGTTATGCGCGGAAAGCGGCGATGGATGTGCCGAGGTTATCACATGATGGCGGGTGCGATCAACGAACGCGGCTTTCTTCTGGGCGTATGCTCCCCACAGAATGAATACCAGGGGGCGTGGTTGGGTATTCAGCAGGCGTATTATAGCGTCGGTAAATCGCTCCCAGCCTTTGCCTTGGTGAGAAGCGGCGCGGCCCGCTTCGACAGTGAGCACGGAATTTAACAACAACACACCCTGCTCTGCCCAACTTTGCAGGTTTCCATGAGGTGGGGGGCTAAGCCCTAAATCAGATTTCATTTCTTTAAAGATGTTCACCAGCGATGGCGGCGGGCGCACACCTTGCTGAACTGAAAAACATAATCCATTGGCTTGACCTGCGCCGTGATAAGGGTCTTGACCAAGTATCACAACGCGGGTTTTTTCCAGCGGTGTAAGATCTAGTGCCGAGAACCAGTTGCTGGGCTTAGGATAGATCACCTTGCCGGCGTCCCGCTCGTTCACCAAGAATTGCCGTAAGGCTTGCATATAGGGCTCTTCAAACTCTTCGCGTAGAGGATTCAGCCAACTTTCGGTTAGTTTAATCATGTGCTTAAGGATTAGACAAAGACGGAAAGCTTGCATGGCCCGTTGTTGCCACGGCAGCCATCAAGGCATCCAGACTAGTTTCAGCGTTATCAAACGATACGATAACCGATTTCGTTTCGAGGACCACTTTGACAGCTGCAACACCTTTGACGGCAATCAGCGCGGCCTTAATCATGTGGGGATCTGGGCCACACACCATCGTCTCGATTGCAATTTTAGCAGATTGCGGGGCTGCCTCTGCCAAAGCGGTTGGCAGCGACATAAAAACGCTCAACACCAAAAAGGATTTAATCATCCGCAAGACTTAGCAGTTTTAGCACATCGCAACCAGTCACTTGTGCGAGATCAAGAGGGTTGGCGCAATTATGAGTTGCCCGTTCCAAACTGCTTGAGAGCCAACACCATAACGGCATGTGCTGCGCCCTGCCCCACATTGACAAGTTTATGCGGCACATCGGCCCGGTAGCGGAGCGCCTCACCGGTTTTGCCAATTTTGGTTTCGATGCCGGTGGTTACTTCCAATTCGCCACTTGTGATATAAAGATGTTCAATCGTTCCAAGTGGATGCGGCGACGACTCGAGAACGCCATGGGGTTGGGCATGAAAATCATACCACTGAAACACATCAACTAAACTTAACGGTCCAACGATTGCTAACTTACACAGGCCGTCCTGGCTTTCCAACATGGGTATGCCTGATTTCGACTGGTGTTCAATAAACAGCGATTGTTGCTCACCGCGCAGCACTTCATCTACCGTCGTGTCCAATGCCCTGGACAGGCGCACGACGGTGGACAGTGTCGGATTGGTTTCGTTGCGTTCAATTTGTGAAATAATTGATTTGGCAACGCCAGATTGTTCTGAAAGTTCGCCTAGCGACAAGTTATAGGCTTTACGCAATCGTTGAATGGTTTTGCCCAAATCGGCAGCCGTTTCGGACGTGCTATTGGCTGACGCATTGGTACTTCGACGGCTTGACATTATAAAGTCCTTCAAATAGAACCGGTGTTCGTAATAAAGAACGAGTGACCTCGATATTTGTCTTTCTAGCTTACGATTGACGTTTTATATAGTAAAATCGTTTGTTTGGTGAAGAAACAAGGTGGTTTATAGTCCGAACGGAGAGCAAGATGCGATATTTTCCGCTGTTTTATGATCTGCAAAATGCCCGTGTTGTCGTGGTTGGCGGCGGTGAAGAAGCTTTGCGCAAAGTGCGTCTGCTGCTCAAAACGCCTGCACACATTGACGTGATCGCCGAGGTGCTGCACCAGGAACTGTCCGCAGAGGCACGCATTCATTGGCTGGCTAAACTTTATAATGCGTCCCATCTGAAAGGTGCTGCTTTAGTCATATCGGCGGATGTTAACTTTAATGCTGCGGTTTCAGCAGATGCCAAGGCGCTTGGCATCCCGGTAAACGCTGTGGATGATGCGGCTCTTTCCAGCTTTCTCGTACCAGCGATTGTCGACCGCGACCCTGTCGTCGTGGCCATCGGCACTGAAGGCGCTGCACCTGTTCTGGCCCAAAACATCCGCGCTAAGGTGGATGTGCTGCTACCGCTTAACCTGGGCTCAGTCGCACGGCGTGCTGCAGCTTTGCGTGACTTAGTGGCCGAAAAATTGGCGCATGGCCGTCCACGCCGTGCTTTCTGGGCGGATTTCTTTTTTGGGTCTGTAGCAGAGGCAGAACGAAATAACGACAAGGTGGCTTATGAATTGGCTTTGGGTGATGCGTTGTTCAATCATTCGCAATCAAAGCAGTGCCGCGTTTCAATGCTTATCGTTCCAGCAGAATTAGATTTGCTTACATTGCGCGATCACCGCGCTTTGATGGAAGCGGATTACATTGTCCATGCGCGCAACGTGCCTTTACCCGTTTTGGAGATGGCGCGCCGTGATGCTGTGCGTTTATTGCCCGATCAAATAGATCAGCTGAATAATGTTTCAGGCAACATCCTTCACATTTGCGTTTTAGAAAGCGTTCAGTCTAACGTTCCAAGCCGAAAAAAATTGAACAATGCAAATTTGAAGGCCGCATCATGAACAGTGAAGAAAAAGGTCAGGTGATGACTGCCAATCGATTGAACGATGGAGACGTGGTGTTTCTCACGCGCACGGGTGAGTGGAGTGAGAAGATTGATGAGGCTGCCTTGGCCCAGGAACCTTTGGCCGTGGCCGCACTCGAAACGCGCGCAAGTGCTGCCGAAATAGCCAATGTTGTAACAGGTCAATATCTTTTTGAAGCTACCCGCATAGAGGGGAAGATTCGCGCTGACCATATTCGCGAACGTATTCGCACCTTAGGCCCATCAGTTCGGCTTGACCTTGGCAAACAAGCCGATGGCACTGCTGGTGCCTTTCAACCTGTAAAGGCTTAATCCATGTATCGTTATGATGAATTTGACGCGAAGTTTGTGAAAGAGCGCACGGCGCAGTTTCGCGATCAAGCCAATCGCCGCCTCAGTGGCGCGTTGACGGAAGACGAATTCCGACCCTTGCGCCTGATGAATGGTCTCTATCTCCAACTCCATGCCTATATGCTGCGTGTGGCCATTCCTTATGGCACGTTATCATCCCAGCAAATGCGCCAGTTGGCGATGATTGCCGAGAGATGGGACAAGGGTTATGGCCATTTCACCACGCGTCAGAATATTCAATACAATTGGATTAAGTTAGAAGACACGGCGGATATTCTGCAGGCACTGGCTGACGTTGAAATGCATGCCATTCAAACCTCTGGCAACTGCATTCGCAATGTAACGTCCGATCACTGGGCTGGTGCTGCCGCCGATGAACTAGCCGACCCGCGCCCCGTTGGAGAGTTGATCAGGCAATGGTCTTCGCTGCATCCCGAGTTTTCTTATCTACCGCGCAAGTTTAAGTTCGCTATAACTGGCGCGCCGCATGACCGGGCTGCGGTGAGGGTGCATGATATTGGCCTGCGCCTGCATAAGAACGATGCTGGCAAAATTGGTTGGGAGGTTATGGTTGGTGGGGGTCAAGGGCGAACACCTATGATCGCTGTCACGGTGCGCGACTTTTTACCCCAGAATGAATTGATTGCCTATATGGAAGCGATCATGCGCGTCTATAATCTTTTTGGTCGCCGCGACAATAAATACAAAGCCCGTATCAAAATTTTGGTTCACGAGCTTGGCGCAGAAAAATTCCGCGCAGAGGTTGAAGCTGAATATGCGCGGCACCCGGCACAACAGACGCAAGTTGAAGAAGCTGAGCTTGCACGGATTGCGCAGTATTTTGCTGTTCCAGAGTTTGAAAACGCCTCGCCGGTTGCACCTCAGTTTGAGGCGGCCAAGCGGGACAATGCCGAATTTGCGCGTTGGGCGCGCAACAATTTGGCTGCCCACCGGGTCGCTGGCTATACCATCGTCAACATTTCTTTGAAGCCAGAAGGCGGCATTCCAGGTGATGCAAGTGCCGAACAAATGCGCGTTATGGCGGACTTGGCTGAGTGTTATTCCTTTGATGAATTGCGCGTTTCTCATGCGCAGAACATTGTTTTGCCACATGTGAAATTGGAAAATGCATTTGCGATTTGGACTAAGCTGAATGCGCACGATCTGGCTACGGCCAACTATGGTTTATTGGGAGATATCATTGCGTGCCCGGGTTTGGACTATTGTGCCTTAGCTACGGCGCGTTCAATTCCTGTGGCACAAGCGATCAGTCGTAAGTTTGCGGATGTTGCTCAACAAGAAAACTATGGCCCGCTGAAGATAAATATTTCTGGCTGTATCAATGCCTGCGGCCATCATCATGTGGGCCATATTGGCATTTTGGGTTTAGATAAAAAAGGTGAAGAGTTTTATCAAATTACCTTAGGCGGCTCATCTTCTGAAAACGCTTCGATTGGCGGTATTCTTGGCCCCGGCTTTGCTGCCCATGAAGTGCCAGATGCGATCGAAAATGTTTTGAACACCTATGTGAAGCTACGCGAGAATGGCGAAGAATTTCTGGCCACTTATCGTCGCCTTGGCCCGAAGCCTTTTAAGGAGGCACTGTATGCCACTGCTTAAAAATAATGCCTTTGTAAATGACGATTTTGTCAGTGTTGCAGATGATGCAGCATTACCAAGTACTGGCAATGTAATTGTCAGTTTTGCCCGACTGCAAAGTGACTGGAATATAATTGCGGGTCATCCGGCGTTATTTGGAGTGCGGCTGGCAAACAGCGACAAAGGCGAGCAGTTGCAGCCTTATGTGGGCCATCTATCGCTGATCGTGCTGGCTTTCCCTGCATTCACTGATGGTCGTAGTTATTCCATTGCGCGGGCTTTGCGCCTTAATGGCTATCGTGGAGAATTGCGGGCCGAAGGCAATGTGCTGCCTGACCAGTTGCAATTTATGAAACAGGTGGGCTTTGACACGTTTCTTGTAACAGATCGGTTTCCACTACAAGAATGGCAGGCGGCATCACATCAAATGTCGCTGGCTTACCAACGTGGTCTATTTCGTGCGGCACAGGAAACTGAAGTTTGGTCCGACAGGCACCACGGATTTGCGGCGTGGGAGGAACAGCCTCATGCCGGTTAATCAAAACGAAGTTTTGGAAGCTTATGCGGGCCTTGAGGGACGCGAACTGATTCGAGCTTTTGCTCGCGACTTCAAAAACCGCATTGCCCTGCTCTCGTCTTTTGGGGCGGAATCTTCGGTGTTGTTACATATGATGGCCGAGGTTGATCGCACTATTCCGGTTATCTTTCTTGATACGTTGAAATTATTTCCGGAAACGATTGATTATCGTGACCGCTTGGTGCGCGAATTAGGATTGCGTGACGTTCGTGTTGTGCAACCAAATATAGCAGATCTGGAAAGCGATGATCCGGCCGGCACATTGCATCGATCAAACCCGGATTGGTGCTGCAATATCCGCAAGACTTTGCCGATGGAAAAAGCCTTTAAAGGTTTTGATGTGATGATTTCTGGGCGGAAGCGTTTTCATGGTGCATCTCGGTCTGAACTCAAGCACATCGGTTTTGATGAAAGCCGCATTAAAATTGAACCCTTAGCCGCGTTTTCTGCACTCGATCTGCATGGTTACATGGTACAGCATCAGCTGCCTTCGCACCCATTGAAATTGGCGGGTTATCATTCGATTGGATGTGCGCCAGAAAGTTGCACGTCGAAGAACGGTTCGGCAGACAATCCACGCGAAGGCCGTTGGATGGGCAAAGAAAAATCCGAATGCGGTATTCATTTTATGGCAAATGGAAAGATCATCCGCACGGCGGCGCGCGGTGAAATGCAACGCGAAGCAGCGGTTGCCTGATGCCCCAACATTTGAGACCGGGAGTGTAGGCCAGCTTGCCTTGCGGAATGCCCCAAACTCTTAAAAAGCCTTCCACCATCTTACTTGGAGCTCGTCATGCCCGCACTTGATACTGCTGCTTATATTCTAATAGCGATTTCATTCTTCGCGGCCTTTGTAAATGGTGCGCTTGGCTATGGCTTTTCCTCACTTACGGTTCCGCTGGCACTGGTGTTCTATACCAACCGTATTCTTAACCCTGCAATCGTCATCATGGAGGTCTTCATCAACCTCTATGTGCTTTTCATCAATCGCAGAGACGTTCCTGCCATTTGGCGTCGTGCCCTGCCCATTCTGCTTGGACTGCTGCCTGGCATCGTCATTGGCGCCGCCGCGCTGGCCTGGATTCAGCCTGGCGTCGTCAAGCTGATTACATATGTGCTGATCCTCCCGCTGATTCTGATCCAGGCCGCAGGGTGGCGCAGGCCCATTCAGGCGACTTGGCTTGTGGGTGTGCCTTTCGGCTCAGCGTTAGGCCTCCTCTATTCGCTCACAACTATTTCCGGTCCTCCGCTTGCTGTTCTGTTCAACAATCAAGGCCTTGTAAAAAATGAGTTTCGTGCTGGACTGGCATTAGTTCGCACTGTTGAGTCGGTCGTCACTGCCTTCCTGTATTACCAATTGGGCCTTTTCATTGCCGAAAGCCAAAGCATATTGATGTTGCTGGTGGTTGGCGTGGTGGTGGGCATTCCTGCCGGGTCATTCGCGATCCGGCGGCTGAATTCAGAAACCTTTAGGCGCATCTGCATGAGTTTTGATGCCTGGGTGGTGGCGTTCGGACTCTCGCGCGTGCTGATCGAGCTCAAAGTGTTCAGTAGCCCTGGCGCCTATGGCGTCTTGGCTGCAACAATTTTGGTTGACTGCGTTTTGCTTTACAGATTTTTCTCAAGTCCAAAAGCGGCGGGCCTGCCTAAAGGGGCTGACTTGAATGGCGAGTTCTAACGCAGAAAGTTACGCCAAATTATGAGCGTATGAGCACCCCTATCGCTATCAAGTGATTCCACTTGTTGGTGCGATGCTCTAAGTCAATCTGCTCTAAGAGTTCACCGCGATCGCCTGCTGCAAATCTCCCAAAAGGTCTTCCACGTCCTCTAATCCCACGGACAACCTTAGGCATCCATCTTTAATGCCCATAAGCTGGCGCGCTTCTGGTCCGATGTTTTTATGGGTTGTTGTGGCGGGATGTGTAATCAACGATTTCGCATCGCCCAGGTTGTTGGAAATATCAATAATTTTCAAGCGGCGCAAAACATTGAAGGCCTGTTCTTTGCCCCCCTTAATATCGAGCGATACGATGGTTCCCCCCATGCGCATTTGCTTTTGGGCCAAAACCTTTTGTGGGTGGCTGTCATGGTGCGGATAGTAGACATGTTCCACTTGCGGCAAGCGTGAAAGCGCTTCGGCAAGAATCGCTGCTGAATGAGATGATGCTTCCACACGCAGCTTCAGCGTTTCAAGACCTTTCAGCAGAACCCAGGCATTGAATGGCGAGAGGGTTGGGCCAGTGTGGCGCAAGAATGGCTTAAGAACCTCTTCTTTAAATTCCTTCGATGACAGCACCATGCCACCAAAAACGCGGCCCTGCCCGTCTGTGTGTTTGGTGTTTGAATAAAATACAATGTCAGCGCCCAATTGCATCGGCTTTTGCAAAATCGGCGTGGCGAAGGCATTGTCGACAATCACTTTTGCGCCGCCTTTATGGGCGATGTCGCAAATCATGGCGATATCCAGGATCTCTAAGAGTGGATTCGACGGTGTTTCAAAAAACACCACTTTGCTTTCAGGCCGCATGGCAGCGCGCCAGTCAGCAGCGTTGTTGCCGCCCACTAAAGTGTAAGTGATACCAAAGCGCGGCAGAATGTTGGTAATGACTTGATAGTTTGAGCCAAAGAGATCTTTCGAGGCCACAATATGGTCGCCGGTTTTAACTTGGCAAGCAAGTGCACCCCATGCGGCGGCCATGCCAGAGGCCACGGCATAGGCAGCCTCTGCCCCTACAAGGAGTCGGAATCGTTCTTCCAGCATTGATACCGTCGGATTGCCATAGCGGCCATAAACAAAGCCTTCTTCTTCTCCAGCAAAACGAGCCTCGGCGCTTTCTGGGTTGTCATAGACGTAGCCCGACGTGAGGTAGATGGCTTCAGAGGTTTCACCGTGTTCTGAGCGCTTGGTTCCACCGCGGATCAGCTTGGTTGAAACACCCCAGCCTTCAGGGTTCTGCACTTTCGTATATTTGCCTTTTTTCATACGTTTAACTTTGTACCCAGGGCAAGCCATCGGCCTTCCAGCCGTTGGCGTTGGCGCGGTGGCTTTCAGTGTCTTTATCGCCTTCAAAGCCGTGGGCCACATTCCAGCAGTTGCTGAAACCAGCCTGGGTCAAAGCTGTAGCGGCAGAAGCAGAGCGCGCACCTGAGCGGCAGATGCAGAAAATCTCAGCATCTTTAGGTAAGCCCATATTTGTTACTTCTTCAACAAAGCGCGCATTTACATCCATCGCTGGATACACTTGCCAGGCAAGGCGCACCAACCTTTCAACCGCAGGCACACCTACAAAAGTCCATTCCGGCTGGGTGCGCACGTCGATCAGCACAGCAGATGAATTGGCCTTCAAGCGTTGATGAGCTTCAATTGGTGGAACATCGCCTTTATACATGTGTCAGATTCCTCTTATGGTTCTTCTTAGCAAAGCCCGCCTGCCCTCGCAAAGACAAAGCTTTGTAAACCGAAGGGTGAATAAGACTGATGCTGAAATTGTATCTTCACCCTGTTAGATTAAGCGCAATTGAGGATCAATGATGTCTAGAACACTCCCGAGACAGGTAGACGTAGTGATAATCGGCGGTGGCGTCGTCGGGTGCTCTATTGCCTATCATTTGACGCAAATTGGAATAACCAATGTTGTTGTGTTGGAGCGCAAGCAACTGACATCTGGTACAACCTGGCATGCCGCGGGATTGGTAGGACAACTGCGGGCATCACGCAACCTTACTGAATTGGCCAAATACACCACAAAGCTTTTCGAAAAGCTCGAACGCGAAACGGGTCAGGCCACAGGATTTAAACAAAACGGCTCGATCTCAATGGCGCTGACCGATGGGCGCATGGAGGAACTGTTGCGCGGCGCATCCATGGCCAAAAATTTTGGCTTGGCCGTTGATGTTATTTCAATAGCTGAGATTAAAGAGCGCATTCCGCATTACAGCATGAAGGGCGTTAAAGGCGGTGTGTTCCTTCCCAAAGACGGGCAAGTGAACCCGATTGATGTGACGCAGGCTTTGGCCGCAGGTGCAAAATCGCGCGGTGCCAAAGTCTTTGAAAATTGCAAGGTAACACGGATTTTGACCAACGTTGGCTCCGCTATTGGCGTTGAAACAGCCGAAGGCACGATCATGGCCGATAAAGTTGTGATGGCCACGGGCATGTGGAGCCGCGACCTTGGCCGCAGCATTGGGGTGAACATTCCGCTGCATGCATGCGAACATTTTTATATCGTATCTGAACCTATAGAGAAACTGCCGCGCAATATGCCGGTGGTTCGGGTTCCTGACGAGTGCGCTTACTATAAGGAAGACGCAGGCAAGCTGCTTGTCGGCGCCTTTGAACCGGTGGCCAAGCCTTGGGGCGGCGGTGGCATTAACGACGAACATGCCTTTGTGACTTTGCCCGAAGACATGGATCACTTTGAACCGATTTTAGCCAATGCCATTTCGCGCGTGCCATTGTTGGAGACAGCGGGCATTCAGCTGTTCTTCAATGGTCCAGAAAGTTTCACCCCAGATGATCGATATTATTTGG
Source organism: Hyphomicrobiales bacterium (assembly GCA_043749835.1). Classification (GTDB taxonomy): domain Bacteria; phylum Pseudomonadota; class Alphaproteobacteria; order Rhizobiales; family Aestuariivirgaceae; genus Aestuariivirga. Next base: position 9,898 of record JAYVCU010000047.1, read on the forward strand.
GTGAGGCGCCTGAAGTAAAGAACCTGTTTATGGCAACAGGGTTTAATTCAATTGGCATTCAATCTTCGGGTGGTGCTGGGCTTGTGCTGTCGCAATGGATCAAGAACGGTCATGCGCCGATGGATGTGAACGGTATTGATATTCGCCGCATTCACCCGTTTCAATCGAATAAGACCTATGTGCGCGACCGCGTAACGGAAACGCTTGGTCTGCTCTACGCAATGCACTGGCCCTACCGTCAAGCTGAAACGGCGCGTGGTGTTCGTCGTTCTCCATTCCATCCGTATACGGATAAGTTAGGAGCAGTGTTTGGAGAAGTGAACGGGTGGGAAAGACCAAACTGGTATGCCCTTGCCGATATGAAGCGTGACTATGAATATAGTTATGGCAGACAGAACTGGTTTGCTGCAGCACAGGCAGAGGCTGACGCACTGAAAAATGATGTGGTGTTCTTTGACCAATCTTCGTTCGCCAAGTTGGAGGTTTTAGGTGCCGATGCCTGCAAGGTATTAAACAGTATTTCCTGTAACAATGTTGATGTGGCTGTGGGGCGGATTGTTTATACCCAGTGGCTGAATGAGCGCGGTGGAATTGAAGCTGACTTGACGATTACCAGATTGGCGGCCGATCGCTTTCTGGTCGTAACAGGTGCTGTACCACAAACGCGCGATATGGCCTGGTTGCGACGGCACATTCCCGATGGTGCGCATTGTATTGCCGTAGATGTGACTTCAGGTTTGCCCATGCTTTCGATCATGGGGCCAAAGTCGCGTGCTCTTTTGGAAAAGCTGTCTGGGGCTGATCTTTCCAATGCAGCTTTTCCTTTTGGCACATCACAAGAGCTTGAAATTGGTTATGCGCGGGTTCGTGCCAGCCGCATTACTTACGTTGGTGAACTGGGCTGGGAAATCTACATCGCAAGTGAGTTTGCCGCACATGTGATGGAAACGGTTTTGGCTGCGGGCGCTGAATTTGGATTAAAACCCGCAGGTATGCATTCGATGAACAATGCCCGTATGGAGAAAGCCTATCGCCATTGGGGCCATGATATTTCTGATGAAGAAACGCCCTTGGAAGCTGGTTTGAGCTTTACCTGTGCGTGGAATAAGTCCGGCGGCTTTATTGGACGCGAAGCTCTATTAAAACAAAAAGCCCTGCCACAGCTTTCCAAGCGGATGGTCTGTTTGGCCCTTGTTGATAAGACTGAGAATGCCCCGATGATCTATCATGAAGAACCGATTTACCGCGATGGTGTGAATGTTGGCTCTACAACGTCAGGCGCTTGGGGCCACCGCGTTGGCTTGTCGCTGGGTCTAGGCTACGTCACGCACACCGATGGTGTGACGCGCCAATGGTTAGAAGGCGGCACATGGGAAATTGAGCTGGCCTGGAAGCGCTATCCCGCGCGTGTTCAATTTGGCGGTTTTTACGATCAGAAGGGTGAGCGTATCAAAGCTTAAGGCCGAATTATTCTTTACATTAAACACCACTCGTTCTATATAAAGAACGAAATGGAGTATGGATTATGTCACTTCAACTTGGCGATCTCGCACCGGATTTTGAGGCCGAAACCACCGAAGGCCGAATCCGTTTCCACGACTATATTGAAGGCTCTTGGGCCATGATTGTGTCGCACCCTAAAGATTTTACTCCGGTGTGCACCACCGAGCTTGGATCAATGGCGCTGAAGAAGCCAGAGTTTGACAAACGTGGCGTTAAGATGATTGGCATCTCAGTTGATAGCGTTGACGATCATTTGCGCTGGAAAAACGATATTAAAGATGTGACGGGTGCCACCGTCACTTATCCGATGATTGGCGACACTGAACTGATTGTTGCTAAACTTTACGGCATGATCCACCCTAATGCCTCTGGCAATGCCAAAAGCCGCACGGCAGCAGACAATTCGACTGTGCGCAATGTTTTCATCATTGGGCCAGATAAGCGCATCAAGCTGATCTTGACCTATCCGATGAGTACGGGTCGCAACTTTGATGAGATTTTGCGAGTGATTGACTCGTTGCAGTTGACCGCAGCTAAATCAGTTGCAACGCCGGCTAATTGGAAACAGGGCGAGGATGCAATCATCTTAGGCTCAGTTTCAGATGAAGCCGCGAAAGAAAAGTTTCCGCAAGGATGGAAGACCGTGAAGCCTTATCTGCGGCTGGTAAAATTGGGCTAGGGCTTACTGCGCATAGAGCTTTTGTAACATCCAAATATCCGATTTGCATTTGCCCGCGTTTAAAACAGCGCGGGCATTTTCGTCACTGAAGTGTGTAAGCGCCAGAGCGAAATAGCCACAGTGATCAATTTTATTTAGCTGGCCATGGTTTGACGTGAAATATGGAAATTTGGACGGCATGGCTGTGAACAAAGCTGACTTACGTAACGCTGCTATCATCTTTTGGCCCGCGGGCGTGTCATAGGCTTCAAGTTCTTGCTTGTGCAAAAGTTCGGCAGCTAAAATTGCTGGCAGTAATGCGAAATGCGTATAGGCAAGGCCGTTGATGCCTTTGTCTGGCCCGCCGCAATGATCAGATGTGTTACTGCGACACATTTCCAATGGCATAGTTCCGTCTTCTACTACTTGTGACAAGATGAGTTCGCCCCAGCGCAAATAAGATTTACTGATAGCTGCTTGATCTTGCGTGAAGAAGGCAATGGACAGATCCAATAACACGCCCCAATTTCCATGGTTATTAGGTTGGTCTGCGTGTGATAGTGGCGTGATAACGGCGCGGAGCCATTGCATAAATGGTTTGGCATTCCAGGCATTGACATGCTCGACCCATGAGGCAGCGATGACAAATTGCGCTATGTTGAAATTAATGTCAGCAGAACCTTGTGCGTTCGATGCGGATTTCATTGTGCTTGCCCAAGCGTCCATCAACATTTGCGCGTGTTGAGCGTAAATCGTTTGATCGGTGAGGCGGTAACACAGCGCGCCTCGGTACGCTGCACGGATATCGGACGTTAAAGCTTTGGCTTGGTCGTCATCTGGATTGGGTCCCTGTTTTGAATAATGCGGTTGGGGAGCAAAGTCGGCAACCGCATGGGACGGCGACAACAGTTCTTCATTGCATTTTTGTTTTAGCGAACGAACGAGTTTGGCATTATGCTTCACCACGGCAATTTGGCCATCATCCACCAGCAAGGGTTTTGCTTGCGCTACTGACATGAGTGCCATGAAGATGAGGAACGCGAGCTTTACCACCATTGCGGGGCAGTAAACGTTCCAGCGGCTTGTTCGATGGCATAGGCGGTTCGGAACAGTGTTTCCTCGTCAAAAGGTTTGCCGATGAGTTGCAAACCCAAAGGTAAACCACTTTCCGACAATCCAGCAGGCACGGCAATTCCGGGTAAGCCCGCCATATTTACAGTGACGGTGAAAATATCATTGAGATACATTTCCACCGGGTCGGTGATCTCGCCGGGGGCGAAGGCTGGCGACGGTGTTGCTGGTGTCAACACCACGTCGACCTTGTTCCAGGCGTCGTCAAAGTCCCGTTTAATCAGTGTACGGACTTTCTGTGCTTTGACATAATAGGCATCATAGTAACCTGCTGACAAAACATAAGTGCCCACCAGCACACGGCGCTGTACTTCGCGGCCAAACCCTGCGGCGCGGGTTTTTTCATAAGTATCGATCAGATCATTTCCGGCCACGCGCAGGCCGTATCGCACACCGTCATAGCGGGCGAGGTTTGAAGACGCTTCGGCAGGTGCAACGATATAATAGGCCGGCAAAGCGTATTTGGTGTGTGGTAATGAAATCTCCACAATCTCTGCGCCCTGCTCTTGCAGCCATTTTGCACCCTTGTCCCAAAGCGCGTTAATCTCCGATGAAAGTCCCTCCTGTCGATATTCCTTTGGAATGCCAACGCGCAGGCCTTTGATGGGTTTACCAATCGCTGCTTCATAATCAGGGATAGGCAGATCGATTGAGGTTGTGTCTTTCGGGTCAACGCTGGCCATGGCTTTGAGCATAATTGCTGCATCGCGTACGTCGCGGGTGATCGGGCCTGCTTGGTCGAGTGAAGACGCAAAAGCCACAGTGCCCCAGCGTGACACGCGGCCATAAGTTGGCTTGATGCCGACTGTGCCGGTGAAAGCGGCGGGTTGGCGGATTGAGCCGCCCGTGTCGGTGGCCGTGGCAGCTGCACAGATGTGGGCTGCCACAGCTGAGGCCGAGCCGCCAGATGATCCGCCGGGCACTAATGACGCATTCGAATTTTTACGCCGCCATGGGTTAGTGACAGCGCCGTAATAACTTGTCTCATTGGAAGAGCCCATGGCGAACTCATCCATGTTGAGTTTACCCAACATCACGGCGCCTGCATCCCACAGGTTTTGTGTAACGGTAGATTCGTAACCGGGTTTGAATCCATCCAGGATATGACTGCAGGCCTGGGTGTGAACGCCCTTAGTGGCGAAAAGGTCTTTAATGCCGAGTGGAATGCCCTCCAATGGGCCACCCTGCCCCTTTGCGAGTTTGGCGTCGGAGGCCTTGGCCATTTCGCGCGCTTGCTCTGGCGTTGTAACGACATAGGCATTAAGGGAATTGGCGCTTTCGATGGCTTTGAGATAAGCATCGGTTAATTCAAGGGCTGAGAATTCCCTGGCGCGCAGCTTTGTGCGGGCTTCAGCGATGGTGAAATTGGTGAGAGACATTATTCAACCACCCTCGGCACCATAAAAAATTGATCCTCTGATTGGGTATTGGCTACGATGGCCTTGGCGTAATGGCCGTCTGTCACCACGTCTATACGCTTCTTCATTTCAGCGGCCACCACAGATGTGAGTGGCTCCACGCCATCCACATTCACTTCGTTTAACTGTTCAACGAAAGCGAGAATGACGTTTAACTCGTCTGCCAGACGCGGCACATCATTTTCTTCTACTTTTATGCGGGCTAACCGTGCTACGCGGCGCACAGTTTTATCATCAACAGACATTGAGCATTCCTTGTTGATGCGCGGTGTAGCAAAGGCTTACGCCACTCGCAACTTGGCTTTCTCCTGGCCCTTGGCATCAAAATTGTTTTCGGCCAGCCAAGCTTCAAAGCCGCCTTTAATGCGCGGCCAATCTTTGTCGATAATGGAATACCAAGCCGTGTCGCGGTTTTGACCTTTAACGATCATGTGCTGGCGGAAGATGCCTTCGAAGTGAAACCCGAAGCGATCAGCAGCGCGGCGCGATGCTGCATTCAAATCGTTACATTTCCATTCCAGTCTGCGCATGCCCAAATCATCAAATGCATGGCGCATCATTAAATAAATAGCTTCCGTGCTTTCACGCGAGCGCTGCATAATGGGCGACATCCAAATGTTGCCAATTTCAATCACGCCATTGATTGCGTCGGCGCGCATAAATGCACCCATTCCCAAGGCCTCGCCCGTTTCGCGTTTCACATAAGCATAGAACCATACATCTTTTTCAGATTGGCGTGCCTTTAACCATGTCATGAATGTAGCTTCATTGGTAAACGGCCCGGAAAAAAGATAAGTCCAAATGTCATCGTGGCCAGCGCTGTGCTTATAAAGTGAAGGGCCGTGATGTTCAGTAATTAAAGGGTCAAGCCTTACCCACCGCCCGGGCAAGGGCCTGAGATCGGGAAGGCGCCCCGGCGGCAATGGATTGACGATTATGCCTACAGGGCGGGATTCTTTGGCTGGCGATTTGTTCATGCGAAATGAATAGGTGTTCTGTGGCGTTTGCGAAAGAGCCAGAAAACGTTTAGGCACCCAACATGCATGATTTTTTGGGCGAAGCCCATGCCGCCATCGACGCACTTTCTCCCGATAGGCGCTTGATGGGACTGGATTTGGGTTCAACCACCATTGGCATAGCTACAGCGGACTATACGCGCCAGATTGCAACACCGCGCTTTACGATTGAGCGCGGGAAGTTTCAGGCTGATGCAAAAGCGCTTTTGGAATTTGCCGCCAAGGAAGATATTGGTCTGCTGGTTTTGGGATTACCCCTCAACATGGACGGCACCGAGGGCCCACGCTGCCAATCGACCAGAGCCTTTGCCCGCAATTTGGCAAAACTAACGGAATTGCCGATCATCTATTGGGATGAAAGGCTGTCTACAGCAGCAGTGGAGCGCACCATGTTGGAGGCCGATCTATCGCGGGCCAAGCGTGAAAAGAATGTCGATAAATTGGCGGCAGCTTTCATTCTACAAGGCTTGCTTGATGCGCGTTAAACATGCCTCTCAGCACCCTATTGCCCTTACCGCCATGTTCGCCTAACACGCGGTTTTGATGAGCCAGAGCGATACACGTCCGCCAATCTTCAAAACCCAGCATTTGCTGGCGGTTTCTGATCTTTCAGTTGTTGAAATCCCGGCACTTCTTGATCTGGCTGATTCTTACGTGGAAATCAGCCGCACTGGGCTACAGCGCCCTGCCATTCTTTCAGGTTATACGCAGGTCAATCTCTTCTTTGAAAATTCCACGCGCACGCAAAGTTCCTTTGAAATTGCGGGCAAGCGCTTGGGTGCTGATGTGATGAATATGGCGGCTTCGTCGTCGTCCCTTTCAAAGGGTGAGACGGTGCTGGATACTGCTATCACAATCAATGCCATGCAGCCAGATTTTCTGGTGGTGCGGCATCAATCTTCCGGTGCGGTGGAATTGCTTTCGCAAAAAGTTACCTGTGCCGTTATCAATGCTGGTGACGGCCAGCATGAACACCCCACGCAGGCCTTGCTGGACGCGCTGACCATTCGTCGTCATTTGAAGCGACTTGAGGGTGTGGTAGTGGCTATTTGCGGTGACGTTTATCATTCGCGTGTAGCGCGCTCGAACATTGCCTTGCTTACGCGCATGGGTGCGCGGGTGCGGGTTGTGGCACCGTCCACGTTGTTGCCGGCGGGTATTGAAAACTTTGGTGTTGACGTGTTTCGCAACATGAAAGACGGGCTTGCGGATGCTGATGTCGTGATGATGCTGCGCCTGCAGCTGGAGCGGATGAGCGGCGCATACGTTCCTTCAGCGCGGGAATATTATCATTTTTATGGTCTCACCGAAGATAAGCTGAAATATGCCAAGCCTCATGCGTTGGTGATGCACCCCGGGCCGATGAACCGCGGCGTTGAGATTGACTCCGCGGTTGCCGATGGGCCCCAGAGTGTGATCCGCGAACAGGTGGAAATGGGTGTGGCTGTGCGCATGGCCGTACTTGATGCACTGTCTCGTAATATGCGGAGCCAGGCATGAAGCAGGCCTTCCTGAATGCAGAACTGGCAAGCGGTCTTGGTGGCTTGCTTATCGAAAATGGCATTGTCGTTGCTTGCGGGGCGCAGGTTACAGCTGATATGGTTTCTGGTGCAGACGTGCAAGATTGCAGAGGCAATCTGCTATTTCCGGGCCTCATTGATATGCGTGTGTTCACTGGCGAACCGGGCACTGAATATCGTGAAACCTTAGCCACTGCTTCTGGGGCGGCGGCGGCTGGTGGTGTGACTACCATGATCGTGATGCCCAACACCGACCCGGTAATCGATGATGCAGCGATGGTGGATTTTATTTTACGCCGCGCTCGTGATACCGCCAAAGTGCGCGTTGCGCCAATGGCCGCGATCACCAAAGGTACTAAGGGTTTAAAGCTTGCCGAAATTGGCTTGATGAAACAGGCAGGCGCTGTGGCGGTGACGGATGGCACGCATGCTGTTGCCAATGCAGCGCTGCTGCGCCGCGCCATGGTTTATGCAAAGGATCATAATCTGCTTGTGGTTCAACATGTGGAAGAGCCAACACTGGCCACGGGTGTGATGAACAACGGAGAGTTTGCTTCGCGCCTTGGCCTTGCGGGCAACTCTGCTCTTGCCGAAGTGATCATGCTGGAGCGGGATTTGCGGCTGGTTGAAATGACCGGCTGTCGTTATCACGCCGCACAGATATCGTGTGCTGAAAGCGTTGAAGTAATGCGCTGCGCGAAAGCCAGGGGATTGCCGGTGTCGTGTGGTGTTTCAATCAACCATCTGACCCTGAATGAGACTGATATTGGGGCTTACCGCACCTTCTTTAAACTTTCTCCGCCTTTGCGTCGTGAAGATGACCGTCAGGCATTGGTGGCAGGCTTAGCGGATGGCGTGATTGACGTGGTGGTTTCGTCCCACGATCCACAAAGTGATGATACCAAACGCCTGCCCTTTGCCGAGGCGGCCTTTGGTGCCGTTGGGTTAGAGACCATGTTAACCGCCTCTTTATCATTTTTTCATAATAATAACATCAGCTTAAAACGATTAACTGAGGTTTTATGTGAAACGCCTGCCCGGCTTCTGGGTTTGGACCAAGGGCACTTAACTATGGGCGCGCCTGCTGATTTTGTGATAATTGATCCTCACATGTCATGGCAGGTTGATGCCGCCAAGCTCGCGTCGCGGTCCAAAAATTCGCCGTTTGAACGCCGCGCATTGGATGGTCGCGTATCGGAAACCTGGGTTGCGGGCAGCAAAGTTTACGCTTACGCTGACTGAATGTTTGGCCTCACCATCTCAGTTATGATCGGATATTTTGCGGGATCAATTCCTTTTGGTCTGCTATTGGCACAATCGGCTGGCCTTGGCGATATCCGCAAAATTGGGTCTGGCAATATCGGTGCCACTAACGTGTTGCGCACTGGCAATAAATCAATCGCTGCCCTTACGTTGCTATGTGACGTCTTGAAGGGCTTGTTGCCCGTGCTTTTTGCAAGGTCTCTTGTTGGAGATAGTGGAGCATTGCTGGCTGGTTTTGCCGCAATGGCAGGACATATCTTGCCAATCTGGTTGGGCTTCAAAGGCGGTAAAGGCGTTGCAACAGCAGCAGGTGTGTTGTTGGGGTGGAGTTGGCCGGTGGCGATCGTTGGGGTTTTGGGATGGGTCTTGGTTTTTTCGGCGTCGCGGATATCGTCTCTTTCGGCTTTATGCGCCATTTTAGCCGCAGTGATTGGTGCAGTGTGGTTTGATGTAACCAAAGTCTGGTATGTGGCGCTATTGGGCGTTGTGGTTATTGTGACCCACCGCACTAATATCGGGCGGTTACTGAAAGGCGAGGAACCCAAATCCTCACTCGCAAAAGCGAAATGAAGCTATCTGTACTCAGTGAGATTGAGCGCCTCCAATGGCACCGACTGGCACAGAGCGAAAATGTCGGGCCCATTACATTCAGGCAGTTGTTGGAAAGGTTTGGCACAGCAGAAGCGGCGTTGTTAGCCTTGCCCGATCTATCGCGGCGCGGAGGCGCACGACGCAACATCCAAATTTATGATGTCGCGAAAGCAGAATTAGATTTCCTTAATACGAACCGCACGGGAGCGCGCTATGTCGCTTTGTGTGAACCTGACTATCCCGACTTGCTGCGAAACGCCCCTGCCCCTCCTCCACTGATTTGTATCAAGGGTTCTGCCACGCTGATGCAGCGCCCCTTGGTCGGCATTGTTGGGGCCCGCAATGCGTCTGCTAATGGCATGCGTTTTACCCGGCAGATTGCAGCCGAACTCGGCTCCGCTGATTTCGTGATTGTGTCGGGATTAGCGCGGGGTATTGATACAGCGGCACATGAAGCCAGTATTGACACGGGCACGATTGCGGTTGTGGCCGCTGGGATTGATCATATCTATCCGCCAGAGAATGCAAAACTGCAGAGCGCAATTGCTGAACGGGGGTTGCTCCTCACCGAGATGCCACCGGGAAATACGCCAAAGCCCGAGAGTTTCCCACGCCGCAACCGGATTATTGCAGGCTTGGCACAGGCGGTTGTTGTGGTTGAGGCTGCCATGCGGTCAGGCTCTCTGACCACGGCGCGTTTTGCAAATGAGGCGGGACGCGACGTTTTTGCCGTGCCCGGATCTCCGCTTGATCCACGCTGCGAAGGCACAAACGGTCTGATTAAAGACGGCGCCAACCTTTTGCAGCGCGCTTCTGACATCAGTGGTGCACGGCTAACCTTTGATATACCTCTGCGTGAAGACCCACAACACTCATACACAGCGCATGCCCCGTCTTCAATTTTACGTGCGCGCGTTGCGGAACTTCTTTCACCCACTCCCGTTGAACTGGATGAGATCGTACGCGAATCAAACGGCAGCCCGGAGGAAGTGCAAGGCATTCTGCTGGAATTGGAGTTGGCAGGAGAAGTTTTGCGCTCCAGCGGCGGGCGTGTTGTGCGGATTGCCTACCCAGCATAATTAAGTGAATTGAAGTTGGAGAGATAAGATGAAAATAAGATGTTTGGGTTTACTGGTCATGTTTGCCATTTCAATTTTGAGCAGCACAGCGAGTGAGGCTGGTAGTAATAATATATTTCCGGCCTATCAGCCCGCGTTTGGACCGCGGTCAAGGCCGTTCCTGGATGTCGTTGAGGAATGTCGTCATCGGTATTTTGGCATAGATCCATTCGTTACTGCGGAATGGAATGCGCGTTATGGCCGAACTGGTTGGTGGTGCTCTTATAAGACTTTTGAGTAATTGCGGAAGTCGGTTGTTGTTGGCAAATCACTGGCTAGAAAATAAATGCCCGGCTGAGCGTTTTTCGCAATTTACACTTCGTCTTCGGGGTAAACCCATGGTTCCTTTATGGCTGCGGCTTTCCAAGAGGTGAAAGCTGCACTGTTCAAAATTGCTGCCACGTAAGAGTTTGCACCTTTGCCCACGGGAATCTTGTACGTTTCAATGCGCGATGCAACGGGGGCAAACATCGCGTCCACATTGGTAAACGTTCCGAATAAATATGCGCCACGGCCCCCAAAGCGCTTGTGCGCCTGCGCCCACAGCGCCTCTATGCGGGCCACGTCTGTTAAGACAGCCTCATGCATCGCCACTGGATTTGGAGGCCTGCGGATGTTCATTGGGCAAGCGTTGCGTAACGCGTGAAAGCCCGAATGCATTTCGGCACACATTGAGCGGGCAAATGCTCTGGCTTCGGCATTCTTTGGCCAGAGTTGTTTTGTAGGCCACGTCTCGGCGACATATTCCAAGATGGCAAGGCTATCCCAGATTACTCGGTCTTTATGAACCAGAATTGGCACCAAGGCCGCCTTCGAATAACGCCTGACCTGTTTTGAAAACTGTGGCTTACCAAAGCGGATAAGTTTTTCGTCAAAATCAATTCCCGCCTGTTTCAAGGCCATGTAAGGGCGCAACGACCAGCTTGAATAGTTTTTATTACCGATGATCAGCAGTGGTTTTGACATTGAATTTTCCTACATGGATTTCGGCAAATAGCGCCAGACAATTGCACTCATCAAACTTACACTCAAGCCCAGTATGATAAAAACGATCGATACATCGTAATAATGGAGAACTACCGCATAGATGATCGACGGCAGCAACTCGGCCATTTCAATAAAGGTGCGGTAGACAGCGGCCATCCGTTGGCGTTCATGAAAACGAACGGAGCGTAAAAATGGGATGCCGCCCACACTGTCGATTCCAGATGCTGCCAATGCGCCAACAAGTAATAAAACCGCAGCCAGCTGAGGTGCATTGGTTCCGATTATGCCTGCGCAAAAGCTGGCGATGGCCATACCCACAAAGCAGACGGCCAATATCAATCGAAGGCGCCAACGTTTCGCCAGTGGGCCATAGATGAATGCCGCTAATAAGAACAACTGGCTGAGGCTGATGATTGCGCCGCCATATTGTTTGCTGAGGCCCCCCTCAATCATCAACAGTGGCCCATAGGTGAAAAAGGTCCCCCAAAAGCATGAACGTACAAAGGCGATGGCCCAAGCCAGTCGCAGCCTCGGTTGCGCAATAAAGCGCGAAACGTTTGCCAGTGGATTGAATGGTTGCATGTTGCCCTGTGGCAAGGTTTTTTTATCGTTTAAGCGCAAGAACCAAAAGACGCATAACAAAGTGAGTGCCGACATAATGGCCGCAAACTGTGGCGCGGCATGTCCGTAGTGATCATAAAGCCAAACACCGCTAAACGGGCCCACCACCCACGCAACAGTAGATATAGCAAGGCGCATCGGCTCACTTGTTGTAAAATCTTCTTTCCTGATGTGATCAAGAATATAGAGTTGCAATGTGATGTTGGTAATTGAGGCTCCCATATTGCGCATCATGGTTCCCAACACTTGGCCTGGTAATGTAAAAGTGGCCAGTGCCGCACTGCCCGTCACCAATAATAAGCACCCCAGCGTATAGGCCCATCTGCGGCGCAATCGGCCAAATATAAATGGCAACAACAGCGTGGCACAGAGTACAGTTGCGGAAACCACAGTGCCTAATACGCTGACCTTTTGTGTTGAATTTAAAATGTCATAGGCCTGGATAGAGAGCACACCTGAATTAAAAGCCCGCGTCAGGGATTCAAGCAGGAATAGTATGCTGAACGTACCTATACCCGCTGTGGCCTTGTGGGGTAGCGGAATCACAGCACTATTGAATTTCATCATGGGTTAGCATTGCGCTTAGCACCCAATATGAGGCAAGAGGTTCGGCAGATGTAATTTCTTCACCCGGTAGGATTTGCTCATGTCTGAAGTTTCCGCCATCAAATCCCGGGCAGCAGCGCTTTCAATGGGTGTGAGTGCTTTGTTGGCATGTGCAAAATTTGTGATCGCGGTGATGACTGGCTCACTTGGCATTCTTTCGGAAGCTTTGCATAGCTTCATCGATTTTGGTGCCACTATAATCACTTGGTTTGCCGTGCGTTGGGCCGATGTTCCGGCAGATGAAGACCATCACTTTGGCCATGCCAAAATTGAAAGTGTGGCGGCCTTACTGGAATGTTTTTTGCTGGTGCTGACTGCAGTTTACGTGGCCTATACGGCGATCAATCGAATGTTGGTGAGTGCTGCGCCACCTGAAATTACGTGGTGGGCCGCCGCTTGGATTGTTTTGGCTATTATTATCGACTATAATCGTGCCGCTGGTTTAACTGCTATCGCGCATGAACACGAGAGTGCAGCACTTGCGGCCGATGCTGCTCATTTTAAAGCAGATATGTTTGGTTCGGTTGCTGTGTTACTTGGGTTAGGCGGCATTGCGCTTGGACTGCCATGGGCGGACTCTGCTGCCGCTTTGATTGTTTCAGCCATTATTTTGTGGATCGTGAAGCATTTGGCCAGCAACGCGCTTGGTACGCTGTTGGACCGCGCCCCAGAAGGTATTTCACAGGAGATCAAGGCCTTCGCCGAGCGCGAAGACGGTGTACTTCATGTTGAACAACTGCGTATTCGGCAAGCTGGCAAAACCGCCTATATTTCACTTGTTGCTGATGTGCCGCGCAGTTTGTCGGTGAATCAGATTACTGCTCTTGAAAATCGCCTGAAGTCCAAAATTTCCAGTCTTGTCAGATACGCTGATGTTGGGATTGTTATGAGGCCCGTTGCCCTGGACAGCGAGAGTGTGAATGAAAAAGTAAATGCAATTGCACGCGAACGCGGGCTTTGCATTCATCATTTGATCGTTCAAAGCTTAAAGCAGAAGTTAGCGGTTAGCTTTGATATTGAATTTGACGGTTCAACTTCGTTGTTTGACGCACATGAGCACGCTACCAGCCTCGAAGATGCTATTCGAGATGGCTTGGGTGGCAACGTTGAAGTCGAAAGCCATATTGAACCTCGCCCCGTACAACAGATTGAAGGCCGTGCGGTAAGCGCAGCCAGATTGAGCGCGTTGGCTACGGCACTTCGCAAGCTTGCGGCGAACAATAGTGAGCTTTCAGACATTCATAATTTTCGTGTGCGGCAAGATAACGGTGGGCACTTCTATCTGCACTATCACTGCAGGTTTGCGCCTGAAGCCAAAATAGAAAGGGTTCATGCGGTTTTGGACAGTCTTGAGATCAAACTTAAACTGAAGTTTTCAAACGTGGTGCGGGTTGTGGCCCACGCCGAGCCAATGGGCCGCAGAAGCCGACACTAAGCAGTTGAGGCGCGGCTCAACTCCTGAAGGCGCTCTAGCTCTCCTTCTGGAATTTCATTTTCGGTGGCTGCGGTAAAGGCTTCATAGTACGCAACCTCTAACAATCCTTGCAATGACAGCATTTCATGTGCCTTGGCCAAATTGCGTAGTGCTAAAGTCATTTCTGAAATATATTGTGCGGTTTCGCGTCTTGCCCCCAAATGCGCAGCATGGTGCGCATGCGACGTACCGGTCTGACGTTTTAACGAATAGGTCATAAATTGTGCCTTCTCAGCCGATATTCGAAATACAGCATATAGGTGCAAAAAAATATAAACATATATTTTAGGTTGAGTAAGGGTGGCTAATGTAAATATAGATTTGCAGTGGCCCAAGGGGTTTCTCAGCGGCGCGTGCGTCCGTCATTAGTTGTGTAAACTCATGATAATATGTGCTAATTTACATTTATTATGATTTTAACGTGCAATATTTGGCCTTGCAACTTGCCATTGACGCGCCTGCACACTAAGTGAAGCGCCAGAGTCTGGATCAGTTAATGACCGTTGTCGTCGTCGAATCGCCTTCCAAGGCAAAAACCATCAACAAATATCTCGGTAAGGATTTTACCGTTTTGGCTTCCTTTGGCCATGTGCGGGATTTACCGGCCAAAGATGGATCCGTAAAGCCGGATGAAGATTTTGCCATGGCTTGGGAAGTTGACAGCAAATCCGCCAAGCGCCTTTCTGATATCGCAACAGCTCTAAAAGACACTGATAGATTGGTTTTGGCAACCGACCCTGACCGCGAAGGCGAGGCCATTTCTTGGCACGTGTTTGAAGTTTTAAAAAAGAAAGGTGCGCTTAAAGGCAAGACGGTAGAGAGGGTGGCATTTAACGCTATCACTAAGTCATCAATCCTTGAAGCCATGGCACACCCTCGTGAGATTGATGCAGCATTGGTGGATGCCTATTTGGCCAGACGCGCACTGGATTATCT
>JAYVCU010000048.1:0-14610 GCA_043749835.1 Hyphomicrobiales bacterium
CAGGCCACGCCGTCTCCCACATCCCACAAAGCAGCCGAGCCGTTTTTCAACACGGGTTGGCTGTTGCGTTTGATGTCTTCCAACAGCACAATACCATCAGGGCGTTGGATGGTATGGTATTTGCCATCTAATCCCAGCACTTGTTTCAAGCTGTTTTCAAAACGGTAAATCGGTCGGCCGTTTGCAATTGTCAAAAATTTAGGAATGACACTGCCTTCTTTGCTTAACCGCTCAACGAACCAATTGCTGCCTAACTGATCAATGAGTTCGAAAGGGCCGAACTTCCAGTTAAAACCGAGGCGCATGGCTTCATCAATCGCATTTATGTGATCAGAGACTTCGCCAACCAATGCCGCGGCATAAGCCAAAGTCTTTCCCATCACCGCCCAACCATATTGGCCGTGCTTGCTGTCGTGACTGAGCAGTTTTACAAGGCTTTTGCCAGCTTCCGTTAGCGCTAAGATTTCTGGCTTTTGTTCGTCGCGGTATTCGCCCGTTGTAAGATCAATCGCTTCCTTGCGTTTGCCTTTTTCACGGTTCAGGCGATAAAAGCCGCCTTTGCCCTTGCGGCCTGTATAGCCTTCGCTGATCATTTTCGCGATCACTGGAACGGGCTTGTTCGAGTGATGGAATGGATCATCCTTAACCAGCAAAGCGCCCATGCTGGCGGTGATGTGGGGCATAAGATCGAGGCCAACCAAATCCAGCAAACCAAACACGCCTGTTTTAGGAATGCCCATCGGCTTGCCAAGAATTGCGTCAGCCTCTTCCACAGTAAGACCGCTTTTGAGCGCTTCCTGAACCGCCGTTTGCAACCAGTAAACACCTAGTCTATTGCCAATAAAACCGGGCCAGTCTTTGCAGTGCACAACAGTTTTGCCCAAGCTCATCAGCAAAATGTGAAATTGTCTCCAAGGTCTGCTTGGACGTTTTATCTCCCGTTACAACTTCCAGCAGCCGCATGTAGCGCGGCGGATTGAAAAAATGCGTGATCAGAAAATGGTGCGCAAAATTTTCGGAAGTGCCCTTGGTCAACTCGGCCAATGGAATGGTTGAGGTGTTCGATGAAACAACACTGTCTTTCTTGCGCACGCTATCAATCTTGGCATAGAGAGCCTGCTTGATATCCAGCCGCTCGATCACAGCTTCGATGACCCAATCACAATCCGCCAAAAGCCCAAGATGATCTTCAATGTTGCCGGTGATCACCAGCTTGGCTGCGGTTGCGCTCATGAAGGGCGCAGGACTTGCTTTCAGCATCCGTTCTAATGCGCCTTCAGCAAGAGCGTTGCAGTTTGGATTTTCTTTCGCCACCACGTCCAACAGCACAACAGGTATTCCGGCGTTTGCAACATGAGCGGCAATGGCCGCACCCATCACACCAGCGCCGATAACAGCAACTTTCCAAATATTGTCCATTAAATAGCTTCCAAAATGGTGGCAATGCCTTGCCCGCCGCCGATGCATTGCGTGGCCAAAGCGTAGCAGCTTTTCCAACAATGCGTGCGCGTGCCAGTGCCTTTAGTGGTGCGCCCACTGGCCCCACGCCCCGGCGTGCGGGTGTGAAGGGCGAACGCGCAAAAGCGGCAATCACGGTGCGATGTGTCATTTTAGGTTTATCCAGTCACCATTTTGCGAATTTCTGTTTTCAATAACTTACCAGTGGCGGTGTGTGGCAACAGCTCAACAATGAACACGTCATCGGGAATGCTCCATTTCGCAATCTTTCCTGTATAATGCGCCACCATATCTTCTTTGGTAAACGTCGCATTGGGCCTCAACACGGCAACAAGCACTGGCCGTTCGCTCCATTTTTCATGGGGCTTTGATACAACAGCGGCTTCTTTGATTGCCGGATGGGCTTGGGCAATGTTTTCAAGCTCAATTGAACTGATCCACTCACCGCCGGATTTGATCACGTCTTTGGTGCGATCAACAATTTTAAAAAATCCATCTGTATCAACATTTACCACGTCACCCGTGTGAAACCAGCCCTTGCGAGCGAAGGCAGATTTTTCTTTTGATTTAAAATAAGATGCGGCCACCCATGGGCCACGCACATAAAGAGCGCCAAATTCCACGCCGTCATTTTTGATCGGCACGCCATCGTCATTCACCACCAAGAATTCCACGCCGAAGAGGGGACGGCCTTGCTTGGCGCGCAGTGCAAGCTTTTCACTTTCGGATAATTTCTCGTGCTTGCCCAGTAAACTTCCAGCGATTGCAATTGGGCTAGTTTCCGTCATCCCCCATGCGTGCAGAACCGTTGCACCGCGAGACGCAAAACGTTGCAACATAACGGGAGGTGCTGCGGCACCGCCAATGGCCACGCGCTTTAATGTGGGGATTTCTTTTTTCTCGGCATCCAGCCAATCAAGCAATGCCAACCACACCGTGGGAACCCCTGCCGTGAAGGTTACGCTTTCGTGTGTCATTATTTGATGGAGGCTCGCACCATCGAGCTTTGGCCCAGGTAATACCAGTTTTGCGCCCACCATCGGCGCAACGTAAGGAACACCCCAAGCGTTCACATGAAACATCGGTACAATCGGACAAACGACCGACGCTGACGTTAAGTTGAAGACATCAGGCACCGCGATGCCCATAGCATGCAATAGCGACGAGCGATGACTATAGAGTGCCCCTTTGGGCTCTCCTGTCGTGCCTGACGTGTAACACAAGCTGCAAGCCGTGTTTTCATCCAAGACGGGCCATTTGAACTCGTCGTTCTCGCTGGCCAACAGCGTTTCGTAACACAAGAGTTTAGGCAGAGCTGCCGATTTGGGCATGTGCTCGGCATCCGTCATCATGACCACGGCCTTCAGCTTTTTAAGTTGCGGAGCTAAAGATTCAAGGATTGGCAGGAAGGTGAGATCTGCAAATAAAACTTTGTCGCCAGCGTGTTTAATGATGAAGGAAATTTGTTCTTTGAACAGGCGCGGATTAATAGTGTGACACACCAAGCCAGAACCAGAAACAGCGTAGTAAAGTTCAAGATGGCGCCAGGTGTTCCACGCAAGGGTTGCAACGCGGTCGCCCTTTTTAAGACCGAAACGCTTAAGGGCGTTAGCCAGTTTTTGGCTGCGCTTCCACACTTCGGCATAATTGGTGCGATGAATGGACCCTTCAACAGAGCGTGAGACGATTTCAGTTTCGCCGTGGTAGGTTGCCGCGTGCCGCAAGATCGACGTGACCGTTAGCGGCGTGTTCATCATTAAGCCCAACATGCGCACAGCCTCCTCTATTTTATTTTTATGGAAGCAATGTAACGCAGTTTCAGGATGGGAGATATTGATAATTGTTATGCTACAAACTTGAAAAAAGGACGCGCCTGTAAGCGCGCCCAATCATTAAATTAGTAACTTTAAGCCTTGCCCCAGATCGCTTTATAAGCAGCTTGATAGCCGTTACCAGGATCAAAGCCGTTCTTTGGGCCGCCGTCGAATTCAACGTTGGCTTTGGTTACAACATGCAGCGGTGACACATAGCCGGACCACTTTTCACCAGCCATGGCGCGGTTCAATTCATCAACCAGTTGCCAGCCTTGCAAGTTCAGTGGTTCGGCCACTGTGCCCGCCTGATATTGGCCAGAGCGAATACGCTGATAGGCCGATTCAGAACCATCACCGGCTGAAACGTTGGATGGTGCCTGGCCAAAGCCCTTAACACCCGCAGCAGCCAGTGATGGGCCCATGAAGTCAAAATACAAGTCATTGATGGCCAGCGAATGCGTCCACTTCGCACCATGCTTTTGCAGCAAAGTAGTGGTAAGTTGTGGCATGCGCTGTGAGGTTTCAGCAATCGGTGTATCCACCCATTCAACTGATGTGCCGCCCAAGGCCTCAATCACTTCCTTCATTTTCTTCGCCTTGGCGATAGCGATAGCATAGGTCGAATCGGTGAAGTAAATACAGCCTGGCTTGCCCTTGGCATCGATATAGGCCCACATGGCAGCAGCGGTTGAAACCTGCATTGGATCAGT
This sequence comes from Hyphomicrobiales bacterium, assembly GCA_043749835.1. GTDB lineage: Bacteria > Pseudomonadota > Alphaproteobacteria > Rhizobiales > Aestuariivirgaceae > Aestuariivirga. The sequence goes on from JAYVCU010000048.1 coordinate 3,983, forward strand.
GGTTACATTTGCAAAAATACCAAGTTCGGGTGCTGGGCCAACAGTTGGCGATGAATGCCAAGACACGATGGCAATGCCAGCAGCTTTCGCTGCTTTCATGCCTTCGGATTGCTCAACGGAGTCAAAGCCGTTGATGATGATGCCATTGGGTTTTAGAGCTAAAGCCTGGCCAAAAGCGGCCGTGCGGCCTGCAACTGATCCTGCACCATCAATGGTCTTCACTGTCCAGCCAATGGCTGCGCAGGCTTCTTCAACGCCTTTGCTGGCGCCTAAGATGCCGCCATTCTTCATATCGCCAGCGAGGATGACGATGGATTTTCCGGCTTGCGCCTTGGGTCCCGATGTTGGGCCGTCCCATTTGTCCGCCTTGGTGGCATATTTATCAACGATGGCCTGAGCGTCAGCCATTGCGTCGGCATAAACAACTTTGGTCAAGGCCGGAATGGACATGCCAAGTGCAATGCCTCTGAGTAGTAAGTTTCTGCGATCCATGGTTTCCTCCTGTTTGGATACTGGTTTAGTCTTTGAGTAGAAGTGGTGGCGGGGCTGAAAGCCTGTGCACAGCACCCCTTCGGCGCTGGGCGTAACCTGCAATGCCGATGGCCACAAGTAAAGTAACGCCATTAAACATCGGTTCAACCCAGAATGAACCGCCGAATTGTTGAATGCCGGAAATGCCAACGGCTAAAATTGTAATGCCGACCACAGTGCCCCACACATTTACCCGGCCTGGCTTAATTGTGGTGGAGCCAAGAAATGCACCCACCAAAGCTGGCAAAAGATATTCGAGTCCAACACTGGCTTGGCCAATGCGTAACCGTGCAGCCAAGAGCACACCAGCAAGGGCCGTGAAGACACCAGACGCGATGAAGGAAGCCATCACATATTTGCGCACAGGAATTCCGTTCAAGGCTGCAGCTTTAGGGCTGGCTCCAATGGCATAGAGATAGCGGCCAACGGGCAGATATTCGTAAGCCAGCCACATTACAAAGGCGATGGTCAGAACATAGTAACCAGTGATCGGCAAGCCGAAAACCATCGTCGTATTAAGCGCATAGAATGCATCGGGAACCACTCCCACAATTTGCCTGCCGCCAGAGTGCCACAGCGCTACTGCGTAGAGGATGGTGCCCGTTCCAAGTGTTGCGATGAAAGAGTCGATGCGGGCCACTTCAACCAATAGGCCATTGATCATGCCCATCAAGGCACCCAGAACCAGAACTGCCAGCACGGCAAGTGGCCACGGAAATCCGTAAAGTGTTTGCAATGAAATCGCCAGAATATGCCACAGCACAATGCCATATCCAACGGTAAGGTCGATACGGCCAGCTGACATAGGGATCATCGCACCCAGTGAAAGAATCAGTATGATGGCCTTGTCGGAAACGATCGAACGCAAATTTAGCAGTGTTGGAAATGTGTCGGGCAATAAAATTGAAAACAGTATTATCAGAGTCACGGTCAGCACCACCAGACCATAGGTTGGCAGATAACGCTGGATGCGCTGGCCAAAGCTTAAGCCGACAAGTTCGCTGCGCGTCGGCTCAAGTGCTGTAGACTGGATGGAGTTGCTCATGCCGCGTCGCTGACGGAAGCCGCATGGATCAAAGCCGAAGTTGAAAGCTGTGATTGCGGAATTTCCGCAACAATGTGCCCCCGCGAGAAAACCAGTGCACGGTGGCAAATATGGGCGACCTCTTCAAAATCTGTTGAGACAACAATCACGGTCAGGCCTCTGGTCATCGCTAAGGCAATCAATCCGTAAATTTCAGCCTTCGCACCCACATCAACCCCCGCCGTTGGGTCTTCGGCAATCAATAATTTACGCCCCGTGGCCAACCAGCGACCAATCACAACTTTCTGCTGGTTTCCGCCGGACAGTGCTTCAACAGGCAAAGCCGGATCGTTGGGTCTTAAACCAACTTCTGAGCCGATGCTGTGCGCACGGTCGGATTCATTCGTAGGTGAAAGCACGGCCATCAAACTGCGACCAATTGCGAATGGATTTATAAACATGTTTTCGCGCACCGAAAGCGAAGGTGCCACACTTTCTTCTGTGCGGTCACGAGCCACCAGCCCAATCCCTTGGCGAAGCGCTATTTGAGGCGACGACAGATCAAGCCGCTTGTCATCCAGATAAGCAGAGCCAACACTTTCTTGTGCGGCGAACAAAGCACGGCCAATGGCTTCCTGGCCCGCACCGCGCAAACCCACCAAACCCAGAACTTCACCTCGGTGCGCTTTAAAACTGATTGGGCCTGCGCCGAAAGTGGCGAGATTGTCCACCCACAACGTTTCGGCCCCGCGTTTCATGGCGCTACGCACGTAGAGGTCTTTCACTTCGCGTCCGACGATCATGTTGACCAGTTTGGACGGCGTGGTGTCAATCACTGCTTTTGCGCCCACTAACTTGCCATCACGCAAAACGGCTACGCGGTCTGCAATGCGGAACGTTTCATCCAGGCGGTGCGACACATAAATCATACCCACTCCCCGATTACGCAAATCACGCAGCACCTTGAACATGCGCTCCACTTCATTGGCTGGAAGACTGGCGGTGGGTTCATCCAACACCAAAACGTCAGCCTCCACTGCCAGGGCCCGCGCTATTGCGACCAGTGATTTTTCGGTACGACTTAAATCATGTACGCGTTTGGTTGGATCAAAGTCACAGCCTACCAAAGCCAGTGCAGCGCTGGCGCGCTTTTCGGTGTTGCCCCAATGAATCAATCCGCCATAACGCGAATACCCCTGCGCAAGGCCTACATTTTCCGCCACCGTCATCCATTCAACGAGCCCCAGATCTTGATGGATAAAGGCCACCTTCTGCTTCTCATTAGGTTTTGGTGGCTTATGATAGTAGGCCTCGCCCTTGAAGAGAATGCGGCCCTCATCGGGGGTGTGAATACCAGCCAAAGCCTTAATCAGGGTTGATTTGCCTGCGCCATTTTCACCCAAAAGCGCCAGCACTTCGCCTGAATCCAAATGCAGCGAGACATTAGACAGCGCAGTGGTTCCACCAAATCGTTTGGTGATGTTTTCAAACTGCAGCAACTGCATGGCCAAATTACTGAAATCCCGTTTGATGCAAATACATAGCCCGCATTAATTCTTAAACTTCACGCTAAGCGGCGAAGATGTGATGTGTCAACGGGGTTTTCTGGCTGATCCATATTTTTCGATATGATGAGCTAAATGCATAAAAATTTCGCCGCCAAAGCCACTTGCTGTTCGGGCGCTAAAGCGATGTTGATCGTGATGGCGCTTTCGTCAGCGCCCGGAATTTCAAGAGTTGCCAGCTGGCTCTTGAGCAGCGAGGGCGGCATGAAATGGCCCTTCCGATCCACGATGCGTTTTTGCAGCAATGCTGTGTCACCATGGAGCAGAATAAACTGCACTGGCCTGCCAGCTGCGGCGGCGATACATTGCCGGTAAGCTTTCTTCAAGGCAGAACATGAGGCAATCACTGCTGTATCGCCCTTTAAGCTTGCCCCAACCTGTTCGAGCCAAGGCCAACGATCTTCATCGCTCAGCGGCTCACCCGCCGACATTTTGGCGACGTTGGCTACGGGGTGCAATCTATCACCCTCTATAAAATGCGCGTGAAGCTTGGCAGCCAAAGCTTCACCCACCGTGGTCTTGCCACAGCTAGCTACGCCCATAACTACGGCAGCGCCACTAAAGCACTGATGAGATACCACCGTCGACATAGAGGATGTGTCCATTCACAAAAGAGGAAGCAGGAGAGGCCAGGAAAACGGCGGCACCAATTAATTCATCCACATTGCCCCAGCGACCCGCCGGTGTGCGTTTTTCCAGCCAGGATGAAAATTCAGGATTATCAACCAGTGCCTGATTGAGTGGGGTTTTGAAATAGCCAGGACCAATCGCATTTACTTGGATGCCGTGCTTTGCCCAATCCGCGCACATGCCTTTGGTGAGCATTTTGATTGCACCCTTTGTAGCCGTATAGGGCGCAATCGATGGCCTGCCCAATTCACTTTGCACCGAGCAGATGTTGATGATCTTTCCCGCTTGCCTTTTGATCATAGCTTTGGCCACAGCTTTGCCCACCAGAAATGCGCTTTCGATATTCACGCGTAAAAGTTCGCGGAATTTTTCGGCCGGATAATCTTCAAGTGGTGTGCGAAACTGCATGCCAGCATTGTTGACGAGGATATCAATGGCACCATTTTCAAGTTCGATTTTTGCAATGGCTTCGTTAACTGCTGCCTCGTCTGTCACATCAAAAGCGACGGATTGAACAATCAAACCCTTGGCCGTTAATTGCTTATGCGCCGATTCTAACTTTACCTTATCACGGCCATTGAGAACAGGATGTGCGCCTGCCCGACCTAATCCTTCAGCCAGGGCAAAGCCTATGCCCTGGCTTGAGCCAGTGACTAAAGCTCGTTTTCCTGCAAGACTAAAAAGTTCCAACGTCTTTCCTTTTCAGCTAAAAGCGATTTGCACTTTTACGGCCTGGCTGCGATCATTGGCCAATGCGAATCCCTGCTGTGCCTCTTTTAAACTCACCGTGTGGGTGATCAAAGGTTTCACATCAATCAGGCCCTTCTGCATCAGGCTGATGGCCGTGGCATATTCGCTATGAAAGCGAAATGAGCCTTTTAGTGAAAGTTCTTTGGCCGTGATGGCCATCATTGGCAATGTCATGTCACCACCTAAGCCAAGCTGCAATAGAGTTCCACCAGGCCTCACCGCGCCAATGGCCGAAACGAGCGCGGCTTGCACGCCCGAACATTCATAAAGAATATCAAAGCTGCCCTTATCGGCTTTGTATTTTTCCAAGGCATCGGGTGTGGTGCTGGTGTTCACAGCAACATCTGCGCCCATTTTCCGGGCCATGTTTAAAGTGAAATCAGTCACATCCGTTGCCACAATCACATCGGCCCCGGCGCGTCTGGCGGCAAGAATTGCCAGCAACCCGATTGGGCCGCAACCTGTCACCAAAACAGATTTTCCCAGCATCTCGCCGGCGCGGCGCGTGGCGTGAAGGGTAACGGCCAGCGGCTCTGTCAACGCCGCTTCGCCTGCAGATAGGCCGTCAGCGGCAACACACTGCTTCGCACCTGCTACCAGAATTTCGCGAAAAGCCCCTTGGATATGCGGGAATGGCATGGCCGAGCCATAAAAGCGCATGTTGAGGCATTGGTTGAACATGCCCTCACGGCAGAATTTGCAATTGTGGCAAGGCCTGGAGGGCGACACGCCAACCAGTTGTCCTATTGTGAACCCGTCAACACCTGCGCCCAATTTAGTGATGTGACCGGCCACCTCATGGCCAAGGATCATTGGCTCTTTCAGCTTTATGGCCCCGAAGCCACCGTGGTTGAAATAATGCAGGTCTGATCCGCAGATCCCGCCTGTGGCCAGCTTGATTTGCACTTCGTCGTAGCCCGGTTCTTTGGGTGCACGATCTTCAAGACGCAAATCCTTGGCGGCATGGATGACGAGAGCTTTCATTAGAATATCAATCCACTACAGTTTTCGGCGAGCTTTGGTTTCTCTGACTGTAGCTTCAATGACAATTGCAAAGCAGCCCAGCAGCAAAATTAACCCGACGATTAAAGAATTCACTTGTAAAACCATAATCAGCAGTGCCGCAAACAGAACCAACCCCAGCGTTGTCAGCGTAAGGCGCATGTCGGTTACAAACATGCTGAACAATTCCACCAAAACGTCTTTTATAATTTCCATAAAGGCTTTCCCGTTCAAACTAAATTTTTTGAGGGTTGACGAAATTGCTTTTCAAGCTGTTCGCTGTGATAAGACCAACGATCAGGAACAGCCCTGCAAAAGCAATCAATATCAAATCACGCCCTGGCCAATCAACGCCTAACCCCTCGCCTGTCCAAAAAACACCAAACGATGACAGCATCACGCCGACAGTGAATTTCAGCGTGTTCTCTGGCACACGTGAAAGCGGTTTGTGGATGATCAGGCCGATGATCAAAACAACGATACAGGCCGCCAGAGCGCCCAATGAAGCAGGCCAGATCAATCCGCGCCCGGCACTTACGGCGATCACAATAAAAACCACTTCAAGGCCTTCCAGCAGCACGGCCTTAAATGCGGTGATGCCGGCAATCCAGTGCAGCGACGTTCGCTTGCGTTGCGCTTCGTCGATGAGGTGCTGGGATTCTGTTGCGAAAATAAGTTCTTCATCGTGAAGCGGAAGTACACCAGCAGACCGCAAAATGGCTTTGCGCAGCCAACCCATACCAAATAACAGCAGAAGAATACCGATGCTTAACTGCAAGGTGTGGATGGGCACCAATTCAATCAAGGGCCCGAAGATGACGACGCTCAGTGTAAGCAAGGCAAGGGCGGCTAAACTGCCTAACGCCGCAGGCCTCCAACCGCGCAGCATGCCTACGGCTAAAACGATTGTGAAAGCCTCCACCACTTCTACCAAAGAAGCCAAAAACGCGGCCAACACTGCCGCAGTTTCTATGCCCCACGTCGTTATTCCCATGTAATTGTCCTTCGATTAGCCCGACTATAGCTAAGGCGACCACAAGCGCCAATCGATTTAGTTTCATATCTCAAGTCAAATGCTAGGCGCTCGCAAGGCATCAGCGCAGAACTTCATTTATAATCAAAGCGAGTAATGGCTGTGGACGCAGTCTAAGGCGAACCCGTCTCTGCATAAAATTCCCTGCAAATAGGGAAAATGCAGGGAATTTTATTGAATTTCGGCCATTTCGCCAAAAGAGTGTGGTGTTTTAGCTGAGTAACTTGGGCACTATTTCGTCAAATTCCCTAAACAGTAGAGCAGGGAATTTTTATCGATCCTGACGGGAAAGCGTGTCCGTCCAGCGGGAATTTTAAAAGGCAACCTGAGGCGGCCGAAAAGGGCAGATAACCGACCCGCTACCGGGTGAGGGCTTTGGCCCGTCGCACCCGATTGCACCAAGAGCTGAAATTTAGACCCAGAATCGACCTTAAAAAGTTCCGGTTCGGTTTTTGTCCCACTCCCATTTTTGGGCATTGACTAAGGAGAATTTGGTCAATACCCTTGAAATTAACTCGGACCTTGTTCCACTGGGAAAGGTCTTGACGGGCGAGTACCATGGAGGGTCGCGAAAACAGTTTGGCCGGCGTAAATGCCGACAGCAGAGTTTCGCGCCTATGGTCAAGACCCACCTCGTACGGACAGGACCGTCTGTTTGAACGAGGTGTATAGTGGAAGAACGTCCAAAGCATATTGATTTGAAAGCCGCCCCTGGATTGGCCGTCGGCATTGCACAGAAGGCAAGGTCACGCCGCGAGGGTGATCGGGCGCAGCTGGAGCGCGCACTTGGCCGTCAAACTGGCCGCAATGATTTAACGCCACCGATTACCTTCGAATACCGTTCGATTTCCGCCCTCAAGAAGGCCGCGCGCCGGGTGCGGAGAGCGGGGCCTGGCCAGCTTGACGATATCAACAATAGCATTAATGCCTTTGGCCTGTGCGGAGCTGTGTTGATTAATGAAGATGGCACAGTCATCAACGGCCACAGCCTGATTGCGGTCTGCGAGGCCCACGGAATTAAGGAAGTTCCTTGCCTTGTCATTGGACATTTATCTCAGAAAGATCTTCGCCGTCTGCATATTGCTTTAAACCGCATTCAGGAAAAGGGCATCTGGGATATTGATGTCTTACGTGTCGAGATCAAAGAACTGGCTGTTGAATTTGGCCCGGATTTTTCAATACCGGGCATTGAATGGCCTGAACTTGACGCTTTGCTGCTTGAAGATGAGACGAGCCAAAATTCTGAATTAGATAAGCTCCCAGAGCTTGCGGCAAAAATTGTCTCGCAGGTGAACGATATCTGGCAGCTCGGGCCACATGTTATTGGATGTGGTGACGCGCGTGATCTGGCTTTGGTTCGCCATCTTCTCGCTGACCGTAAGGTGAGACTTAATTTTAGCGATCTGCCCTACAACGTTGCAATTCATGGCCACGTTACGGGCGGCGATCACCGCGAATTTGTGATGGCTTCGGGCGAGATGACTAGCGAACAGTTTCTGTCGTTCTTGGTTAAGAGCCTGGGTGTCATCTTCGATGCCGCAATCGACGGCGGCTTGATCATGTTGTTCATGGACTGGCGGGGGCTGCACACCCTGCTCGAGGCGGGACAACGCGTTGGTTTTTCACTGCTGAACATTATTGTTTGGGTGAAGACCAATGGTGGCATGGGATCGCTTTATCGTTCGCAACACGAGTTCATCGTGCTGTTCAAAAAGGGTAAAGCTTCACATATAAACAATGTTGAACTTGGCCGGCATGGACGCTGGCGCAGCAACGTGTGGCATCATGCCGGGGCATCAAGCATGGGTTCAGAAGCAAGCTCTGAACTGAAGAACCACCCCACACCAAAACCCGTTGGGCTGTTGGAAGATGCGATCCTTGATGTCACCGACCGTGGCGAACTTATATTTGATAGTTTTGCAGGGTCGGGCTCAACTTTGATTGCTGCAGAACGCACCGGCCGGGTTTTCTGTGGGACTGAGCTTGATGCTGGCTATGTTGATCTGATTGTTCAGCGTTGGGCAACGATAACCGGCGGTGAGGCGGTACTGCAATCGACTGGCGAGACCTTCGCGCAGGTAAAACTGCGCCGTGATCAAGAACCAGCCTTGGATCAAGAGGTGGCAAGAAAAACACCGCCCATGCCAGGCCTGTCAGTGGACGATTCGACGCACGCACCAAGTTTCCACGGATTAGCCTCTGACGTATCAGGCGGTGCAGCATGACGTCTTCAGATGATAATACACCCACCTATGATATCGGCTACGCCCGCCCACCAGCGCAGCACCGCTTTCGCAAAGGCCAAAGCGGGAATCCTAAGGGCAAACTTCCCAAGCGCAAAAACCTGAAGACCGAATTGCTGGAGGAACTGGCGACTAAGATCGTCGTGAATGACGGTGGTCAACAGCGCAAAATCTCCAAACAGTCCATCATCGTGAAACGCATGGTCTCTGATGCCGCCAAAGGCGACGCCAAGGCCCGTGATCAATTGTTGCGGCTCTTGGACCAGGTTGAGAAATCTCAACCCCCTCCCTCATCCGCTGATCCCATTGGTTCAGCACGCGACGCAGAAGTGCTCGCAAGGTTCCGCAGCGAACTTATCAAATCCATCAAGGACGAATAGCCATGGTCATTCCCCAAACTGTAAATGCCGAACCAACGATGAATCAGGCGCTCCTAGACGCAATCTATCGGACCTCGCCTCTGGAATTTGCGATACGGGCAATGCTGGTTCTGGAGCCTGCGACGCCGATCACGCCTAACTGGCATCACGAAGCGATCGAAGAAAAGCTACTACGGGCTTTCAACCGAATAGCCAAAACGATCGTCATCAACCAGCCGCCCAAGACGCTGAAGACCCACCTCATCTCAGTTTCATTCGTCGCGTGGCTTTTGCTTCGCAATCCGGATAAGAAGATTGCTATCCTGTGTCACGACGAAGGATTGGCCGCAAAGATCGTGCGCCAAATCCGTCAGATCATGAAATCGCAATGGTACTTGGTTTTGGCACCAAATACCCGCATTGCAAAGGACAAGGACTCCGAAACGCTCTTTGAAACGACCGCGGGCGGTGAGGTCCGCGCCTTCTCAATGCAGGGGGGGCATCACCGGCCATGGCTTCGACGTCATCATAATTGATGACCCGCAAAAAGCCTCTACTGCTCATTCAAAAGTGGAGCGCGAGAATGTCGAGAACGCCTACAAGAGCGCAATTTCAAGCCGCTGGCGCGATCCTAGTAGCGGTATCTTGATCCTCGTCATGCAGCGCTTGCACGTTGACGACTTTACAGCCTACATCCTCAAGAATTTGAGCGGCGTTGAACATCTCTCAATCCCAGCCAAAGCGACTAAAACGCAGGAATATCAGCTTAGCGACGGCAAAACTTACAAGTTTTGTGAGGGCGAACTGCTTGAGCCTGATCGCTTGACCGAAGCCTACCTGTCTGAGCAGCGCAAAATCCAAGGTTATGACTACTTTTTCGCTCAGTATATGCAGAACCCCCAGATGACGGCGGGACGGATTATCGATGTTAACTGGTTTAAGACCTACGACATTCCACGCACGCATGATTACCGGGTGATCACCATCGATCCCGGTTTTAGTGACAGTAAGGGCAGCATGTCGGCTGCCTTGGTATGCGGACTGGTCGGAGACGACATTGAGATTCTTCATGCTGAACAGGGCCAGTTCCACTATCCAGGTCTTCTCTCTTGGATCAGGACGCTCGACAAGACCTGGAAACCTGATGCCATCGTTATCGAAACGATAGGGCCAGGCATGGGTTTACCCTTGGCTCTCCATGAATATGGTATCGACCATTACGTCAAGATCGATCGCCACGCTGGAAAATCAAAGACCGCGCGGATGCAAATAGCCTCTCGCGATATCGAAGAAGGTCATGTTTGGCTCCCACCTCAGGCCCCATGGCTCGATGAAGTCCTGGAGCGCATGGCGGAGTTTCCACATGGGCCATCCGATGATTGGCCTGATGCACTGTCCCAACTCATCATTCATTTGGAGGGAATACGTGGGTGGGCTGCAATCTATCATGAACGCCGCAATCCACCGCCTCCGCCGGAACCCCAAACCGGT
>JAYVCU010000049.1:0-44472 GCA_043749835.1 Hyphomicrobiales bacterium
GCATAGTGGCACTACCAAAAGGATCGGAGCCGTCTGCTGTAAAGGTATGCCAATAAGCTACGGAGAAGCGTAGTTGTTCTTCCATTGTTTTACCGCCTACCACTTCAGTGGGATTATAGTATTTAAACGCCAATGGGTTTGATGTGGATTGGCCTTCGAACTTGATTGTATGTTTAATTGAATAGAAGCTCATTTGATATCCTTAATGGCGGGATAGATTTTTATATAGCGTTGGTAAGCAGCTTCGTAAGCGGATTGCGCTTTCTTCTCTGGCAAAATAGTTCTGGCGATTTTGGGCTTAGCGCAAATCTCTTTGAAACTTTTTCCGGTGGCCGCCATAAGGCCCATGCGCGCACCGCCAAAGGCACCGCCCACATCGCCTGCTGCTGGCAAGTCGATCGGAACGCCCAAGACAGTAGCGATGATCTTTAACCAGATTTCGGAATGTGTGCCGCCGCCCACTGCGGTGAGGCGGTTCACTGTTGCGCCACCATCACGCAGCGCATCGAGCGATTCACGAAAGGCAAAAGCCACCGCGTCGAGTACTGCATGTGTCAAGGACTTGGCATCTGTCTCATGGCCAAGGCCTAAAAACGCTGCGCGAATTTGAGAATCCCCCACGGGCGTGCGCTCACCTGAAAAATAGGGCAGCAGTAAAATTTCAGATGGACCTTCAAGTTTTTTGCCAAAAGCTGCTGTCAGTTTTGGTGCTGGTGTTTTCAGCAGCCGCGACAACCATTCGATGGAATCTGTGGCTGATAAGATCACACCCATTTGGTGCCACATGTTTGGCACGGCATGGCAGAAGGCATGCACCGCGCGAGCCGTGTTGGGGCTGAATTTTTCATTAGCCACAAACATTACGCCGGACGTGCCGAGCGATAGCACGGCATCGCCATCGTGCACGGCGCCAATGCCGACGGCAGCCGCAGCATTGTCGCCACCGCCTCCAGCCACAACCGGCTTCAACGGCATGCCCCATTCTTTGGCGAGTTTATCGGTGATGCGGCTGGTTGCATCGGTGCCTTCGAATAACTCTGGCATCTGGTCGAGGCGCATATGAGTGATGCGAAGCATTTCATCAGACCAATTACGCTTGGCTACATCAAGCCAATAGGTGCCCGCACTGTCGCTCATGTCTGAGCCATAAGTTCCGGTCATGCGGTAGCGGATATAATCTTTCGGAAGTAACACCTTTGCCACCTGTTCAAAAATCTTGGGCTCATGCTTGCGCACCCACAACAGTTTGGGAGCAGTGAAACCTGCGAGTGGAAGGTTGCCAGTAATCGCCTCGGCGTTGGGACAATCGCGCAAAATATCGGCGCATTCTTCGAAGCTGCGTCCATCATTCCACAAAATGCATGGGCGCAGAACTTTGCCATTTTTATCCAGCAGCGTTGCGCCGTGCTGTTGGCCACTCATGCCGATGCCTTGGACAGCAGCCACAGCTTTTGGCTTCTGCTGACGCAAGGCCTTGACTACTGCACCTGCCGCCTTCCACCAGTGTTCAGGGTTTTGTTCACTCCACCCATGGTGGGGCCGTGAGACTTTTAAAGGCGATGAGGCCGTGGCAATGAGCTTTTGATTATCATCAATGATAACGCCTTTGACGGAAGACGTGCCGAAATCCAACCCAAGATACATGGTGGCCTTACCTGTTGCACAGTGAAACTAGAACGGTTTTCAACGGCTTGGCAAGATTTGTTTTACAGATTGAAATAATTATCTATCAAGCGCAGCCGTGATCACATAATGCGCAATCGCCCACGGATGCGACGCGTGGATACCGTGTGGATGCGTGCCAGCCAACATTAAGCGCACTTCATCAAAGGAAAACCAGCGCGCGGCTTCCAATTCTTTGTCATCCAGCGAGATGGTTTCGCTGACAGCTTCCGCCACGCAGCCCACCATCAGGCTTGACGGGAAAGGCCAAGGCTGACTGGCTATGTAAGTCACTTTGCCCACAGCAATACCGGTTTCTTCCTTAACTTCGCGGGCGACCGCTTGCTCCAAGGTTTCGCCCGGCTCCATAAAGCCTGCCACAGCGGAATACATGCCGGGGGCCCAAACTTTTTGGCGGCCCAACAAAAGTTTTTCGCCATGACGCACCGCCATGATCACCACGGGGTCGGTGCGGGGAAAATGATCGGTTTTACATGATGGACAATGACGGCGATAACCTGCGTCTGACATTTCAGTTTTGTACCCGCAGTTGGCGCAAAAGCCATGGCGGTCATGCCAGTGCAGAAGGCTTCTGGCTTGCGCCATGATCGACAGTTTTTCGTGCGGCATCGTGTGTGAAATCATTAACGGTCGAAGCGGCTGCATCTCACCATCTGCATTGGCGCTAAAAGCGAACCACGGTGCAGCTGTGTCATCTTGGCCCAAAAATATGAATTCATGCTCGCTTGCTGGGCGTGTAAAAATTGGCTTATCCGCCACCATGCGCACGCCGTCGCCAAACATTTGAATGAATTTCGCATTCTGGCTTGCCATCTGGTTTGCAAGCCAGACCGCGTCTGTGCGGTGCATGGCCATGCGGTCGAGAGGTGAAGACACGAAAGCCATTTTACTCATAGGCGTAATCCGATCGTAAAGAATCATACAAAAAGCAGTCCGCTTTAACGCAATCTTTACCTAAAAAGTTAACTTTCAGATTTTACAGTCGGGCAACATGTGATTTGCCTTGGGCTGGCATTGGAGAACGTGCGAATGAAGCCAGGAATTCCATGGAGCATAAAAGGCGTTGAGCCTGAGCTCAGGGAAGTTGCCAAATCCGCAGCGCGCCGATCGGGCATGACGCTGGGTGAATGGTTGAATTCTGCCATCAATGTGCAAGCCGATGGCAGTGCAGCAAGCGAAGACGGTGCATCACTTCAAGGTGAGCAACGCAGCCTGATTTCCACCCACCCTATTGAACGCGCCGCCAGCAAGCTGGAAAACATTGCAGCCCAGCTTTCGAGATTGGCGTCACGCGAAACCGAAGGGTCGTACCGTCCGCTGCCGTCAGCCGAAGATCAATTTCAATTCGCCAAGGTTTTAGGGCGCGTTGAATTCAGCGAAAGGCAAACCACTGAACAGATTGCGGCGATGAATGACCGCCTGGCCACCATTAGCCGCCAGATCACGCGGGCCCAACCTGCAAAAATTGAAGAAGCGCCCGGCTTCATGGCTTTGGAAAAAGCCGTACGCAACATTGTTGAACATCTTGATGTTTCAGACAAGCGCACCCGCGAAAATATGAAATCGCTGCAAGACCGGATGGGCGATATGGCGTCTCGGGCCTCGGGTGCTGCAAGCCTCCAAGCCCCGGCATTCAGCCAACTTGAAAACCGCTTAGCCGAACTTGCGCGTAAGATCGAACAACCCACGCAACCTGCTTATACGGAACAACTGCGCGCTCAAATTGAACAGCTGACAGGCCGCATTGATACGGTTAGAGACACGGCTGAAACTTTGGCCAACCGCGCCCAGACGCAGGCAGTGCAAGAAGCCCAGAGCGAACTTCGCACCATCGAAACGCGCATTGTTGGGCTGCTCAATGAAGCTAAACAGTCTATTGCTCATGATCACGTGGGTCCTGCTGAGTTTGAGCGCTTCAGACACGAGATCGACAAGGTCAACAGCCGTATTGATAAGACTTCTCGTGGTCAAGCATCAGAGCGTGATGTGAGTGCGCTGAAAGTTGCCATTGAACAGCTTTCTACCAAAGTGGCGCAAAATTCGCACGCTCAGCCGATGGCCGATATTGACCGCAAGGTTGTTGAAATTTCGCACAAGCTGGAAAAGGCCGAAGCCGCTGCACGCAACATGCCGGCCCTTTCAGATCTGGAGCGACGCTTTGCTGAGCTTGATCAACGCCTCGCACAATCCCTACAGGCACCTTCAGCACACCACACTGAGGCACTGAATCAAAAACTGGTTGAAGTTGATGATAGGTTAGCCCGCACCGAGCATCAGCTTGGGCACCTTGAAACCATTGAGCGGGCAATCAGCCAGCTTTATGATACCATTGAGCAGAACCGGAAGTCCACTCACGACATCGCCCATGACGCGGCAAGCCGTATGGCGGCGCACGTTGCCGGACAAGCGGCGGAACCTGTGTCATTGGCCCATGCGCCTGAAATCATCGCCTTGGAAAGCGGTCTTAAAGCAGTGCGTGAAGCCTCGACCCATGCTGATCAACGCAGTCAAGAAACACTTGAAGCGGTTCATGAAACACTTGAACATATTGTGAGCAAATTGGCTGAACTGGAAACGGTTGCGATTGGTCAACGGCTGGCTCATGCAGAGGCCCCAGCGGGATTTTCAACTCCCGAAATTGCGCCATTAATTTCTGCTCATATGTCTGATCCGGTTTCCGAACCGGAACATTACAATGCGTCGATCTTTGCCCAAGAGGTTAATCATCCCATTGAAGCGCATCATTCTACACCGCTCGAAATGCCCGATATGGCCTCGGTTTTCCCTGAAGAAACCAAGGCTGAAAACTTTATGGACCCGATTTTTGCGGGCACCCATAATCCATTTGCCGAAGTCGGCGATGCCAATTTAAATGCCACCGCTGAGCCTGTGGCACCACAAGATGGCGGCATAGGAGACTTTGTAGCCGCGGCGCGGCGCATGCATCAGGCCAGCCAAGGAGCTACAACGCATGCTCTTGCCGGCGTTGTACCAACCAAGAAGCAACCGCGAATCAAAGCCAAGGGATTTAGCATACCCTTCCTCCGGCGCAGGACTGATGCAAAAGCGTTTCCAGCCGCAGTCATGCAAGTCGAACACGCCCCGGAATTCGTTAGTGATGTGTTGAAGCCCGCCAACAGCAACGAAGGTAACAAGCGTCGCTTAGTCCTTGTTGGGTTTTTGCTGCTCGCTATTGCCACCTTTACCACCACCAATATGTTGGGACGTATGGGCCAGGCGGTGGCTCCTGCTTTGCTTCCTGCGGTTGAGCAACCAGCACCGGTTGAAGCGGCACCGATTGCCCCTGCCCCGCGCCAACACGAACCCGCGTCATTGGCAAAGCCACAGCAACAAGGGGATGCACGTTCTAACTTACCCGCTGCTGATCCTATTCTCACGGGTGCACTGCCTCCGGCTAAGACCGCACTTGATGCTCCTGTGGCTGAAGCTGAACCTTTAGCGAGACCTGTGAGCGTTGCTATCGATGCCGCCGTCGGGCCCAGTAAATTGCGTCAAGCGGCTGAAGGTGGCGACGCTGGTGCGCAATTTATCATTGCCAGCCACTACCTCAATGGCGACACCATTCCCATTGATTACAGCAAGGCTGCCTATTGGTATGGCAAGGCCTCCGCTGCGGGCTCCGCCCCGGCGCAATACCGTCTGGCCACACTCTATGAGCGTGGCAAAGGTGTTGATAAAAATCTGGCTGCTGCTCTGTCGTGGTATGAGCATTCGGGTTCACTGGGCAATGTCAAAGCCATGCATAATGCGGCCGTGCTTTCTGCTGGTAATGAGGCGGGAACGCCAGATTATACGCGGGCCTTTAAATGGTTTTCGCTTGCCGCATCGCATGGCCTGAAAGACAGCGAGTTTAATCTTGCTGTTCTGATTGAGCGCGGTCTTGGCACCAAGCAAGATAATACCACAGCCTTGTTCTGGTATATGGCCGCAGCTGCGCAAGATGATCCCGATGCAAAAACCCATGTTGATAGTTTGTCGAAATCGCTGAGTGCCGCTTCGGTTGAGGCGGTGAAAGCCAAATTCAAATCCTGGGTTCCTGAAAAGGTGCCTGAAGCTGCTAACAGCGTTGCTGCAAATGATGCGCAATGGAATCCCCAGGCCGCGCAAAACTCACAAGCTGTTTCCAGCAATTCAAATGACGAAGCCAAGGCACTGCTCGACAAACTGGGTTACCGGGTGGGTGCGGCAGATGGTGCGCTGGATGCAAAAACATCAAATGCCATCAAGCTGTTTCAGATCAAGCAAGGCCTGACGGTGACCGGTCAGGTGACGGCGGATTTGCTGAACTTGATGCAGCAGAAGGCTGGCTAAATGTTGAAATGCCGATACGCAACTCGCTTTGTATTCTCGTCATACTCTGCTTTCGCAGAGTATGACGAAGCTGGGCTATAATTCTAATTTCGGTTGAGCTTTAACATAACCTTGCAAATGGAAACTTATAAAGCCTCTGTTGCCCAATCATCCAGGCCCGGGTTTCGTCGCGCTTGAACAGGCGGTCATAGGGTTCTGCAAAAACTGATAGGGCTCCGGTATAAGCGCCAAAGGCCGGCATGATCAGGCGGCGATCATCGGCGATGAAGCATTTTCCCGTCAGGCGCCGCCCGCGCTGTGACACTGCACAACCGGGGTGCAAGTGGCCCGCAATTTCAAATTCATCTTTACGCAGGCGCACGGGTTCATGGCGCAGCGTTAGAGGCCCCAGTAAAATATGTTGTGCCGCATGTCCTGCCAAATGGCGCGGTGGCGATGGATCGTGGTTGCCGCAAATCCAAAAACATTCGTGTGATTCCGCGATTTTTTGAAGACGCTGCATGAGTGCGGCCTCAATGCGCTTTTCACCCTCGTCATCATGAAAACTGTCGCCTAAAAAGACCAGACGTTGCGGAGCCAGGCGCTTGATTACCTCTTCAAGAAGGCCAACGGTAATGCCCGTATCAAAAGGCGGTACACGAATGCCCCGACGCGCAAGCGATGTGCCCTGCTCTAGATGTAAATCCGAAATGATCAAGGCTGACAGTTCCGGCACATATAATGCACCAGACAAATCAGGTCGCAGCTCTATACCACCCAAATTGATTGTAAGCTTAAGCAATGCGACTGGCCTCGGCGGCAAGTTCGGCCTCGGCTTCGGCGAGAAGGGCATCATGAGCTTCACCTTGAATCGATTCGCGCCCAATCTCAAGCAGTACGGGAACGGCCAAAGGAGAAACCCGTTCCAGGGCCTTGTGCAAAATGTGGCCTTTGATGCGCTTTAACATCGCACCCAGGCGTTCCACATTGATCAAGCCGTCGGCAGCATCTTCCCAAGCAGCCCGCAGCAAGATGTGATCGGGCTGATGCGAACGTAAGGCATCAAAAATCAAATCAGTGTTCACCGTCACTTGCCTTGCGGTTTTTTCTTTGCCGGGGAAATTGCGTTCAACCAAACCAGAAATGATGGCGCAGCTGCGGAAGGCAGATTTCATCATGTTGCTTTCGGCCAACCATGCTTCCAAATCATCGCCCAGCATGTCTTCGTCAAACAGCTTGGCCAAGGCGATGCGGCCATTGGCAATCATGTTTGAAATATCCCCCAGCGTCCAAATAACCAAAGCATATTCCGACGCCACAAAGCCCAGCGGCTTGGCCCCCCACCGTTCCAAGCGACGGGTGAGCAACATGCCCAGTGTTTGTAGGGCCAAGCGTCCCTCAAACGGGTAACACACCATGTAATGTTTTTCCGCGCGGGGAAACGTTTCCACGAGCATTTGATCTTCACGCGGCAGAACAGAAACCCAGCTTTGCAAGCTTAACCAGTCACGCACTTGTGGTGGTAGAAATTGCCACTGGGTTTTATCAGCGATAATGGCACGCACGCGCTCCGCCAGATAGGTGGAAAGCGGAAACTTGCCGCCTAAATAGGAAGCAATCTTGGGTTCCTTTCCGGGCGCACGCGTGGCCAGTGCACCAAATTCATCCATGCCCTCAAAGCGTAAGATCTCGCCGCCGAGCAGAAACGTATCGCTCACTGCGAGTTGGCTGAGGAAGTATTCTTCCATTTCACCAATCACGCGGCCACTTAAAACAGTGCGACGGCCCTGGCGCATTTTGACGGACGCAATCCGCACTTTCGTCATTTCTTTTTGAACGATGGTGCCCATATTCATTTTATAACGTAAGACAAGTTGTGGATGGGCCAAGCGCCACCGGCCATCACCGTCCTGTTTTAACTTGGCGTAACGCTCATAGGATTTCAGCGCATAGCCACCTGTGGCCACATAATCGAGCACTTGATCAAAGCGCTCACGCTTCAAAGTGCGATAGGTGAAAGCGGATTTGATTTCGGCAAAAAGTTCATCAGCAGCAAAAGGCCCGGCACAGGCGCGGGCGATGATGTGCTGGGCCAATACGTCCAGCTTGCGCGTCATCGAATATTCAGAGTCCTGTACACCTGCTTCTGCCGCATGCCGCGCGGCTATACATTCCAAAACTTCAAAGCGGTTGCTTGGCACTAGCAAGGCATTGGACGATTCATCCAGGCGATGGTTGGCACGGCCTATGCGCTGCAGTAAGCGCGATGAGCCTTTGGGTGCCCCCACCTGCACCACCAGGTCCACGTCTCCCCAGTCAATGCCCAAATCCAGCGTGGAGGTGCAGACCACCGCTTTGATTTGGCCACTGGCCATGGCGGCTTCCACTTTACGGCGCTGCATCACGTCAAGTGAGCCGTGGTGAATTGCGATTGGCAAATGGTCTTCATTGGCCGTCCACAGTTCTTGAAACAATAATTCGGCCTGGCTGCGGGTATTCACAAATAGCAAAGCCAGTTTGGCGCGCTTGATGGTTTCGTAAACTTCAGGAATTGCATAACGCGCCGAATGCCCGCTCCACGGCACGCGCTCGACGGAGTCCAGAATGCGTATGCGCGGCGGTGCTCCGGCTTTGCCGAGTACGAGTGACACGGGAGGTGTGCCCACTGGTGCCAACCACGCGCACAAGGCATTAGGGTCAGCAACAGTGGCCGACAACCCGGTGAACCGCGCTTGAGGTGCATGGGTTCTTAACCGGGAAAGTGCAAGCGAAAGCAGCACACCGCGCTTTTGTGAAACGATTGAGTGCAGCTCATCGATGATCACGCACTTTAGATTGCGCAGCAGATGTGCTGCGGCGGGATCAGCAATGAGCAATGTCACTTGCTCTGGCGTCGTGATCAAAATATCAGGCGGTTTTTGGCGCTGGCGTTTGCGCTTGGCGTAAGACGTGTCGCCCGTTCGTGTTTCAATGGTGATGGGAAGTTTCATCTGGCTGACGGGCGCTTCGAGATTGCGGGCGATGTCCACGGCTAGCGCTTTTAGTGGTGAGATGTAGAGTGTGTGGATACCGTCTGTCTCATGTTCGGAGGCGAGTTCAACGAGTGTGGGCAAAAATCCTGCAAGCGTCTTGCCGCCACCCGTGGGTGAGATGAGGAGAGCGCTTTGGCCTGTGAGGCCAAGTTCCAACATTTCCAGTTGATGCGAACGCGCGGCCCAACCTTTGGAGGCGAACCAGTTATTGAATATCTCCGGCAGCATTATCCCTTTCCCCTTAGAGGAAGGGTAGAAAAAGCTTGGATCACGCTGCCACCGATTTCACTAAATCAATCGCCTCCACCAGCCCGACACGGTCAATACGAATACCCGGCGGAAATGCGGTGGTAAAGCGTGTGGCGAGGCGTGGGTCTAAAATAACAAAAGCCCCGCGATCACCTTCTTGCCTGATCAGGCGGCCAAAGGCTTGACGCAGGCGCAGGCGCACGACCATGTCTTTATAGGCATTGCCGCCGAAAGCTTCGGCACGGGCGCGTTCGAGAATGGTCGGCGTTCCCCACGGAACCCTGTCCATCACAATGAGGCGCAGTGAATCACCCGGCACATCCACGCCGTCACGCACCGCATCTGTACCCAGCAAACAGGCATCACGTTCGGCGCGGAACATATCTACCAGTGTGCCCGTATCCATCGGGTCAACATGCTGGGCATAAAGCGGCAGGCCTTTCCTGGCCAGCGCTGGGGCCAGTCTTTTATGAACGGCTTTTAAACGTGCAATGGCGGTGAATAAACCAAGCGCACCGCCGCCAGTTGCCAGGAACAATTCGCGGTAGGCCGCTGCAATCTGATCCATGTCTTCGCGGTTCACATCATTCACCACCACTACGCGGGCGATGTTGGCATAATCAAATGGTGAATCATAATTCACCCGCTTCACCGGATAAGGCAAATGGATGACGCCGGTGCAAGCTTCCGCATTGCTCCAATCATCAGGCACATCGGGTGGGCGATCTTTTAAAGTTGCCGATGTGATGATTAAACCATCAGCCTGGCGCAGCACGGCATTAGCAAGAGGAACCGATGGATCAATCCAATGTGAGTGAAAGCCCACATCATGTTCGCGGCCAAACACCTGTTCCACGGCAAACCATTCCACAAACAGCGGATTGGTTTGGCCTTGCAGTTGCTTAAGCATTGATACCCAACCGCCCACTATTAATTCGCCGCGCCGTTTGAGGCCGCGCGCAATGGCTTCAATGCGGCCACGGTCAGCTGTTGCAAGTTCGGCAGCCTCGTCATCAAGTTTTTTGAGCAATAAGTTGCCCAGCGCCGTCATGGGTTTTTGTAAAGAGCTCAGATGGTCGATCAGATCATCGATGGCAGTCGGCAGGCCAGAAACCAGCGGCAGGCAATCGGCTTCGAGCGAATTGGATGCCCCTGCTTCAGAGCGGGCTAAAACCTGCTGCCGCACCAGAGTTAAGAATTCTTCCGTCGAACCTTCGGGATGACCGGATTGAATGCGCCGCGTCCAGCCCGGGCCTGGCAAAGAAGCAGCGGCACGTAAAACATCGCCCAAATATTTTTCGGCTTTGTCTTCGCCGGAAAGCAAATCGCCCATGCGTTCGGCAAGGCCACGTCCACGTCTGCGCTCAGTTTCCGGCCCACGCAACCAACGGCGCAGTTCTGCGGCTTCGAGCGCTGTAAGATGACCAGAAAAGGCACTATCAGCGGCATCAAACAAGTGATGGCCTTCGTCAAACACCAAGCGGCGCAGGCCACCGGGTGCAGCTTCCTCTTCCGCAGTCTTGGCCACGCCGATTGCGTGATCGAGTGCTGCTTGGTGCAGAACTAGGGCATGATTGGCGATCACGATGTCGGCCTTGCGGCCAGCGCGAACCGACTTCTCGATGAAGCAGCGTTTGAAATGCGGGCAAGAGGCATAAATACATTCGCCGCGTCGGTCAGTCAGACCCAGAGACGTGGGCGTAGAGTTGCGGGTCTCGCCATCCAAGCTGGTTTCAGCGAATAGAGGCATCAACCAGTTTGGAAAGTCACCGCCGACAATATCGCCGTCGCGTGAAAATCGCGCCCAGCGCGCTATTAATGTGGCCAATAGAGCTGAACGCGAATTGGCCACCGTCAGCCTGCCAAACGCCTCTTGCATATTAAGCAGGCAAGCGTAATTTTCACGGCCTTTGCGAATGACAATTTGGGAGCGCCGCTCCATTGGGTCTGGCACCATGCGGGCGGTTTCCTGATCCAGCTGGCGTTGTAGATTTTTAGTGTAAGTTGAAATCCACACCGGCGCATTGTTTTTGCGGGCCCAGAGATAGGCGGGTGCCAGATAACCAAGGGTTTTGCCAAGGCCTGTGCCGGCTTCGGCGAGAAGAATATTATTCACTTCTTTGCGGTCACGCGGGGCGAAAGCATATGTCGCCGCAGCGGCATAGTCCTGCTGGCTTTGACGACGCTCAGCCCCTTTGCCTAGAATGCGACGCAGGAAGGATTTGGCCTCGTCGCCTTCTATTGGCATTTGTGTGCCTTGGGCGCGACTTCCTTCGTCTTCCCATTCTTCCACACGGTCCCACACGTTGAGGCCGGTGGCAAATTGCGCATTCTCTAATTTCGGATTGGCCTTGGCGAGGCTGGCCAGCACAGCTTTGGCCCAAGGCCAGTTGCTGCGTGCCAAAAAATGCGCAGCCTCGGAGACTTCGCGCAAGAAGGGATACGTAGGGCTAGTCAGGCGGCGCAGCAAATCATCTGCCACCGCCTTCAGGGTCTCGGCAGCATCAATGCCCTGCTCCACACCCAGAGACCTTGCAAGGCCCGCAGGCGTGGGTGTGGCCATGCGTGCGGGTGCAACGAAGGCAAACAGCTCTGCCACGTCCAGATGCTGCTGCTCACGAGCCGAGCGACTGAGCGACCTGGTAGCGGCCGCCTGTTGCGCCAACCGTTCAATCACAAAGCCGGAATGGCAAATGAGATGCGGCAATGCTCCCAGCCTTGCCAAAGCCGCAGCAGCACCCAAGTTTGCGCCGGCCAGCACAGCACCCATGGCCGCAGGAACGGCGGTAGGGGGAAATTGCAATTCGAAGCTGGAAGGATTCATGGCTTAAGTCTTCTAGCCAGAACATTTAGAAAACAAAAGTCGCAAAAATTAGCCCAGATTTTCGGTAATCCAGTTTTCCGCTAGTTTCCGATAGTCAAGAAATGTAATTTCACTTCTAGCAAGTTTTATCGCCTTCAACAACGCTGGTAGTTGATTTTGAAACTTCAAAAATTCTTAATTAATTGCCCGCCCTCCCGGAACCTTGTGATCTTTGGTTTCTGATCGGAGCCAAGCGGCGAGTTCCATAATTAAGTCGGATGCCTTGCCTGCGTGGGCGTGAATATCTTGTCCGGAAATATCAGAAAGATATTTCTGATAGCGATAGAGTTCGCAGTCAAAAATTAGGCGTTTTTTAGAGTTTTAGCGAGAGTCGCCAAATTTCTTCGCCGCAAGAAATAACCCTAACTCCAGCGGCATATTAAATCGTGGAAGTCGCGACTTAGAATCCAGCTCAGTCTTGGATATGTCATGAACGCCCAACTTACATTCACTTATGATGCGACATATTTTGTCAAAGCGGTTGTCTGAACTGTCGTTTACTTCGAGAGCGCATCGGGGCCTGAATCCCGAACGTAAAGACGTGAAAACGATTGCTTGGAAAAGTGGCTGGTAGTCTTGCGAAAAGGGACAATTAATAAAAACGTCCCGGTTTCTCATTTTAAGCGCGAACTACCTTGTTTTGAGGCCAAACCAACATGCGAACGAACTTTTATGACTGCATCTCTAGCCTGCCTGTCTGTAAAGTGAGTGGATCTACCAACCTTGATGATCGAGACACCGTCGCGTGTAACTCCAGCCACCGTATAACGATCTTTGCAAGAAGATTTTGTATTTTCTTTTACCATGACTGAGATATTGTCAGAACCCGTAAATAATTCAAGGCCCAAATGCATTGACGGGTGTGTGTAGGCTACTTAAACACAGCCGCATTCTTCTGAAAGTATTCGTTCTTATGTCCGTTTCCCCCGACCTCCGCGCCGCCGCCCTTGCCTCCAAGGCCTGGCCTTTTGAGGTGGCGCGCAATATCTTGAAGCGCGTGGAAAAAACCAGACAAAAATCGGTATTATTCGAGACTGGCTATGGCCCTTCAGGCCTGCCGCATATTGGCACCTTCGGCGAAGTCGCACGAACCACCATGGTGCGTAAAGCCTTTGCGATGATGAGCGATGTGCCCACGCGGTTGTTGTGCTTTTCTGACGACATGGACGGGATGCGCAAGATTCCGGATAATGTGCCGGATAAGAGTTTCTTGGAACCGCATCTGCATAAACCGCTCACTACTGTACCCAACCCATTCGGTGATGACTATGAAAGCTTTGGCCATCACAACAATGCGATGTTGCGGCGCTTCCTGGACACATTCGGTTTTGACTATGAATTCGCCTCGGCCACTGACTACTATAAGTCTGGCCGCTTTGACGCGATGCTCATTCACGTGCTTGAAAAATATCAGGCCATCATGGATGTGATGTTGCCCACGCTGGGCGAAGAACGCCAAGCCACGTATTCTCCGGTGTTGCCGATCTCTCCCACCACGGGCCGCGTGCTGTATGTGCCGATGAAAAAGATAGATGCGAAAGCAGGCACCGTCACGTTCGATGAAGATGGAACAGAGATCACGTTAGATGTGCGCGGTGGACGCACCAAGCTGCAATGGAAGCCGGATTTCGGCATGCGTTGGGCCGCATTGCATGTGGATTTTGAAATGTTCGGCAAAGATCATCAAACCAATGCGCCAGTCTATGACAAGATTTGTGAAATTCTTGGCGTGCCCGCACCGGAGCATTATGTTTATGAATTATTCTTGGATGACAAGGGCCAGAAGATTTCAAAGTCCAAAGGCAATGGCCTGACGATTGATGAATGGCTGACTTATGCTGATCCGAATTCACTCGCACTTTACATGTTCCAAAAACCACGCGAGGCGAAGCGATTGTATTTCGATGTAATCCCGCGCGCGGTTGATGAATATGATGCGTTTTTGAATGCCTATCACCGTCCCGGAAATGATGCAGCGGCTTTGTTGATGAACCCGATGTGGCATGTTCACGGCGGCAATCCGCCAAAGCCGGAAGGGGCTGGGCTGACATTCTCATTGCTGCTGAATTTGGCCACGGTGGCCAACACCGAAGACAAGGCCGTGATGTGGGCCTTCATCAAGCGCTATAAACCAGAGCTTGATCTTGCCACGCATCCGCGCCTGGATTCACTGGTGGGTTACGCAATCCGCTATTATCAAGACTTTGTGAAGCCTGCGAAGACATACCGTTCGGCAGAACCCGCTGAAGCAGCGGCGCTGAAAGACTTGGCCGCCGGCATCGCCTCATTGCCCGAAGGCTCCACCGCTGAAGAAATTCAGAGCAAGGTCTATGAAATCGGACGCCGCGCGCCTTACACCACCACGCAAAAAGACGGCTCCATTGGCGTGGCACAGACGTGGTTTAACATGTTGTATCAGGTGTTGCTGGGTGAAGAGAAAGGGCCAAGGTTTGGGTCTTTCACCGCGCTCTATGGCATTGGCAATACGGTGAAGTTGATTGAAACGGCGCTAAAGGGCGGACTGGTGACGTAGTTACTGCATCCTGGTCGTCACCAGTTCATGCTCTGCGGCATTATCCACTGCCGCCTCATAGCTCTGCGAAATCGATATTGGAGCGCCATTGGCGTTGAATAACACGAAAAGCTTGCCTTCCGGCCCGGCTTGCACGGGCTGGCCCAACATGAGGGCTGCGTCGGCGGCGCCAATGGGCTTTACATAGGCCAAAAAGCCATTGCCGATGGCGGCAAGCTGTTCGGGGCTAACGTTATGCAAGTGATTTTTCTGTTCCATACAAGTGAAATGGGAAGTCCCATAAAATATTTCAAGGGCAGCTTCGGCCACATATCTTGCCAAAGCATTAAATTTAGCGTTCATTGGGTTTAGCCTTGATCAGCCGATCAAAAAATCAGGAGTTTCCATATGCTTAAATCACTGCTCGGTGCAGCTGCACTTTCCACACTTATGATCTCTGGTGCATTGGCTGCCGGCCCCGGCCCAGCCATTGTTTTCGATATCGGCGGCAAGTTCGATAAGTCTTTCAACGAATCCATGTTCAACGGGGCTGAAAAATTCAAGAAAGAAACCGGCCAGGCTTATGCCGAGTTTGAAATCGCCAATGAAGCGCAGCGCGAACAAGCCATCCGCAATTTTGCTGACAAAGGCTATTCTCCCATCATTGCTGCCGGCTTTGCGCAAGCTGAAGCCGTTACCAAAGTGGCCACGGATTATCCAGATCTGAAGTTCGCCATCATTGATATGGTGGTGGAACCTAAGAACACGGAATCCGTTGTATTCAAAGAACACGAAGGTTCGTATCTTGTTGGCATGATGGCGGCGGAAGCGTCCAAAACTGGCAAGGTTGGCTTTGTGGGCGGCATGGATATTCCGCTTATCCATAAATTCGCCTGCGGCTACGCCCAAGGTGTGAAAGCCGACAAGAAAGACGCAACCGTATTCCAAAACATGACGGGCGATACTGGCGCTGCGTGGAATGATCCGGTGAAGGGTGGCGAAATCACCAAGGGCCAAATGGCTAAGGGCGCTGACGTGGTTTATGCAGCGGCAGGTGCCACAGGCATTGGTGTGTTGCAAGCCGCTGCTGATGGCAAGGCCCTTTCCATCGGCGTGGATGCCAACCAGAACTATCTCCACCCCGGCCAAGTGCTCACTTCGATGATGAAGCGCGTGGATGTTGCTGTTTATAGCATCATGAAAGCCGGCAATGATAAGTTTGAGCCAGGCATTCATGCCTTGGGCCTTAAAGAAGGTGGCGTGGATTATGCCATGGACGATAACAACAAGCCGCTGGTGAATGATGCCATGAAGGCCAAGATCGAAGCCGCCAAGGCCGACATCATCTCCGGCAAACTCAAGGTCCATGACTACATGGAAGATAATAAGTGCCCCGTTGAATAACTGACGTACATTGAAACGCCTTGCCCTTTGAGGTCGCTGTTGCGGCATTTCAGGGTGGGGCGTTTTTCTTAGCCCGCAAGTGTTAAGGCAACCTCTTGCATGACCCCAGCTATTGAACTTCTCAACATTGACAAGCGCTTTGGTGCGGTTCACGCCAATATCGATGTGTCGCTGGCAATTGCTAAAGGTTCTATCCATGGCATCATTGGCGAGAATGGCGCGGGCAAATCCACTTTGATGTCGATCCTGTTTGGCTTTTACCAAGCCGACACAGGTGAGATTAAAATTCGCGGTGTTCCTGTCAAAATAAAATCCTCCACTGATGCCATCAGCCACGGTATTGGCATGGTGCATCAGCATTTCATGCTGGTTGAACCTTTCACTGTTCTCGAAAATGTTATCTTGGGTGCGGAAGGCGGAATGCTCATTGGGCCTGCACTTGCGAAAGCGCGCACTGAGCTGCGCCGCCTTGCTAAAGAATATGAGCTGGACGTCGATCCTGATGCAAAAATTTCTGAGCTGCCCGTTGGTCTGCAACAGCGTGTCGAAATTTTAAAGGCACTCTACAAAGGTGCTGATGTTCTGATCCTGGATGAACCCACGGGTGTGCTGACCCCCGATGAGGCCGACCATTTGTTTCGCATTTTGAAAACCTTGCGCGACCAAGGCAAGACGGTGATCTTAATCACCCACAAGTTGCGCGAGATCATGGCGATTACAGATCAGGTGTCGGTCATGCGGCGCGGCGCTGTTGTGGCCAATTTTGAAACCTCTAAAACCAATGTCGGCGAATTAGCCGAAGCAATGGTTGGTCGCCGCGTTCTTTTGCGCGTCGATAAAACGCCTGCCAAACCCGGCAAGGTTATCCTTGATGTTAAAAATCTTACGTGGAGGGATAGCAAGAAGATCGCGCGCGTCGATAATGTTTCCTTCCAAGTGCACAAGGGGGAAATCGTTGGCATCGCCGGTGTTTCGGGCAACGGCCAATCGGAATTACTCGATGTGATAAGCGGCATCACCAAAGCTACATCTGGCCAAATGATTTTCGAGGGTAATGATGTTACGACAATTGGCGATGCCGGTGAGCTTCGCCGACGCGGTATGGCCCACGTGCCGGAAGATCGCCATCACCGCGGCCTCATCACAACATTCAGCGCCGCTGAAAGCGCTATTCTTGGCTATCAGTACAATCCCGCACTCGGCACAGGTTTTAGGTTGAACCAAAAAGCCGTGATTGACTATACGCGTAAGCAGATGGAAGAGTTTGACGTGCGGCCTGCTGATCCCAATTTGAAAAGCGGTAAATTCTCCGGTGGCAATCAACAGAAAATTATTCTGGCGCGTGAGATTGGTTCTAATCCTGATCTGCTGATCGTCGGCCAACCCACGCGCGGAGTGGATATCGGCGCCATTGAATTTATTCATCGCCGTCTCATTCAATTGCGCGATCAAGGTAAGGCCATCTTGCTGGTTTCGGTAGAGCTTGATGAAATCCGTTCACTTTCAGACCGCATCCTTGTGATGTTTGCGGGCCGCATGATGGGTGAAGTTAGTCCTATGGCCGATGAGCGCGAATGTGGGCTGCTGATGGCCGGTGTCGGCAAGGCGGCCGCATGATGGGGACTCAACTTTATCCCTCCCCCCTTGGGGAAGGGTGGAGGGTGCCATGACCACCCGCACCGAGCTTCCTACTTGGGTGGACGTGGGGCTTATCCCGCTCATCAACCTTGCCATCGCCTTCATCGTGGCGGGGCTGGTTGTTGCACTCATTGGTGAGAATCCATTTCAAGCACTGGTCATTATGCTTGATGGTGCTCTGGGTTCGCTCAAGGGCTGGTCTTACATGCTTTATTATGCCACCAACTTCACTTTCACTGGCTTATGTGTTGCCGTGGCTTTTCATGCAGGCCTGTTCAACATAGGCGGTGAAGGCCAAGCCTATGCTGCCGGATTGGGCGCTGCCGCACCGGGATTGATCCTTGGTGGTGCACTTGCTTCGGTTTTACCCATGGGCATTTCACAACCGATCACTTTGCTCATCTGCCTGATTAGCAGCATTGTAGTGGGTGCAGCCTGGGGCTGGTTTCCTGGCTATCTGCAAGCCAAGCGCGGCAGCCACATCGTGATTACCACCATTATGCTGAACTATATCACCGCCAGTTTGATGGTTTACATGATCAATATGGTGTTCCGTCCCGTTGGCAAGATGGCGGTTGAAAGTCGCAGTATTAATAATGCCTATGTAATGAATTTCCGCGAAATCGGCCGCTGGATTGGCGTGAAGATTCCATCAACGCCTTTGAACCCCACGGTGTTCATCGCGTTGCTGGCAGCCTATGTGGTTTGGTATTTACTTTGGCGCAGTAAACTCGGTTATGAAATTCGCAGTGTGGGGGCGAATGTGGATGCGGCGATTTATGCTGGAATTAAACCGTCGCGCATTATTATGATCAGTATGGCCATCTCTGGTGGCCTTGCAGGCCTGCTGGCTTTCCACGAAGTGCTTGGCGCACAACACAGACTGGTGCTTGAATATGTGCAGGGTGCTGGATTTGTCGGGATTGCCGTTGCATTAATGGGCCGCTCACACCCTCTGGGTATATTATTTGCGGCCTTGCTTTTTGGACTGCTCTATCAAGGCGGCACAGAGCTTTCTTTTGCAAATCAAAACATCAATCGCGATATGGTGGTGGTGATCCAAGGTTTGGTGATTTTATTTATGGGCGCACTGGAACAAGCTTTTCGCCCCTATCTCAGCATTATTTTTGCAAAGCAAGGCTGAGCCATGGATCTCTCTATCCTTCCTGAAATTTTAGGCTCTACCATTCGCATGTCAGTGCCATTGATCCTGGCTTGCCTTGCCGGCCTGTGGAGTGAACGCTCTGGTATTGTTGATATTGGCCTTGAAGGCAAGATGTTGGCTGGGGCTTTTGCCGCAGCATCGGCAGCAGCCTATTTTCATTCGCCTTGGGTGGGTCTCATCTTCGCCATTCTGGTGTCCATCGCTTTTTCAGTGGTGCACGGCTACGCCGCCATAAACCAACGTGGCAACCAGGTGGTTTCGGGTGTTGCCATCAACATGCTAGCGGCGGGCTTGACTGTTGTGCTCGGCCATTCATGGTTCAAACAAGGAGGGCGCACCCCACAGCTCGATGATGCCTCACGATTTTCGCCAATCACATTTCCGGGCAAGGACGCGCTGATGAACGCGCCAGGCTTTGGCCCTTATGCCAAAATTTTATTTGATCATTCCATTCTTACTTATGCGGCTTTGCTGATGGTTCCATTGACGGCTTGGGTTTTGGCCAAAACCCGCTTTGGCCTGCGTCTGCGTGCTGTGGGTGAAAATCCGCAGGCAGTTGATACCGCAGGAATATCGGTGGTGCGGCTGCGCTATGAAGCTGTAATTATTGCTGGCGTGCTCTGCGGTGTTGCAGGCGCTTATCTTTCGACAGCACTGCAAACCAGCTTCGTGCGCGATATGTCTGGCGGGCGTGGCTTTCTGGCTCTGACAGCATTGATCTTTGCCAACTGGCGCGCTTGGCCGGCATTGTGGGCTTGTTTGCTGTTTGGATTTTTGCAAGCCATCGCAAACTTTATACAAGGTGTGCATGTCTTTAGCATCGAGATTCCGGTGCAGGTGTTTAATTCGTTGCCTTATGTAATGACCATTGTGTTGCTGGCAGGCTTTATTGGCAAATCCGTGCCGCCTAAAGCTTCCGGTATTCCCTATTCAAAGGATCGGTAATGCGTGATCTCATTGAAGCTGCCATGGCTGCGCGCAAAAAAGCCCATGCGCCTTATTCCAAATTTTATGTGGGTGCCGCGATGCGTGATGAGGTGGGCCATATTCATGCCGGTGCGAATATGGAAAACGCCGCTTACCCACAAGGTTGGTGCGCGGAATGCTCGGCTATTTCACATCTCATCATGGCAGGTGGAACGCGCATCGCTGAAGTGGCTGTTCTTGGAAATGGTGATGCGCTGTGCACGCCTTGCGGTGGTTGCCGGCAAAAGATCCGCGAGTTTGCGAATGGCGATGTGAAAATCCACTGCTGCACCGAACAGGGCATATTGTTGAAAACCTTCACACTGGATGAATTGTTGCCCGCAAGCTTCGGGCCGGAAAATTTGAAATGAGCAGCCTCAAATCACGCCTTGGCTCGCACCAGCCCAAACACGCCATCATTCTGGGTTCAGCGCTTGGTGCCGTTGTTGATGCCTTGGAAGATGCCATTGATATTCCTTACGTAGAGCTTTCTGGCTTTCCCATTCCCAAAATCTCCGGCCATGCGGGCAAGTTGGTGTTGGGCAAAATTGGTGGGGTTGAAGTTGCCGTATTGGCGGGACGCGCGCATGCCTATGAAGATGGCAATGCGGCGGTAATGCGGCCTGCTTTGGAGCAACTCAACGACGCTGGTATTGAAACACTGATCCTTACCAATGCGGCGGGGTCTCTTAAAGCATCAATGAAGCCCGGTTCACTGATGTTGCTCACCGACCATATCAACTGCGCTGGCATGAACCCGCTGATCGGTCAACATGGCGATGAGAATTTTGTGTCGATGACTAACGCTTATAATGCCGACTTACGCAAAGCCTTTCTTGCTACTGCGAAGAAAGAAAAAATCGCATTGAAGCAAGGCGTTTACTGCTGGTATTCTGGTCCGTCTTTTGAAACGCCCGCTGAAATTAAAATGATGCAGATTATTGGCGGCACGGCAGTGGGCATGTCCACCGCGCCTGAAACAATTCTGGCGCGGCGACTGGGCATGAAAGTGGCAGCGATTTCAACCATCACCAATCTGGCGGCGGGCATCAAAGGCGCTTCGCCTTCACATGAGGAGACGAAACGCGAAGGCATGAAGGCGGCAGGTGATATGAGACGGCTGCTCACGCGCTTCTTCAAGGACATGAAATAGTGCTGCCACAGGAAGTTATCCGTGCCAAGCGTGATGGCCGCGCACTCACCGCCGCCGAGGTACAAGACTTCATCAGTGGACTGACGCATGGCACAGTGTCTGAAGGCCAAGTGGCAGCCTTTGCCATGGCGGTGTTTTTCAAAGGTATGAGCGCAGACGAAGCCGTGGGCCTCACACTGGCCATGCGTGATAGCGGAACGGTGCTGAAATGGGATTTGCCCGGGCCGGTAGTGGATAAGCATTCCACTGGCGGCATTGGCGATAATGTCTCACTGATGCTGGCGCCGATGCTGGCGGCTTGCGGTTGCTTTGTGCCGATGATTTCCGGTCGCGGTCTTGGTCATACGGGCGGCACTCTTGATAAATTGGATTCCATCCCGGGCTACAACACCTCCCCAGACAATGATCTGTTCCATAAAGTAGTGCGCGACGTGGGCTGTGCCATTATCGGGCAGACAGCTGACCTAGCCCCTGCCGACAAGCGTATTTATGGCATCCGTGATGTGACGGCCACGGTGGAAAGTGTGCCGTTAATCACCGCATCAATCTTGTCCAAAAAATTAGCAGCAGGCCTGCAACATCTGGTGATGGATGTGAAATGCGGTTCCGGTGCCTTTATGGCCAAGCGCGATGACGCGGTGACACTGGCAAAGTCTCTGGTGAGCGTCGCCAATGGGGCGGGGTTGAAAACCACGGCACTTATTACGGATATGGATGAGCCTTTGGCCAAGGTTGCTGGCAATAGCTTGGAAGTTTTTTACGCTGTACGCTTCCTCAGGAATGAACTCACAGATTCCCGCGTGCATGAAATCACTGTGCGTTTGGGCATAGAACTCTTACTTAGTGCGAAGATTGCACGTAATTCAGATGGCGCGCGCAAGAAATTGGAAACGTCACTTTCTTCCGGTCGCGCCGCTGAGATTTTTGGTAAGATGATTTCAGCGCTAGGCGGCCCGAAGGACTTCATGGAATCCCCACGGAAGCATTTGCGTGCAGCGCCTATTTCTCGCGCCATTTATGCCGACGAAGACGGTTTGGTTTCAGCCATCGCAACACGCGATCTTGGCCTGGCTGTAATCGAACTTGGCGGCGGGCGCAGGCGCGCCGATGACAAGATTGATCACGCCGTTGGGATGGATCAGTTGCTCGGCACGAATTTTCACGCTGACATGAACACACCGCTGTGTATCATGCACGCACAAGACGAAGCTGCGTTTAAGTGCGCAGAGAAGATTGTGAGGGCGGCTTATACTGTTGGTGGCAATGCCATAGAATTGCCTTTTGTTCTTGAAACCATTACGCAATGAGTCGCGTATTTCTTTTCATTATGGATGGTTTTGGTGTGGGCCATGCGCCGGATGCGGCGGCTTTTGGGGATGAAGGTTCAAACACTTTTGGACATGTGGCAGAACGACATCAGCTTCACCTCCCAATACTTGCTTCTCTGGGCCTTGGAACAGCAGCCAAAATCGCAGGCGGGGTTGACCCATTCCCAAATGTAAAAATCATTGGGCGCTTTGGTGCCGCAACCGAGGTTTCAAAAGGCAAAGATACGGTCACCGGCCATTGGGAAATCGCTGGCGTTCCTTTGGCGGAAGACTGGGGTTATTTCCCCATAACCATTCCGGCTTTTCCACAAGACTTTATGGATGAGTTGATCGCTCAAGCCAATTTACCTGGTCTACTTGGCATGGGCCACGCGTCGGGAACGCAAGTGATTGAGGAGTTTGGCGAAGAGCATTTGCGTACTGGCAAACCGATCATCTACACCAGTGCAGACAGTGTGATTCAAATTGCGGCACATGAAGTGCATTTCGGCCTGCAGCGGCTTTATGACGTGTGCACTGTGGCGCGGAAACTTTCTTATGGGCTGAATATCGGCCGTGTAATTGCACGACCTTTTCTGGGTGAGACAGCAAAAACGTTTGAGCGCACGGGTAACCGCAAAGACTATTCGGTGTTGCCGCCGTATGACACACTGCTTGATGTTCTCACTAAAGCGGAACATGATGTTTGCAGCATTGGCAAGATTGGTGACATCTTTGCGCATCGTGGCACGGGGCATGAAATTAAAGTGTCCGGCTTTGATGAGTTGATGGCCACAACGCAAATCGAAATGCTAAAGCTGAAAATCGGCGGCTTTCTGATGGTGAATTTCGTCAACTTCGACACCGACTTTGGCCACCAGCGCGATGTGGCAGGTTATGCCGGATTGTTGGAAAAGTTTGATCACTGGCTGGCCAAGGCCGTGCATTTGGTTGGGCCGAATGACCATCTGTTCATCACGGCAGACCACGGCAATGACCCGAGCTTCAAAGGCACTGATCATACAAGGGAGCGTGTGCCGGTGTTGTGGTTGAACCCCCCGCAGAAACCAGGATCAATCGGCCTTCGCGAAACATTTTCTGATATTGGCCAGACAATAGCGCGCATACTCGGTGTTGGGCCGTTGGTTGCGGGGACGAGTTTTTAGCTCTCGCGCTTCAAAACCGCCCGCAACACATCGCGCACGCCGATGGCCCCGGCAAAAGTGTTATCGTCATTGAACAAGGCCACGGGTGCCGTTTCTGATTTATGCATGGCCAGCATTACAGTTTTCAAACTCGTGCCAGGTGTGGCCCAGAACACGGGCTTGTCTTTGACGGCAAAGATTTTTTCTGCGTCAACACAAGATACCCATTCGGCTTTTTCGCCATCACGCTCTACAGATGTGACGCATTTGTCTTTGCCGAGCTTAAATCTTGTGGTCTTGCGGCGATCCAGCCAAATCCACCCGCCTGTATCTTTTTCTAACTCATGCAACCCCCGCATCACATTCCAGGCAGTAAGCACCGACAGCGGATTCACATTGGCGATAAAGTCGCGCACATAAGCATTGGCCGGGCGCAGTACTATGTCTTCTGGTCTGCCTGATTGTACAATGCGACCACCTTCCATAATGGTGATGGTGTTGCCCAGTTTGAGAGCTTCTTCCAAATCGTGGCTGACAAAGATAATGGTTTTCTTCAAGGTTTTTTGAAGTTGCAACAACTCGTCTTGCAGCTTGGTACGGATCAATGGATCAAGGGCGGAGAAAGGTTCATCCATTAATAAAATCGGTGCATCAGTGGCAAAAGCGCGCGCCAGGCCGACGCGTTGTTGCATGCCACCAGAAAGTTCATGGCCATATTTACCGGCCCACTGCTCAAGGCCAACAAGCTTTAACTGTTGATCAACGCGCGTTTTGCGTTCTTTGTCCGATACGTCCGCCAGCTCTAGGCCGAAACCGATATTTTCGGCCACTGTGCGCCACGGTAGAAGCCCAAATTGTTGAAACACCATGGCGACGTTTTTCTGGCGCAGGCCACGCAACGTTGTGGCATCGCATGTTACCACGTCCACCATCTTCTGGCCGTCTGACACCTTTATGGATCCCCGTGTGACCTTGTTCAGGCCATTCACACCGCGCAGCAATGTGGATTTACCAGAGCCGGATAGTCCCATCAAAACGCTGATCTCGCCTTCCTGCACATCAAGCGATGCGCCAGCGCAGCCCAACACGACGCCCGTTTGATCCAGAATTTCAGCGCGGGCGACACCGCTGTCTAAAAGTTTGAGTGCGCGTGTTTGATCTTTGCCAAACAGAATGTCGACAGTTTCAAACGAAACTACCGCACTCAATGGCCTGATCCATTTTCAACATGGGTCGCACGGTGCAGCATGAGGGCTAAAAGTACAATGCACGTGCCCGCTTCAACGCCGAGCGAAACGTTAAACTGGTTCAGGCCGCGCACGACTTGGCTGCCTAGACCATTTGCACCGATGAGGCCCGCGATCACCACCATGGAAAGCGACAGCATAATGCATTCAGTAACGCCTGCCATCACAGTGGGCAAAGCCGCCGGAAATTCCACTTTCCACAAGAGCTGCGAGGGGCTGGCACCAAAAGCCTCACCTGCTTCTAACATTGATTTGGGCACCGAGGTAATACCTAGATGCGTCATGCGAATGGCGGCAGGGGCAGCAAAAATTACCGTGACGAGAAGGCCAGAGGGCGCGCCGAGACCGAACAAGATGAGAGCGGGAATGAGATAAACATAAGTGGGCATGGTTTGCATGAGGTCGAGCAGCGGGCTGAGATATTGCCAAACTTTGGGGCGGTGGGCTGCATAAATGCCAAGCGGCACACCAATGGCCACGGCAGCAGCAGTTGAAAAGCTAACCAAAACCAGCGTTTGCATGGTCTCTTTCCATTCACCCTGATTGAGCATGAAGGCAAAACCCAGAAACACACCCAATGACAGTTTCCACGAGCGTTTGGCTAGATAAGCCGCTGCAGCCAGGGCAATGATGATCAGCACTGGCGACGCTGAGAGCAATAGCCCCACAAGATTATCCAACACATAGCCCATGGCCTTGGCAATGCCACGGAAGAACCAATCAAAATTGGCCGTGAAGAAAGTGAAGAACGCTTTGCCCCACGCGCCCCATGGAATTTTAGGGATGAAGGACAGATTAGAGATTTGCTCCATGGTTGTTTTGCCGATCCCCGCTAATTTTATTGTCTTTAATACACACTATTCCACCCATTCGACGTCAAACTCCCGAAGGCCGAGTATTCGGCCACACACTACGCAGTGTCAAATAGGGATTGCCGCGGACGGGGAATGACGGACGAAAAACTAAGGCTATTTACAAAAAAGGCGGGCCAATAGACCCGCCTTCAACATTGTCACTAAACCGCCTTATAAGCCAAGGGCCTTTTTTACAGAATCAAGTGCTGGGGCTTTGCCGTCAAACGTTGTCACCCCATCGAGCCAGGGCTTGATTACATCTGGATGGGCCTTCACATAAGCCACCGCAGCCACTTTGGCATCTACGCTTTTGTTCAGAATTTGATCCATGATTTCGTTTTCCATAGCGACATCAAACTTCAGTTGCTTCACCAGTTTGCCAACATTAGGGCATTCGGCCCCATAGCCTTGACGCACCGTGCTGTTGACCACCGCTGCACCCATGTTGGGCCCAAAGAGATCATCACCACCAGTGAGGTATTTCATCTTGAATGTACCGTTCATTGGATGAGGGGCCCAGCCCAACCACACAATGTCTTCCTTATTCTGGGTAGCCTTGGCTACTTCTGACAGCATTCCAGCTTCAGAACTTTCCACCAGTTCAAAACCGTCGAGCTTGAACTTTGCATCTTTGATCATATCCAGAATGTGGCGATTGCCGTCATTGCCTGGCTCAATGCCAAAGAACTTTCCATGCAGGCTGTCTTTGAACTTGGCAATATCAGCAAAGTCGTGCAGGCCCTTGGCATAGGTATATTCTGGCACCGCCAGAGTGTAAAAGGCACCCGTGGGCAAGTTTGCACCGACAATTTCAACTGACTTGTCATCGCGGTAAGCTTTGATATCGGCTTCCATCGAGGGCATCCAGTTACCCAAAAACACGTCAATGTCTTTGTTCTTCATTGACGCGAAGGTAACTGGCACTTCAAGCAGCTTAATGTCACCTTTATAGCCCATGCCGTCCAAGATAGCGCCCGTCAGAGCGGTGATGGCGGTTACATCGGTCCAGCCGATGTCAGACATTTTTACAGTTTGGCATGATGCAGCATCAGCCGCTTGCGCCGTGGCGGACAGGCCGAACACGCTGGCGGTAAAAGCCAAAGCAGCTAGAATTTTGGAAATTGATTTTGTCATTTTTTAACTCCCGGTTACGAACCAAAACTATCGCTGTTTTTAGGCAATCTTGCAAGTTACGGCTTGTCGGCATTGTTTCTGATTACGGCACTGTTCTTTCGGTGCACGACACTTTAAGTAGGTTGCAATCAAACGGAGGAAACAATGACAAAAGTAAAATGGGGCGTGATCTCAACAGCCAATATAGGTGTTGCCAAGGTGTTGCCTGGCATGTTGAAAAGTCCTGATATTGAAATCGTTGCCATCTCATCGCGTAACCTTAAGACGGCTCAAGAATGGGCTGGCAAACTCGGCATCGCGAAGGCTTATGGGTCTTATGAAGAGATGCTAGCCGATCCAGAAATCGAATGCGTTTATAATCCGCTGCCCAATCACTTGCATGTGCCGCTGACCATGGCTGCCGCTAAGGCCGGAAAGCATGTTCTGTGCGAAAAGCCTATTGCCATTACAGCGAAAGAGGCCTCAAAGCTGAAGAAAGCGCCCCGCAAGGTGCAGATTGCTGAAGCCTTTATGGTGCGCCATGCGCTGCAATGGATTAATGCCAAGGCCCGCGTGAAGGCTGGTGAGATTGGTGAAGTTCGGGCCATTCAAGTGATGTTCACTTATTTTAACCGTGATCCCAAAAACGTGCGCAACATGTCAGGAATCGGCGGCGGTGGGCTTTTGGATATCGGTTGCTATCCCATCACCATTTCGCGTTTCATTTTTGATGCGGAGCCGATAAAAGTAATCGGCACTATTGACCGCGACCCCAAGTTTAAAACTGATCGTTTGATGGGCGGCCTGGCAGATTTTGGCAAGGGTCGGCATTTAAGTTTCACGATATCAACGCAGTTGTCAAATTACCAACGCGTGCAGATCATGGGCACCAAGGGCTACATTGAAATTGAAATCCCTTTCAATGCGCCGCCCGATAAGCCTAACCGTATTTTCGTGCAGAACGATCAGACCAATGTGGGCGAATGGCATTCGTATCCGGTGAGCGATCAATACCAACTGCAAGCCGAAGCCTTCGGCCGCAGCATCCGCGCCAAGAAGAAGCTGGCTTGGGGCGTGGATGACGCGATCAAGAATATGAAGATTATCGATGCGTTTTTTAAGTCAGAGAAAAGCAAAAAGTGGGAGAAGGTATAGAAGAACCCCCTCCGGCGCTTCGCGCCACCTCCCCCGCAAGGGGGGAGGATGAAGGAAGAATAAGTAATCTTTTCCCCCTCCTTTACGGGGGAGGTGCCCCGCAGGGGCGGAGGGGGTTCTGTTGGACTTAGGTCAGAAAGCAAAGCAGCTTCGCAAAAATATGACCCATGAGGAAGTCAAACTCTGGGTTCAACTGAAACACTTCAATAAACGTGGATATAATTTCCGTCGGCAATCACCAGTCGATGCTTACGTTCTCGACTTCGTGGAATACGGGGACAAGCTCATTATTGAGGTTGATGGATCGCAACACGCTGAAGTGTTACATGAAAAAAGTGATTGTGTGCGGGATGCACATTTCAAAGCAGCGGGATTTACCGTCATCAGATTTTGGAACTTTGAAATCAATGAGGTTTTAGATGGTGTGATCGACAAGATTCAAAGCCTGTTGTCCAATCCCCCTCCGACGCTTGGCGCCACCAACCAACAAATCGCGAAGCGTTTCGCGGCTACCCGTGAAGGGGAGGATAAGTATAGCTAATCCCACAGCCTCGCCGCTCCCCTAACACCGCTGTTGCCGCCGTGTTTGGCTCTGACCACGCGGGGCTTGGCTTCGCCACTAAACGTATAGTGCGCGATCAGCGGAGGCAGTTCCTCGACCAATTCCGGCAAAGCTGACAGACCGCCGCCCATTACAAAAATGTCCGGGTCAATGACATTCAAAATATTGGCACAGATGCGGGCGAAACGGTCTTGCATACGCTTTAAGACGGCAGAGGCTGCAACCGATCCTAACCTGGCCCTTGCAATGATATCAGGTCCCGTCAGTTCAAAACCAGTAACCCGCGTGTAGTCCAGAATTAAACCTGTGCCGGATACATACATTTCAGCGCAGCCGTGTTTGCCGCAAAAACATTTTATCGGCGGCCAGTCTTCCTCAGTCATCCAGGGTAATCCGGTATGGCCAAATTCCGCGGCTTCGGCATGGGCACCGCGAATGATTTTGCCGTCAATCACTAAGCCGCCGCCAAGGCCAGTGCCTATCGTAAAGAAAGCCACGCTGGCAAAGCCTGCACCGGCACCGTCTCTAGCTTCCGACAAAGCAAAACAATTGGCATCATTTTCGACGCGAATGGGGCGACCGATTGCTGCTTCTAAATCCCTAGCCATAGGCTTGCCATTAGATGCTACAAAATTGGAATTGCGCCATAGGCCCGTTTCGGGATGGCCAGAGCCAGGAGCACCGATGCCAACCGAACCTTCGCCCGCCTCTTGCACCAGGCCTGCAATGGCTTTGATCAGAGGCTCATAGTCTTTGGGGGTGTCAATGCGCTTGTCGAAAATGATTTTATCATCGCGGTCAAAAACCAGGGCGTCGACTTTGGTGCCGCCGATATCCACGCCGATACGGCGCTCGGTCTGCACTACTCCATTTTTCACGACAGTGCTGGGCGCTATCTTATCAGCAACCTCACGCGCGGGCATAAGCATCGTCATAACGGATAATATCATCTTCGCCGAGATAGTCGCCGAACTGCACTTCTATAAGTGTGACTTCGCCCTTGTGCAGGTTCTCTAATCTATGTTTGGCACCCAGTGGTATATCAACGGCCTGCCCGCGCGTCATGGGTACAACTTTGGCATCCACAGTTACGGTGGCTGTACCATCTACGACAGTCCAATGTTCAGCGCGGTGTTTGTGGCTCTGCAAAGATAAACGTCCACCTTCTTTCACCATAATGCGCTTCACTTTGAAGCCTTCTCCCTCATCCAGTACATGAAAGGAGCCCCAAGGGCGATTTTCACTATATTGCGACATAAGCTTCTCCAAATAGGATAGATGAGAATCGGCGGTTGACGAGCAGATTTTGGCTGCTTATAAGCCCGCCATTCTCAAGCTGTGAAGCGTTTCTTAAACTTATCGTTTTGGAAACTGTCCCGGCCCAGATTCAGTCACCAACTATTTCAAGCTAACCAGGATCATTCATGGCCAATACTTCATCTGCCAAAAAAGCCGCGCGCAGCTCTGCTCGCAAAGCGACTGTTAATAGGAACCGTATCAGTAAGATGCGCACGTCGGTGCGTAAAGTTGAGGAAGCCATTGTGGGGGGCATAAAGGCTGACGCTGAAACAGCGTTGAAGTTAGCCACCACGGAAGTGATGCGCGGTGCCAATAAGGGCGTTGTGCATAAGAATGCCGCGTCGCGCAAGGTTTCGCGCCTTACCCACCGCATTCGCGCCATGCAGGGCTAAGCCCAAAAATCAGGGTAAAGCTTTCACGCCTGAATTTTTCTCAGTTAATCTGATTCAAACGCCGCACGAAGTCTCGCGCGGCGTTTTTTGTTGTTCCGAACACGGAAGGTTAGTGACTCGTAAAATCTCTTAAAAACAACCACTTGAACAATGTGACTAATTTTTCAGGTGTGATCTTTAGTAATTTGTTAAGATTCTCTTGGTGGAAAAGTATCCGAGACACTTTTTATAACAGCTGGTACATAATTGGGCCCTACCAATTTTTTGATATTCCTTACAGTTAGTTAGCACGATACACTGAGTTTTCGTAGGGCCCGTATTTTGCCAGTTTTCATCCTCCGTGTACGGAAGGTCAGGTAAATCCTGTTGCAGGGCAGCCGCCACCTTGACTAGCGTTTTTTGAGAGAGGCGGGCGAGGGGCACTTAGAGCACCACGTCGTATGATGCAAATTCAAGTTTTAGCTTATCGATGGAGAAGAGAGTGATGATTTGAATGGCTAGTTC
The DNA here is from genome assembly GCA_043749835.1 of Hyphomicrobiales bacterium. GTDB lineage: Bacteria > Pseudomonadota > Alphaproteobacteria > Rhizobiales > Aestuariivirgaceae > Aestuariivirga. The sequence continues at coordinate 30,555 of JAYVCU010000049.1, forward strand.
GGTAAGTTTGCGCGTTTAGGGGCCTAGCGCCCCATTTCTGAAATTGACGAGACACATTCAACACAGGCCAATGGCGTGTGATTGCGGAATTATGGGCACAGGGCAAAATGAAACAAATAGCGGGTGAACTTTTGGGGCCTGACACGAAGTTGGCTGCTGGTGATAAAGAAATCTTGCGTAATCAATGGACCAAAGTTGCTGCCCGTTTGAAGGCAGAGCTGGGCGATGACCTTTATAATAGCTGGTTTGCACGCATGGATTGTGAAGACCTTTCACGTGGTCAGCTCACTGTTTCGGTTCCTACCCGCTTTCTAAAAAGCTGGATTGAAAATCACTATATCAACAAATTGCGTAAAGTGGCGGAGGGTGAGCTTGGGGTTTTACAGGCTATTAATGTGCGCGTGCGCCAACAAGGCGAAGCGACCAAGGTTGTGACCAACGACTCCGCGCGGCTGCACTCACCTGAACGCACCAAAACCACGGCGGCGCACATCCAATCTCTGCTTAATCCCGACCGTGGCGCAGCCTTTGACGAGACGCAGACTTTTGATAGTTTCGTGATAGGTGCTTCGAACCAGCTGGCCCATGCTGCCGTGATGCGCGTGGCCAATGCCACCACAGGTCAAGCTTTAACGTTTAACCCACTTTATATTCACTCGGCAGCTGGCTTGGGCAAAACCCATTTGCTGCATAGCCTTGTGCAGCACGTGCGCCAACAGCAACCGGGCCGCAAGGTTTTGATGCTGACGGCGGAACGCTTTATGTATGGTTTTATTCACGCCATTCGTAACCGTGATACGCTGGCTTTTAAAGACCAGTTCAGCAATGTGGACGTTTTGCTCATCGACGATTTTCAGTTCCTTCAAGGTAAAGCCATGCTGCAGGAATTTAGCCATGCCTTCAATTCGCTGGTTGATGCCAAGCGGCAAGTTGTGATTGCAGCTGACGTGCCCCCTGCCCAGCTCGATATGATTGATCAGCGCATGCGTTCGCGCCTGATGGGGGGCCTTGTCATCGATATTGAAACACCAGATATGGAGCAACGCCGCAAAATAGTGGAAATGCGCCATATGATTATGTTGCGCAATGATCCATCTGCAACAATTGCTCCAGACATTCTGGCCCTTGTCGCAGAGCGGATCACCGGCGGTGGCCGTGAATTAGAGGGCGCCCTCAACAAGCTGGTGGCCTATCAACAATTCAATAAATCCATTATCACCGTTGATCTGGCCTCCATGGTTCTGCGTGATGCAGTAGGCTCGACCGATAACAGCCGGATTAAAATTGAAGATATTCTGAAGGTGATTAGCCGTCACTATAATGTTGGCCGCAACGATCTGCTTTCGCCGCGCCGGGCGCGTGAGGTGGTAGTGCCACGCCAGATTGGTATGTATCTGGCCAAAAAGCTAACAGCACGCTCGCTGCCTGAAATTGGCCGCCGCTTCGGTGGGCGTGACCATTCCACCGTTCTTCATGCGGTGCGAAAGATCGACGAGCAGATGAAGGGTGATGAAAAATTAGCCCGCGAACTCGCCCTGTTGATAAGGTTGGTTGAACAGCAATAAGCTTGAATTTGACGCTTTAATTCGCCATTGTCTCTTGTCCAAAGGGACAGTCAGCAGCATGCGCGTTACACTTGAAAAGTCGGCATTTTTAAAAGCGTTAAATCACGTTCAAAGTGTTGTGGAGCGGCGCAACACCATTCCCATTTTGTCCAATGTTATGGTTCACGCCAAAGGCGGCGAAGTGAAGCTTACCGCCACTGATCTTGATCTTGAGATCGTGGAATCTGTGGGCGCTGAAGTGGTGCAAGAGGGTGCCGCCACCGTACCGGCGCATATGCTTTATGATATTGTGCGCAAACTGCCCGATGGGGCGCAGCTGGAACTTAATCAAGCCGGAGACAAAGGCCGCGTGGCAATCCTTGCGGGTCGTTCACGCTTTGCTTTGCAGGCTTTGCCGCCAGAGGACTTTCCTGATCTTTCCAGCGGTGAATTCGGCAATACATTTACGCTTGCCTCGGCCGAGTTGCGCTTCCTGATTGAGCGGACGCGGTTTGCCATTTCAACTGAAGAAACCCGGTATTATCTCAATGGTATTTATTTTCATGAAGTGAAGCTTGGCAATCACTTGCGGGCTGTGGCCACAGATGGCCACCGTTTAGCGCAAAGCCAAATGACTTTACCTGCAGGTGCGCAAGACATGCCCGGTATTATCGTGCCGCGAAAAACTGTTTTGGAATTGGTGAAGCTGCTGGAAGGTGATGACGGCGAAGTTGAGGTTGCCATCTCGTCACAGAAAATCCGCTTCAAAGCGGGCAAGCTGGTGCTGACGTCAAAACTGATCGACGGCACCTTCCCAGATTATGAGCGGGTAATTCCGCGCGGTAATGACAAGATTTTGGAAGCCGATACCAAGCAGTTTGCTGAAGCCGTGGACCGCGTGTCCACCATCTCCTTCGAAAAAAGCCGTGCTGTAAAGTTAGCGCTGGGTGAAGGCAAGCTGACAATGGTAGTGAACAACCCGGACTCTGGTTCAGCTGAAGAAGAAATCCATGTTTCCTATGACCGCGAGCCGATGGAGATTGGTTTTAACTCACGCTATCTCTTGGATGTGGCCTCGCAAGTAAAGGCCGAGACCATGCGCTTTGAGTTTAATGATGCAGGTTCACCCACAGTGGTACGCGATCCGAAGGATGAGCACTCGCTGTTTGTGCTGATGCCGATGCGGGTTTGATGCTGGGTGCGTGTAACGCCTGCAAAATTACTCGGACGTGCGAAGGTTTTACGCAGCAATCAAACTGAAGCAGAAAAACGACTCTGGGGATTTTTACGCGCCAAAAGTCTGCGAGGATGGAAATTCAATCGGCAAGTGCCTATTGGAAATTATATCGTTGATTTCATCTGTGACGAAGTGCGGTTGGTGATTGAGGTTGATGGTGTCACGCATAGTGATGATCATCACATTAAATATGATGAAAAGAGGACGGCTTATCTCAATTCCATCGGCTACCGCGTTTTTCGCTGCTACAATACGGATATCTATCAGAATCTTGATGGCGTCCTCGAAGGCATTCTCCTTGCTCTTGCGCATCGCTAACTTGCCCCTCTCCCTATGGGAGAGGGTGCCCGAAGGGCGGGAGAGGGCCGAGTGCAAAGCACGAGGCCTTTGGTTCAGCACGCTCGGATGCAAAGACCTCGCGCTCACGCGCTCGGCCCTCTCCCGCCGCTTTGCGGCACCCTCCCCCACAGGGGGAGGGGCCAAGTGAACATCACCCGCCTTACGCTGAGCGAATTTCGCAATCATGGTGCTTTGCGTTTAGAGCCGCCAAAGCCTCTCATTTGCCTTTACGGCCCCAATGGAGGGGGAAAGACCAATATCCTCGAAGCCGTGTCGCTTCTGGTGCCCGGGCGCGGATTGCGGGGACAAGATTTTCATCTTCTGGCGCGCCTTGAGGGCACGGGTGAATGGGCTGTGGCGTCGGACGTTCATACACCGCAAGGGGAGTATCGGCTGGGCACCAGCTACGAAGGTGGGGCTGCCAGATCGCGCAAGGTGGCTGTGGATGGACACCTCGAAAAATCCTCTGGCGCACTGGCGCGGTATATTAAAATGCTGTGGCTGACACCCGCCCAAGACCGCCTGTTTATGGGGCCGGGGTCGGATCGCCGCAAGTTCTTTGACCGCATGGTTGCGAGCTTTAACGATGCGCATTCCTCCCACGTCTCGGCTTTTGAAAAACTGATGCGCGAACGCAATGTTTTGCTGCAACAGCCTCGTGCCGATGAGATTTGGTTGGCAACGCTGGAAACCCAAATGGCTGAGCAAGCTATTGCCATTGCTGTGGCCCGCAATCAGGCTGCTGATCATCTGGCACGACATTTTGCCAGCCCTGTATCGCCAGGGCCTTTTCCCTGGGGCGTGTTGCAGCTGCACGGCGAAATTGAAGAGCTGGTGGCCGCATTTCCTGCCGTGCAAGCCGAGGACAAATACGCTAAGATTTTAGCCGATTCGAGAGGTCTTGATCGGTCACAGCAACGCACCCGGAGAGGACCGCACCGCGCGGATATTTCCGTGCTCCATGGACCTAAATCAACACCTGCGGAGATGTGCTCTACGGGGGAACAAAAGGCTTTGTTAATCGGGCTGGTTCTGGCGCAGGCACAGGTGGCGAAAGACGTTTTAGGGGCCTCGCCCATCCTGTTGTTGGATGAAGTGGCCGCTCATTTGGATGAAGCCAGACGGCGCGGTTTGTTTACCACACTGGCAGCGTTGGGGTGCCAAGCCTGGTTGACGGGCACGGATGAAAATTTATTTGCGGAGGCAGGAGCCTCCTCATGTCGGTATGAAGTGAAAGACGGAACTGTTTATGTCAGAGAATGAAAACGGCTCAGCGGAGTACGGCGAAGACTCGATCAAGATTCTGAAGGGCCTGGATGCCGTTCGCAAACGTCCCGGCATGTATATTGGTGACACGGATGATGGTTCGGGCCTGCATCACATGGTTTATGAAGTGGTAGACAATGCCATTGATGAGGCCCTGGGAGGCCACGCAACACTGGTGACGTGCTCTCTCAATGCTGACGGTTCCGTTACTGTCACTGATAATGGTCGCGGCATCCCCACGGGCATCAAGCAAGATGATGATAATGTGCCAAAACGCTCCGCGGCCGAAATCGTAATGACGGAGCTGCATGCCGGCGGCAAGTTTGATCAGAACTCCTATAAAGTATCCGGCGGCTTGCACGGTGTTGGTGTGTCTGTAGTGAATGCGCTTTCAGTTTCGTTGAAACTGGTTATTCACCGCGAGGGAAAATCACATTTCATATCCTTCACGCATGGTGTGCCTGATTCACCTTTGATCGTCACCGGAAGTTCGGATGGCAAACGCGGCACGGAGGTCACGTTCATGCCCTCCACTGAAACCTTCACGAAAACAGAATTTGATTTTGCCACTTTGGAACACCGCTTGCGTGAGCTGGCCTTCCTGAATTCCGGCGTGCGCATCACCCTAACCGACAAGCGCGGGGTGGAACAGCACGTGCTTGAGCTTTTCTACGAAGGTGGCATTGCAGCCTTTGTGCGGTATCTGGACCGTACCAAACAGGGCCTGATCAAAGAGCCTATTTTTGTGACGGGCGAACGTGACGGGCTGATTGTTGATTGCGCGCTGTGGTGGAACGACAGCTATCATGAAAGTGTGTTCTGCTTCACCAATAACATTCCACAGCGCGATGGCGGCACACATTTGGCGGGCTTTCGTGGTGCCCTTACCCGTATCATCAATAATTATGCGGAAAGCAGCGGCATCGCCAAGCGTGAAAAAGTGGCGATGACCGGTGATGATGCGCGCGAGGGCCTGACGTGCGTACTCTCAGTGAAAGTGCCTGATCCAAAATTCTCATCACAAACCAAAGACAAGCTCGTCTCATCCGAAGTGCGCCCCGTGGTGGAGGGCATCGTGAATGAGCAGCTTGGTGCATGGTTTGAAGAACACCCATCCGAAGCTAAAGCCATCGTTGGCAAAGTGGCGGAAGCTGCTGCTGCACGTGAAGCGGCCAAAAAGGCGCGTGAACTGACGAGGCGCAAAGGGGCTTTAGATATTTCATCGCTGCCCGGCAAATTGGCGGATTGCCAAGAACGTGACGCCGCTTTGTGCGAACTGTTCATCGTGGAAGGTGATTCCGCTGGTGGTTCTGCCAAACAGGCGCGCAACCGTGCCAACCAAGCGGTTCTGCCGTTGCGTGGTAAAATTTTGAATGTGGAGCGAGCGCGTTTTGATAAGATGTTAGGCTCTGCCGAAATCGGCACTTTGATCACAGCTTTGGGCACGGGCATTGGCCGCGAAGAATTCAACGCTGACAAGTTGCGCTATCACAAAATCATTATCATGACCGATGCAGACGTGGACGGTGCGCATATTCGCACTCTGCTGCTCACCTTCTTCTATCGCCAAATGCGTGAGATTGTGGAACGTGGGCATCTTTATATTGCGCAGCCGCCACTCTATAAAATTAAACGCGGCCAGTCTGAACAATATCTCAAAGACAATGACGCGCTGGAATCCAACCTCATTGATGTGGGCCTTGAAGGCACGACGCTGTCATTGGCAGATGGCAGCGAACGCGGTGGCATTGATTTACGTGCTGTGGTGGAAGAGGCTGTGGCGGTTCGCAGCATGATCAATGGCCTGCACTCGCGTTATCCGGTTTCTATCATTGAGCAGGCCGCGATTGCGGGTGCCCTTAATCCCGACGTGATTTCCACGCCTGAGAATGGCGCACAGGCAGCAGCCTATATTGCACGCCGCCTGAATGCCATTGCTGATGAAACAGACCGTGGCTGGGTGGGCAGTGTTGCCTCAGACGAGGGGCTGATATTTGAACGCACATTGCGCGGCGTGAAAGAGAGCTGGCATGTGGATAGTAAGTTGATTTCATCGCAGGAGGCTTTGCGCCTTGATCGCAAAACGGCGCATTTGCAGGAAATTTATGCGCGCTCGTCAAAGCTGAAGCGCAAGGATTTCGAAACCGCAATTCATGGGCCCCTATCGCTGCTCGACGCCGTTTTCCTAACAGGCCGCAAGGGCGTTTCGCTGCAGCGTTATAAAGGCCTTGGCGAAATGAACCCCATCCAGTTGTGGGAAACCACACTTGATCCCAATGCCCGTTCGCTTTTGCGGGTGAAGGTGGCGGCGGTGGATGAGGCCGATGATCTGTTCACCAAGCTGATGGGCGACGTGGTGGAACCAAGGCGGGATTTCATCCGCGATAACGCGCTGAATGTTGCGAATTTGGATGTTTAAACTTCATTCTTCTTCAACGCCAAACGCCGTGTCATTCCGTTCAAGGGCCTTGCCCTTTGGGCCAAAGGCCCGAAGGGGTTGCCAGCCACACGGAATGACGGGATTTTAGTTTCACGCTGCTTTCACCAGCGGCACAATCTTCGCCAGTTCTTCTGATAGTTGCCTCTTCGCAATCACTGTGTCGTAATGCACTTGCAGCCACCAGCCATCAGACAGGCCGAAGAAACGGCAAAGGCGCAAATCCGTGTCGGCGGTGATGCCGCGCTTGCCTGATACAACATCGCCAATGCGCTGGGCTGGAACTCCGATGCTCTTGGCTAAGCGATATTTGCTCATGCCAAGCGGGTTCAAAAATTCTTCTTCCAACATTTCACCCGGCGAGACGGGGGCAATCATCTTCGTCAAGGCGCAACATCCTATGGCCCGATTGATTTATGATTGACGAATATGAAGCGAACTCTGCATCTCCGCAATGGCTTTGCATTACCAGACTTGAACTGCTAATTATCATACAAATTAATTGAGGACTATGATCATGGCTGCAAAGCAGAATTTCATTGCGGGCGCTTGGATGGATGGAGTGGGTGTGACCACCGACATCAATCCATCAGACATCACTGATGTGGTGGGCGAATTCACCCAAGCCAACAAGGCGCAAACTGAAGAGGCCATTGCGGCTGCGAAATCAGCCAGTGTGGGCTGGGGACTTTCTACGCCGCAACAGCGCTGCGATGCGCTGGAAATGATCGGCACAGAGCTTCTGGCACGCAAAGAGGAAATCGGCCGCATTCTTTCACGCGAAGAGGGCAAGCCCTTGGCTAATGGAATTGCTGAGACGACGCGAGCAGCGCAGATTTTTAAATTTTTTGCTCAGGAAGCCTTGCGCATTGAAGGTACGCAAGTATCATCGGTTCGGCCCAATGTGGATGTGACGGTCACGCGCGAGTCTGTTGGCGTTGTGGGCCTTATCTGCCCGTGGAATTTCCCCATTGCCATTCCGGCTTGGAAAATTGCGCCGGCGCTGGCTTATGGTAATTCCGTAGTGTTCAAGCCTGCAGACCTGGTGCCCGCCACGGCTTGGGCCCTTTCTGAAATTATCTCACGCTCAGGTCTGCCCAAAGGTGTATTCAATTTGGTGATGGGGCGCGGCTCTGTTGTGGGCCAAGCACTGTTGGATTCGAAAGATGTGAATGCGCTTTCATTTACAGGTTCAGTCAGCACGGGGGCAAAAGTGGCGCAAGCGTGCATCATGCATAACCGCAAATTCCAACTTGAAATGGGCGGCAAGAATCCTCTGGTGATTTTGGATGATGCAAATCTCGACGCCGCTGTTGCGGGTGCAGTCGATGGTGCCTACTTCCAAACGGGCCAGCGCTGCACGGCTTCATCACGCATCATCGTACAATCCAAAATTCATGATGCATTTGTGGAAAAAGCTATCACCATGTTGAAGAGCCTGAAGGTCGATCACGCTTTGAAAGACGGCACACAAATCGGCCCAGTGGTTGATGAGACGCAAATGCAGCAGGATGAGGATTATATCCGCATTGGCCGTGAAGAAGGAGCTGAACTGGCCTGGGGCGGTGAGCGTTTGAACCGCGATACGAAGGGCCATTATCTTTCGCCAGCGCTGTTCGTTAAGACGAAAAATTCTATGCGCATCAACCAGGAGGAAATCTTTGGGCCAGTGGCTTCAGTGATTAAAGTGGATTCGTATGAGGAGGCATTGGCTGTGGCCAATGACACGCCGCTCGGCTTGTCGTCAGGCATTTACACGCAGTCGCTTAAATCAGCCAACGACTTCCGCCGCAAAGCCCAGGCCGGCATGGTGATGGTAAATTTGCCAACGGCAGGCGTGGATTATCATGTGCCGTTTGGCGGCCGCAAAGGTTCCAGCTTCGGCCCACGTGAACAAGGGCGTTATGCGGCGGAATTTTATACGGCGGTAAAGACGGCTTATGTAAGCGCTTAGCGCAGGCGAATTCCGCGGTTAGCAAAACTCTTTTTCGTTGCCGCCGCCGTGCCGCCTAAATCAATGGCGCGGGTGGCGGCTTCGATGACGTCTACTTGAAAGCCCAATTTCACAGCGTCCTCAGCCGAATAACGCACACAATAATCAAAGGCGAGGCCGACGCAGATGATATGAGTGAACCCGCGCTCGTTTAAATAGCCGCCAAGGCCTGTTGGCGTTTTGTGGTCATTTTCAAAAAACGCTGAATACGAATCAATGGCTTTCCGAAAGCCCTTGCGAATGATCAATTCCGCATGTGGCACATCCAAGTTTTTATGAAACTCAGTGCCAGAAGAGCCGATGATGCAATGATCCGGCCACAAGGTTTGTGGGCCATAAGGCATTTCGATTTGCGTGAAAGCAGCAACCCCTTTGTGTTCAGATGCAAATGACGAATGAGCCGCCGGGTGCCAATCCTGTGTGAGCACCACATGGGCCTGTTCGCGCGCGAGTGTGTTGATCAACGGCACAATTTCATCGCCCCCCTTCACCGCCAGCGAACCGCCGCGGCAAAAGTCATTCTGAACATCAATGACCAGTAAAACCGAATTTTTCATTTTGAATTGAGCGCTGCGGCGCAGCCCTTGAAGGCGGGAAATGGATCGGTGATCACATAAAGAGGAATATGCTTCATCGCGTCTGACAGGCGTCCCTTATCTTCAAACACGGCGCGGTATTGTGGCGCTTGCAACTTTTGCACCAGCGATGGCACAATGCCGCCAGCCAAATAGACTCCGCCACGCGCCTGCAAAGCCATTGCCATGTCGCCTGCAAGACGCATTAGAAAGATCATGAAGTGATGCAAGGTTTTTTCTGCAGCGGCATCAGTTCCCGCGAGACCCGATTTCATCACTTGCTCTGGCGTTGCGGCAACCGGGGTCTGCGCAATCACATTATAAAGTGCCAACATGCCGGGGCCAGTCAAAACATCTTCCACCTCAGCGAATTTATCTTTGCCCTTCAGCTTGTCTTTCAAAGCCAATTCTTCAGCGGTAACCACAGGCAATGTAATATGACCCATCTCGCCCGAAATGGGTAACCAACCTCCGCGCGGCGTTGGCGTAAGTACCGCGCCGCCAAGGCCGGTGCCCGGCCCCAGAACCACCTTCACCAAAGGCGCGTCCTTGGCGTCACCGCCCAACTGCACCAAATCAGATTTGGCAATATGCGGCAAACTCCACGCCAAAGCTTCAAAGTCATTAAGCAGCAGAAAGCGTTTGGCATGGGCAGCTTTGCGCAAAGATTCGAGAGTAAAGGCCCAAGGCCGATTGGTCAGACGCACTTCGTCCCCATCAACAGGCCCCGCCACATCTATTGCGGCAGCAGCCAGCTCAGTGATGCCACGCTTGTCGAGATAACGGCTAATGACAGCCTCCAAGCTGTCGAAATCGTCGCCTCTTAAAACTTCCACATCGCGCACATTCACCGTGCCCAGCTCCATCAAGCCCAGCCGTGCGTTTGTGCCACCAATATCCCCAACCAAAGCCAAATTCGTCATAGATTAAATGTGCCACAGCTTTCATTGGGGGGCAACACTGGACGAAGTCGGGGGCCTTCGCTAAGCCCCTGTGCAACCATGGCTGACATTCAATCCGAAGCGAAGCGACGCAGAACCTTCGCTATTATTTCCCACCCGGACGCGGGCAAAACCACCCTTACTGAAAAGCTTCTGCTGTTTGGCGGTGCCATTCAGCTGGCCGGCCAAGTGCGTGCCAAAGGCGATCGCAGGCGCACACGGTCTGACTGGATGTCGATCGAGCGGGCCCGAGGAATTTCCGTCGTCACATCGGTGATGACCTTTGAATATGACAATGTGGTGTTCAATCTGCTCGACACGCCGGGCCATGAAGACTTCAGCGAAGACACTTACCGCACGCTGACGGCAGTGGATGCCGCCGTCATGGTGATCGACGGGGCTAAAGGTATCGAAGACCGCACGCGCAAACTGTTTGAAATCTGTCGCCTGCGAGATATTCCCATCGTCACCTTCATCAATAAGTTTGACCGTGAAGCGCAAGAACCTTTGGCGCTGCTGGACGAAATCGAAAAAGGTTTAGCATTGACTGTGGTTCCCATGGTGTGGCCCATTGGCATTGGCAAATGTTTTGTCGGCACTTATGATCTGATCCACAACCGCATACGCCGCATTGATGAAGACCCCGAAGGCGTTGTGGTTTTGGGCCCACATGATAAATTGATCGATGAAATTCTACCGCGTGGGGCCGCGCATTTTCGCGAAGAGATTGAGTTGCAAAGCATGGCTGGCCACGCCTTTGATCAGCAAGCGTTTTTAGAGGGCCACTTGTCACCAGTTTATTTTGGTTCAGCACTGAAAAATTTCGGCGTGCGTGATTTGCTGGATGCGTTGATTACCTATGCTCCGCCGCCACGCGACCAAAAGGCGCGGCAACGCGTGGTGAAGGCCACAGAGCCAAAACTCACTGGTGTGGTTTTCAAAATTCAAGCCAACATGGACCCCAATCACCGCGACCGCATTGCCTTTATGCGCGTGTGCTCTGGCACGCTTAATCGCGGTATGCGGGTGAAAATTGTTCGCACAGGAAAATCGCTGGCCTTGAACGCGCCAATGTTTTTCTTCGCGCAAGATCGTTCACTGGCAGAAGAAGCCTTTGCAGGCGATGTGGTGGGCATTCCCAATCATGGCGTTTTGCGCATTGGAGACACACTCACCGAGGGCGAGGATTTGGTGTTCACTGGTGTACCCTCATTTGCGCCGGAAATTCTACGCCGTGTGAAACTGGGTGATCCGATCAAGGCTAAAAAGCTGAACTTGGCGTTAGAGGAACTGGCCGAAGAAGGTGTCGTGCAACTGTTTAAACCGCTTGATGGCTCTGGTGCCATTGTGGGCGTGGTGGGTGCTTTGCAGCTTGATGTTTTGGCTGATCGTTTAGAACATGAATACGGTGTGCCCGCGTCGTTCGAGCCCACGCGCTTTGAAATTCTGCGCTGGATTTCAGCGCCTGACGATAAAACGCTCGATGGCTTTATCGACAGCAACAAATCCTCGGTGGCACATGATCTGGATGGAGCTCCTGTGTTCATGTCTTCATCGGCGTTCAATTTGAATTATGCGCTGGACCGCGCCCCTGGAATTTCGGCCCAAATAATCAAGGAAATCCATGGATGAATTTTTCTGATCTCCCATGGGATTTTGATTTTTTGCATCTCTTTGCAGTGGCCCTCATTTTCATCATGTGGTGGCTGTATGCACCTGTTCTCAACTTGTTGGGCCACGGCACGTTGAACGCGCAGTTGCACATTGTGCGGTTGAAATGGATGAATATGTTAATTGGCGCCAAACGTGAAACGCGGGTTTATGATGCGATTCTGCTTGGCCAACTTTCCAACGCCATGAGTTATTTTGGCTCGGCCACTTTGATCGTTCTGGTCGGCTTTGTGGGAACGCTGGCGTCGATCAATCGCGTTCATGCCTCGCTCACTGAAATGGCCTTTTTTCCACCCATCAGTTTGGCGTTGTTCAGCGTTTATTTTGGGGCGCTCACCCTCATCATGACGATTTGTTTTTTCTCATTTACTTACGGCCTGCGCAAAATGGCTTATACACTGGCGCTTATTGGCGGGCTTGATGACGCGCCCGCCGCCACACCCCATGCGCAAGTGATGACTGCACAAACCGCTATTGTCCTCACTGAGGCGGTGAAGAGCATGAACAACGGCACCAGGGGTTATTATTTTGCCGTGACCGGAATCTTTTTGTTTCTGGGGCCCTCCATCAGCATAACCGCAACGCTGGGCTTTGCCTTCCTGCTGTATTTCCGCCAAGGCTTTTCAAAAGAATCCTTAGCTATTGAGCGTTATGTAAAAGCCATGCGCGACGAGACTTAAACTTTACGTAAAGTCGCCGCTTCATGTGCCAGTTTTTCAATTTCATTCCAGCGGCCTTCGTTTACCATTGCTTTGGGTGCCATCCATGATCCGCCTAAAGTGATAACATTCGCCAGCTTTAAATAACTCGGCGCAAGAGTGGGTGTGATGCCGCCGGTGGGACAGAATTTAATTTGCGGCAGGGGCGATGACAGGCTGGCAAGATAGGCCGCACCGCCCGCTTGTTCGGCGGGAAAAAATTTCTGTAAGGCGTATCCCCATTCCAATAGCGCCATCGCCTCGCTGGCTGTGGCGGCACCGGGCAGAAGTGCGATATTATAATCATCTGCGGCACCCAGGAGCTTGCCAGTAGAACCCGGAGACACTGCAAAAACGCAACCCGCTTTTTCGGATTGGCGCAGTTGTTGGGGGGTCAGCACCGTGCCAGATCCGACGATGGCCCCTTCCACTTCAGCAACGATGGCTTTGATGCAATCAAGTGCCGCAGCCGTGCGCAAAGTGATTTCAAGAACAGGCAAACCGCCCTTGACCAAGGCGCGGGCCAGAGGCACGGCGTGCTTCAGATCTTCAATCACCATCACCGGAACGATGGGGGCTTTGAGCAGGGCGGCCTCAAGGCCTTTTTGCAGGTTCTTGCTCATCATCTATTCTTTCATTTTCGAACTGGACGAGAGTTCCGTCGAAGTCAATTTCATCGTGAAGGTCTCGCCAGGGGGCATTGAACTTCTCAATCAATTCGATCTTCAGAGCTCGGTTCCATTTCTTCAATTGTTTTTCCCGCTTTATCGCAATATCCATTGTTTGATGATGTTCGTACCAAACGAGTAGATGTATATTATATCTCTCAGTGAACCCATTGATCCTTGCTGCCTTGTTCGTGCTGACGCGATTCTATAAGGCGGATGTTATTCCAATATAAAGCGCACCATATTTCCGAATTGCGAGAATATATACTGCGGGCCGCTTTTCATTCTTCGTGTTCAAATCAAACCACCGTCATGCTCGCGAAAGCAGGCATCTGTGTTTACAAACCATGCGCAGATATTGAATGCTTAAAAAACAGAGATTCCCGCTTTCGCGGGAATGACGGATATTTGAAACTAGTCGGCATCAAACGTCACACGGCAGAAAAAATCGTGGCACCAGTATCTGCCGCACCCACCAACTGGCGGAATGATGCAAACAACTCGCGGCCGACGCCTTGTTCGTTGTCGCTCATGTCCTTTTGCGCCAAT
>JAYVCU010000050.1:0-9318 GCA_043749835.1 Hyphomicrobiales bacterium
CCGGTTTTGGCGGGCAGGCAGCAGCAGTTGGGAACCAAATGTTCTGCCATTGAGCCACGTCCGCACTCATCGCTCGGTTACAGGCCGCTAGCACCCGTCGCCATAACCCTAAAACCAATTTCTCTCGACGAGAGGTCACACATGCAATAATCTTTCATAACGTCTGGTACAAAATATTGGGCAGGCCAACGTCGTCTCTGGTTTTGTAGGTTCTGCGCCTGACACGTTCGCGCTTGATTAGGTTGAAGAAGCTTTCGGCAACTGCGGATGGTATGCGCCGCCGGGTGTCAATATTGAAGCATTCAGCAAGCAGGGCTGGCTGTAATCGAAAGCCGCCAACGCGCTCGTCTATTACAATACCCGCATAACATAAATCAAAAGATGACCCAGAGCCTCCACTAGGGCGTTTCGTCAATTAAGGATTCTCAAATCAGCTGAAGCGTGATTCATAAAGAGCCGTTTTGAAGGAGGCTTGGATAGTGATACGCTATAAGTTGCGCGATGATCAGTTTGTGCGAATTGAGAATCTATGACCGGGACGTCCCGGTCATGGTGGCCGTAATAGCGCGGTCGGCAATCGACGGTTTGTCGAAGCGGTGATCTGGAAGTTCAGGTCTGGCGCACCATGGCGGGATTTGCCAGAGTGGTTTGGCGACTGGAAGTACACCCACCGCCGCTTTTCGCGGTGGTCGCAGGACGGTGTTTGGGAGAATCTTTTCAAAGCTTTGGCAGGTAACCCCGACACTGAATACGCCATGATTGATGCCACCATTGTCAGAGCCCATCAGCATAGTGCAGGGGCGCTCAAAAAGGCGGCCTCGAGCAAGCGATAGGTCGTTCACGCGGAGGTCTTTCAACAAAAATCCACGCCATCGTCGACGCGCTGGGAAATCCCCTTGCTGTCAGTCTCACGGGCGGACAGGTTCACGACATCACTCAGGCTGAACGCTTAAGCGCCCAAGTGGCACCTCAAGCCATGCTCGCCGATAGCTTTATTGAATGCCTCACACTGCACACCATCAAGCCCGTCATCGCGCCCAAATCAAATCGCAAGATTAAGCGTGACTGCGATTTTGCGCTTTACGCAGAACGCAATCTTGTCGAACGTTTCTTCAACACCATCAAACACTTCAGGGGCATCTGCAACACGCTACGAAAAAACTGCACGAAACGTTCTCGCTGGCATTCATCTCGCATGTGCACTTACGTGGCTCAAATAAGACACGCCCTAAATCAGGCTGCCATTTGTCTCAATTTATCTGACCGCGGACATGGCCGTCGTTTTACCACTTGCGTCCTATACGCGTTAACTTGTCAATACCATCTCAGCATATGTTTTCGCAAATAATCTTGACAACATGACCGCAAAATATAATTGTGGTAAACTGGTTTACTAAATGCCTTTACGAAATCCGTTTTTTCGTTGATCGCTTTGATTGAACAAAAATGACAGAATTTAGGAATCCAAAACGTGCCACGGTTCGTGATGTCGCTAGAGAGGCCGCCGTTTCGGGAGCAACAGTATCGCGCTGGCTGAATGGTTCCATCAAATTGCCAGAAGTGACCGCGGAGCGCATCCGCCGTGCTGTTGTCCTATTACGATATGAGCCAAATCTGCATGCGAGACGCTTGAGCTTGGGCAGGACAGATACGCTGGCTTTGGTCGTACCCGATATTGCTGATCCGTTCTTCGCCCTGCTGGCGGGTTCCATTGAGACTGCGGCAGAATCCCTGGGGTTCGGACTCGTGTTATGTGCCACTCTCAATCGTCCGGCGCGGGAAGTTGACTATATTGGCCGGGTTTACCGCAATCACGTTGACGGGCTTTTGTTTGCCACCAATCATCCTGACGATGGAACACTTCTAGCTGCAATGCAGGGTCAGTCAAACGTGGTTTTGCTGGACGAAGACGTGCAGGGCGTCAACGCAGCGAAAGTATTCTGCGACAACCGTCCCGGCGGTCGAGAAGCAACCACACATTTGATCGCTGCAGGGCACCTCCGGATTGGATTTATTGGTGGTGTGGAAGGTGTTATGAGTGCTGTTGAGCGTTGCGATGGCTATGCAGCAGCCCTGCGTGCCGCAAACATTCCATTTGATCGGGCATTGACAGATTTTGGTGGCTATACTTCAGAGCATGGTCGTTCAGCAGCACGCCGGATGTTGCTCCTTGATCAACCGCCCACGGCCATTTTTGCATCAAGCGACCAGATTGCCATTGGTGTGTTGGAGGTATTGCGCGAAGTAGGTATTTCCGTTCCCGGTGACATGTCCATCGTCGCCTATGACGACGTTGCGCCGTTCACATTTTTTTTTCCAGCACTGACCGCCGTCCGCCAGCCTGTTGCAGACATGGGCAGACGTGGTGTCGAGCGGCTGGTTGGAAATCTCACCAACACGTCAACAGATACAGCGGAAGAACGACTTCCAGTTCACCTTATTCAGCGAGGCTCGGTGGCACCTCCTGCAAGTATTTCCCGATTAAGCCGCCTAATCAAAGCATGGAGTAAATAATGATGAACCGCAGATTTTTTATGGCAACAGCAGGTGCATTAGCACTGACCTTTGCCTCAAATGTTGCAACAGCGGCGGACAAACCAACATTCGCGCTGATCCAGATCAATCAGCAAGCCTTATTCTTTACGCAAATGAACGAGGGTGCCAAGAAAGCCGCAGATGCTGCCGGTGTCAATCTGGTGATTTTCAATGCCAACAATGATCCAGCTGCACAGAACAATGCTATCGAAACCTATATCCAGCAGAAGGTCAATGGGCTGATCGTGGTTGCGATTGATACTAATGGCATAATGCCCGCAGTGAAGGCGGCGGATGCAGCGGGGATTCCCGTGGTTGCTATCGACGCTATATTGCCAGCCGGACCGCAGAAGGCCCAGATCGGTGTTGACAATGAGGGCGCAGGCAAACTCATCGGAGAATATTTTACAAAATACGTAAAAGATAAAATGGGTGGCAAAGCGAAACTTGGTATCGTCGGGGCCTTGAACTCTACGATCCAGAATGTACGCCAGAAAGGTTTTGAAGATGTTATCAAAACTGCTTCTGGTATTACAATGGCGGGCGTGGTCGATGGCCGAAACACTCAGGATAATGCACTCGCTGCAGCAGAAAACCTGATAACCGCAAATCCTGATTTGTCGGCGATTTACGCAACGGGCGAACCTGCACTTCTCGGTGCTGTTGCGGCGGTGGAAAGCCAAGGCAAACAAGGAAAGGTCAAGGTTGTTGGCTGGGATCTTACAGCATCCGCTATTAAAGGCATTGATGCCGGCTATGTTGTTGGTGTGATCCAGCAGGATCCATCAGGCATGGGCGCCTCAGCCGTTAAAGCCCTGTCCAAAATTCACGCTGGCGGCACTGTCGAAAAAACTATTTCGGTACCTGTCACCATTGTTACCAAGGACAATGTTGAGCCCTATCGCACCGTTTTCAAATGATACAAGAGCTTCCTTCAGCTGTGAGCGGTATCACTTCAGTGCTGCAACTGGAGGGAGTGACCCCGCGCATTTCGATGCGCGGGATCAAAACACGTTTTGGCTCCATAGAAGCACTTTGCGGCGTCAACCTTGATCTCTATCCCGGCGAGTGCCTGGGCATTGTAGGCGATAATGCTGCGGGCAAGTCCACACTCACAAAGGTTTTATCCGGCGCGTATCTTCCGGATGAAGGTAAGATTATGCTTGACGGTCATGAAACGCATTTTGCTAATCCGGCAGAGGCACGCGCACTGAAGATCGAAATGGTCTATCAGGATCTATCATTGTGCGACAGCATTGACGTCGCGGGTAATCTATTTCTGGGCAGGGAAATGACGGCTGGAAATACTTTTTTTGGGTGGCTTGCAAAACAGAGCATGCAGACAGAAGCACGCCGTATTCTTGACGGTCTTGAAATCCGTATCCCCAATCTCAACGTCACCGTGGCCCAGCTTTCCGGTGGTCAACGGCAATCTATAGCCATTGCGCGGGCCGTGGCATTCAATCCGCAGGTGTTGATCATGGATGAACCCACCTCGGCGCTAGCGGTGGCGGAAGTGGAAGCGGTGCTTGCGCTGATCACCAAGGTCAAGGCTTTGGGTGTTTCGGTTGTTCTCATCACCCACCGTCTGCAAGATCTGTTCCGGGTCTGCGACCGCATTGCCGTGATGTACGAAGGCACCAAAGTGGCCGAAAGGCGCATCGGCGAAACCGACTTGACGGATTTGGTTAAACTCATCGTGGGCGAAGGTCATGTGGCGGGCCGCGATGTGGGGGCGCAGAGATGACAACCGCTTACACATCGCGTCCGACTGGTTCCAGATCAGCAGACTTTCTGGGTGCCCATGCGCAGGTGCTTTCCATCGCCGCGTTTTTTGTCCTGTGCTGTTTTATATTCGCGGTGTTCACCCAAGCCTTTGCGTCATCCGGCAACATTCTCAACCTGTTGAGGCAATCTGCTCCAATGTTAATTGTTGCTGTTGCGATGACATTTGTCATCACCACAGGCGGTATTGATCTCTCGGTGGGTTCAACTGTTGCCTTGGTCAACGCTTCCGCAGCCATACTCATGCAATATGGTATCCCATGGCCGCTTGTTATTGTTGCGCTGCTCTTCCTTGGTGCATGTGTAGGTGCCATGCAGGGGTGGTTTGTTGCCTATGAAGGCATTCCAGCATTTATTGTGACACTAGCTGGCCTGTCTATTTTACGCGGCGTAGCCTTGTTGATGACCCAGGGTTTTTCGATACCGATTGAAACAGAAGGGTGGTTTACACTCATCGGGCGCGGCTGGCTGCTTGGTATTCCAATCCCGGCCGTGTTGGGTGTTCTGGTGGCTGTTTCCGGCTTTCTCACGTTGGGCAATCTGCGTTTTGGCCGGCACATCGTGGCAATCGGCGCAAATCTGGAAGCGGCGCGCCGGGTTGGTATTTCGGTTAAGCAACGCTTGATGACGGTTTACATTCTCACTGGAGTTGCCTCATCTATTGCTGGCATTATCATCGCAGCACGGCTGGGTTCAGGCTCTTCCAACGCGGCCGTGGGCTTTGAACTTGAAGTGATTGCAGCGGTGGTGCTGGGTGGCACATCCTTGCTGGGCGGCAAGGGTACGATTGTCGGCACCGTGCTGGGTGCGCTCACGATTGCGGTGATCGGCAATGGACTTATCCTAGCTCATGTCTCACCATTTTTTACACAAATTGTGACGGGTTTCATAATTCTGATTGCCATTTGGCTTAACACACGCGTGTTTGCCAAACTGGCAACGCCAGCACGCAAACGGTGAGGACAACATGAGCGAGCTTGCCCCCACCCACATCCGCTCTAGCAAGGTCATGACAGTGACGGGTGCCATCGCCGTATCCGATATGGGCATTACCTTGCCGCACGAACATATTTTGAATGACTGCCGGTGCTGGTGGCACAAGCCTACGGAACCCGAGCGTCAACACCTGGCGACTGATCCATTGCACATGGGCATCATCGGCGAGTTGCGGATGGACCCGTTTGTCAATCTCGATAACTGTGCCCTTGATGATGAAGCGCTCGCCGATGCGGAGTTGATGCACTTCAAAAATGCGGGCGGTCGCACTGTGGTTGATCCCACTTGCCGTGGCATCGGGCGCAATCCTCTTGCGCTTGTGCGCATTTCTAAGGCGACAGGCCTTAATATTGTCATGGGCTCTGGTTACTATTTGCAAACCTCACACCCACCAAAATTGAAGCATCTGTCCATCGATGATGTGGCAGATGAAATCGTCAGCGAAGCCCACAACGGGGTCGGAGATACTGGCATCAAAATCGGACTGATCGGCGAAATTGGCGTGTCAGCTGATTTTACCGCTGATGAAGAAAAGTCTTTGCGTGGTGCAGCTCGAGCCCAACGGCGCACGCAGCTTCCCCTTATGGTGCATCTACCTGCTTGGTATCGTCACGCGCACCGTGTGCTTGATATTGTCGGTGAGGAGTGCGGCGTTCTTCATCATACAATCCTGTGTCACATGAATCCTTCGGGTCATGACGTGGACTACCAGACGTCGCTAGCTGAACGCGGCGCATTTATCGAATATGACATGCTTGGCATGGACTACTGGTACGCCGATCAACACGTGCAATGTCCATCAGATGAAGACAATGCGCGGGCCATTGCGGGCCTGGTGAATCACGGATTTGGTCACCGATTGCTGCTGTCCCAGGACGTCTTCATCAAGATGATGCTCAGCCACTATGGTGGCTTTGGTTACGCCTATGTCCTCAAACATTTTGTGCCACGCTTGCGGCGCCATGGTGTGTCGGAAAAGGCCATTACGGCGATGTTGATCAGCAATCCTGCCTCGGTTTTTTATGAAACAAAAGACAACCATTAAGAGGGCCAAACCAATGCCGGGTAAAAAAGTTCTATTGGTAGGTGAGTCATGGATGAGCTCATCCACCCATTACAAAGGGTTTGACCAGTTTGGCAGCGTGTCGTTTCACAGCGGTGCCGCACCGCTGATAAATGCATTAAAGGGATCTGATTTTGATCTGACATGGATGAAAGCCCATGATGCGCCACAGGACTTTCCCTTCACCATGGATAACTTGAAGCAGTATGATGCGATCATCCTTTCGGATATCGGCTCCAACAGCATATTACTTCCCCAAGAAGTCTGGCTGCATGGCAAGACCATGCCGAACCGCTTGAAGCTTATTCGCGATTGGACAGCGGAAGGTGGCGGCCTGATGATGATAGGTGGTTATTTCTCATTTCAAGGTATTGACGGTCGCGCGCGTTGGCGTCGTACGCCCGTGGAAGAGGCCTTACCCGTCACTTGTCTTGCATATGATGATCGCATCGAAGCGCCTGAAGGCATCAAAGTCGAAGTCATCGGTTCTGCTGATCATCCTGTCCTGAAGGGCTTGGGAAAAGATTGGCCCATTTTGCTGGGTGCCAACGAGATCGTTGCAAAACAACAGGATGGCGTTGAGATTTTGGCGCGGTTGCCCGGAGAACAAGGTGGGCATCCTCTTCTGGTGACGGGATCCTATGGCAAAGGCCGGTCACTGGCGTGGGCCTCCGATATCGGTCCGCATTGGTTGCCTGCTAGTTTTTCTGGTTGGCCGGGTTATGCTATTTTGTGGAAAAACGCACTTGGTTGGATCACTGCAAGAAATTGAGCACACTGTTCATCATAGGCAATGCCTGTCGCGACGTTACCTATCGTGTCGCAGCCTTACCAATACCAGGTGAGACAGTACTGGCACACGGAGCAGCCACTGATTTAGGCGGCAAAGGATTTAATCAGGCCATCGCTGCGCGGCGTGCGGGCCGGTCGTTGCGGTTCTTCGCAGCTGTCGGTTCAGACGATATTGCAAATGATATTTCTGCCGCTCTTTTAAGTGAAGCTGTCGATGCCAAGGATCTTGTTGTTCGAGACGGCGCAAGTGACAGTTCTGTTGTACTTGTCGATGCACTTGGTGAAAACGTCATTGTGAGCAACACCTGCTGTGCTGAGGCGCTACGGTTTGAGGATATTTCGTCGAAGCTGAATTTCGATGCAGGCGATGTACTTCTCCTGCAAGGTAATCTTTCACGCGAGACAACGCATTCTGCTACCGCAGCTGCCAAAGCTGCAGGTGCATGTATTATATTAAATGGTGCCCCGTTTCGCGATTGGCTTCCAGAGCTTGCAGAACACATCGACGTCCTTATCGTCAATGAACGCGAACTTTACCTTTGGACCGGGCGCGACCCATCGCACTCACTCCACTCCGTCATGCAGGCAGGGGGCGTGAACACGGTGGTGGTAACACTCGGCAGCAAGGGTTGCTGCGTTCGATTGGCCAGCGGTACTCTACATTCAATAGGAACGCCAAACACGAGTGTGGTCGATACGACGGGTGCTGGCGATGTCTTTACAGGTACATATGTCCAGGAATGGATGTCGGTTCGCGATCACTTGCGTGCGGCAACACTCGCCGTCCACGCCGCGTCGAACAAAGTTGGACGGCATGGCTCCTCCGCGGCTTTTCCGTCAACCGAAACGATTGACCGGTTGCGCGGCCAGATTTTAGCGGATCAGCCGCTTTCATTCTCAGCACGATGATTTGAAGGAAAACAAGCATGTCAGCCCCAGTCGCCGCAACTCAGCCCAGTGCCATTCAAACCATATTCAGTCGCAGTAAAGCTGTCATCGGTGTTGTTCACTGCATCGCATTGCCAGGTTCACCTGCTTATGACGGTAAACCTGTTGCCGCGATCTATGACCGGGCTATGGCAGATGCAGAAGCCTATGTAACCGGTGGTGTTGATGGCTTGATCATCGAAAACCATGGCGATATCCCATTCCTGAAGCCAGAGGATCTTGGTCCTGAAACGGCGGCACATCTTTCGGTCATCACCGACCGTGTGCGACACGCCTTCAATGTGCCTTTGGGAATCAATGTTCTAGCAAATGGTGCCACTCAGGCGCTTGCAGTGGCCAAAGCTGGAGGTGCTAGTTTCATCCGTGTCAATCAATGGGCCAACGCCTACGTCGCGAACGAAGGTATCATTGAAGGTGCGGCAGCAAAGGCATTGCGCTACCGCGCTAACCTCAAGGCAGACGACATCATGGTTTTCGCCGATACGCATGTGAAACACGGCGCCCACGCCATTGTTGCTGACCGATCAATTTTAGAGCTCACGCGTGATGTTGCTTTCTTCCGCGCAGACGTTGTGATCGCTACAGGGCAACGTACCGGTGACACCGCAACGTTAGAAGAGATCGATACAATACGTGGTGCAACCAGTTTGCCACTGCTGGTGGGAAGCGGCGTGACAAAAGACAATGTATCCCTAATTCTTTCCCGCACCAGTGGGGTGATTGTGGCAAGTGACCTGAAATATGAGGGCGTCTGGTGGAACCCAGTGGATGTCACCCGCGTGAAACAGTTTATGGCAGCCGCAAATTCCCAACGGGATGTGGCAGATCGCACACATTCCTGAATACCAGAGTGAAATCGCAAACGCGACTGTTGTTCGATCCCAATAAATCTGTTGATCGGAGATGTCGTGCTAATGAGAGGAGGGTTCTGGTAAGGAGAGTTCTGGTAAGATGACGTTGTTAGCCTTTTTTGGATCATTGCCGACCATGAAACCCGTCTCATTGGCCCGCCATCGGTTCCCCACCAGATATGAACCCGCAGGGTGTCTAGGAAACTCGGGGCTATTCATTGCCAACTGCTGAGTGGCACGCAGTAACGCAATGTGGCTGCAGCCGCATTGCGTTACGGCACCAACTCCAAAAGCCTAGAACCAGCGTCCCCGGCCATAGAAGCCGAAGCCGCCGCCAAAAACAACAAT
>JAYVCU010000051.1:0-8216 GCA_043749835.1 Hyphomicrobiales bacterium
CCGTTCTTGGTAAACAGCTCCTTGGGATCGCGGCCAGCCAAAAGCTGATCCAATAGTTCTTTCTCAATAGCCATGTGATTTGTCTCCTGTTCATCACTATGGCCTCACGCACAAGATTCCTGACAGTCCCCCAGCCCCAAATCCATTCAGCGTCAATCAACCACCGCAGCCCTTAGCCAAGCCAGCTGAGCAACCATCCAAAGCCGATCAAAAAGGCACCAATGAAGCGCCGTTGGTTGTAAAAGTAATGGAACCTAAAAAAACCGCCCAACAAGCCGCAGACGATCAGAAAGAACGAGACAGCAAGTCTGCGACCGACTTGTGGCTTATCAGATTGACGGGAATTATTGCCATAATAGCTGCAATCCAAACTGGTGTTTTCGCATGGCAAGGGATTCAACTGAAAAAAACCGTCGAAGCTGGTGAACTTCAAAGAAAGGTTAGTCAGGCAGGGGTGGACGCGGCGAATACCGCCAATGAGGTTGCTCGACAAACTGGCCATGCTCAGGTCCGAGCCTATCTCACATGCAGCGCGGCGAAATACTCGATCTCCGGCACAACGATCTTCATCGACATTGCATTGACCAATGCTGGGCAATCTCCTGCAAGATCGGTGTTTATTTCCGGAGAATTGTATCTCACTGTCCTTAATGCTGATCAAACAGCCTTTGGGAGCGGGTTCCTTCCAAAAAAACACATCCGTTCGACAGTCAGCCGTACTCGCTTTCAAGCAATCCATAGCGGCGCGACGCTCACCGAGAAGCTGATGTTTATTTGGCCAATCTCTTTCGAAAAAGGCGACAGGCTTTCCGAGTCCGAAAATGACGCATTCTTTGAGTGGAATGCTATCACATACTCTGGTCAAGTTAGTTGGACCGACGTTTTCGGCACTGTAGAAACCTTTCCAGTTTTTATGACCAACGATATGTCGGACGTCGAGAAAGGCAAAAAAACTGCTCGGCGCAATCGCGGCACCCTGGACGTCTTTATGAAAGACAATACTAAAACCTCTAATGAGGAGTAGCAATCTCACGATAATCGTCGCTCTGAAATGAAACGGAGGTTTCATCTGAACCCCGCCCAGAGGTGATGATTGGTTGGCTAAACCGCTTATGGCATTTGCGCCAAAATACTGCGTAACTCTGATTTCACTATATGCAATTATATTTCGCGTGGATGAGTACGCGGCTGCGCGGGGGTGATAAAACCTGCTTGCCTGCAATTGCAGCTTTTACACAATTCAAAGCCAGTTCTACTTCCTCGGCCACATCATGGCCAATTACTATGTTCATCACACCGGTTTCCAGAAGCAGGCGCGAATTGGCATTGAGTTCATGGCCGATGAAAACGGTTTTACCCGCAAGGCCAAATTGCTGCAGGGCTTTGCCCACACCGATATTTCCCGCAGCCACGTTATAGATGCCTGCGGGCGGGCCGTGGTCTTCAATATAGCGCACCACGTTGCGGTACACATATTCGGTGTCATCCTGCGAATTCACCCGCTCTTCAACCCGCAGCAATGGATACTCGGCACGGAGCACGCGGCGAAAACCAAGTTCACGCTCTTCCTGACAACGATAGGCAGCCGAATAGACGAGCAGTATATTGCCTTCCCGGTTGCCCACCGCCTGGCCCATCAAACACGCCGCCGTAGCCCCGGCACTGATTTGATCATTGCCGACATAGGCGGTGCGATCAGCGGTGCGAAAATCTGTTGTCAGACAGATGACGGGCATGTTGCGATCAATGAGATTTCGAACCACACGGCTGATGGTGAGGTCTTCGCGCGCCACAATGACCAGTGCGTCGGCATGTTCTGCGGCGCGTTCAATCATGTTGGCGAATTTAATAGGGTCAACCTGTGATGTGGTGATGGCTTCGAATGTGGTGGTCATTTCCGGCCACCTCAAAACGGTATTTTGAACGGCGCTTTCCAGCGTTGTATGAAAGCTTTCGCCGCTGTCACACAGAAATGCGACGCGGATGGGCTTGGCTTCGCTTGGTTCAGAGGCCGATGCAGCAGCGGTTAGCTTTGACAAAGCCTGCATGATCTTTTGCCTGGTAACTGATCGCCCCTTGCTGCGCCCATTGAGAACCCTGTCAACCGTTGCTGTGCCAACTCCTGCTGCTGCGGCAATCTCTGCCACGGTGGGGCCGCGACGTATGCGCGTATCATCTGCGGGAGCTATAAAAGGTTCAATTTTCATTGGATCGTGGTATGATGTAAAAAACATCATGTCAATCATATTGAAAAAATTTGAATGATCAGCGCTCAAAACAGTCTGATTTCGCTGCATTGCAACATAATATGATGTAAAACAAATCAATATTTGCCAATTTTGATCTTGATTTAGTTTGGAGCGAATGATTTAAACATCAAAATATTGGAACGAAGAAATCCAATTTGAAAAGTTCAATGTGGGAATTGCCCCATCGGTGAACACAAACATTCAAGGGAGGAAACTAAATGAAACGATCAAGCAAATTTCTAATGACGGCTATGGCAGCGCTGATGCTGGGCCTCGGTGCGTCTACGGCAATGGCTGGGGCTAAGATTTTCGTAATCGGCGGCAAGGCTGACGATCCGTTCTGGTCACGTGTTAAAAAAGGTGCTGAGGATGCTGGCCTGGTTGCAAAAGCAACTGGAGGTTCTGTCACCTGGCTCGGCCCACAGAATTATGACAATCTCGGCAAAGACGCTGCCGATTTGATCCGCACTGCAATTGCGCAAAAAGCCGACGCCATTGTTGGCCCGGACTGGGTTCCCGAAGCCATGGACGAAGCGTTCAAAGCGGTTGTTGCCGCCAAGATTCCACTGGTGATCTATAATGCGGGTGGCTTGGCTGCTGCTGATAAGTTGGGTGCTTCCAATTATGTTGGCGGCGATGATTATCAGAGTGGCTTTACCGCTGGCACTTACTTTGCCAGCCACGGCCAAAAGTCTGCCGTTTGCATCAACACGCTGCCTGGTGCAGCCAATCTTGATGCACAGTGCAAAGGCCTGGTTGATGGTGAAGTAAAAGCCGGCGGCAAGGGCGAAGTTCTGCCACTGCCGATGACCAACTTTGGTAATCCAACTGCGGTGGCTCAAGCGGTGAAGGCCTATTTGTTGCAGCACAAAGACGTTGCCGGCGTTTACACGATTGGTGACCAGGACGCGGCAAGCTCGGCTGTGGGTATCGAACAGGCCAGCCTTGCGGGCAAGGTACAACTCGGTGGCATGAACCTGAGTGCGACCATTCTGGATAACATCAAGGCTGGCAAGCAGGCCTTCGCGATTGACCAACAGGGCTATCTGCAAGGCTATCTTGCCGTGTCAATTCTCAATGGCGCTGTGAACTACGGATTAAGCGTTCCAACCCGCAATATCTTGACGGGCCCTGGCATCGTTGACTCCGCCAATGTTGATAGCACCATCGCAGGCGTTAAGGCTGGTGTACGCTAACATGTAACTCCGTCCTTCCAGTCATAGGTGGAGGGGCGAAATTTTAAGCACTCTTGCACCTTTTTTCCTCCCGGCCGAGGCAGGAATTCAACACCGCTTTCACATTGCACTGTGTTGTTGGATTCCTGCCGAAGTTCATGCGAGCAAAAGCGAGGATAATTTATGACCACCCAAACGGCAACCCCATCGCTCAACGGCTTGTTGCGTCGTCCTGAGTCTGGTGCGTTGCTGGGCATGGTCGCCGTGTTTCTATTTTTCGCCATTTTTGGCGGGTGGAATTTTGTCAATGCCGGTGGCTTTGCCAGTTGGTTAAATGTGGCCTCTGAAATTGGCATTGTATCTCTTCCTATCGGTATTCTGATGATTGCGGGTGAGCTTGATATTTCAATCGGCGCCGTGATCCCGGCGGCATCCATGACGTGCGCGGTGATTTCTGGTTATTTTGAACTTCCGCTTATTTTCGGCGTAGTGGCCGCACTCGGTTTAGGGTTGTTGATTGGCTTCATCAACGGGCTGCTGGTTCTGCGCACCAAAGTGCCGTCACTGATTGTCACACTCGGCAGCCTGTTTTCTGTCGCGGGTCTGACACTTGGCTTTACCGTTCTTGTGGCTGGCAGCACTGGCGTTCCCATCAAAGCTGGCCCCGTTGGCAAAGCTTTGCTTGGTCAATTCTTCGGCAGCAGTCTGGGCTTTGGCGATGTGTTTGAAACCACAATCATCTGGTGGGCATTAGCTGCCGCCATTGTGGGGTTTTTCATGCACTGGTCACCTTATGGCAACTGGATATTCGCTATGGGTGGCGATAAAGTTTCAGCTCGCAGTGCTGGCATTCCAACCGAGCGCCTGACCATTTACATGTTCATGTATTCCAGTTTCAGCGCGGCCTTTGTCGGCATTGCGCAAGCCATTCTTTATAATTCAGCGCAAGTGTCAGCGGGGCAGAGCTTTATCTTCAACTCAATCATCTCTGTGGTGATCGGCGGTGTACTGCTTACAGGTGGCTTTGGCTCAGTGCTGGGCGTTGTCTTTGGCACCATGACGTTTGCCATCGTCAACCAGGGGATTTTCTATACTGGCTTTAACGCCAATTGGGCCAGCCTCATCATTGGCGTACTGCTTCTCGCCGCGGTTTTGATGAACAACACATTCCGAGACATGGCGCTGAGTTACAGCGGCAAGAAAAAATGAAACAAATTCCGTCATCAAGGCGGCATATAGGAGGAAGTAATAATGAAGAAACTCATAAGCATTCTCGCAGCGACGACAGCACTCGCACTTGGCGCACCCGCAGTAATGGCCGCCAACATTGCAGCGATTGCCGGCTCAGAACAGGATGGATTTTTCAATCTGATCAAGAAGGGCGTTGATGATGCTACCCTGGTGGTGAAAGCCAATGGCGGTTCAGTCAACTATCTGCGCACCAAGAACTATGACAATTTCGGCCCAGACCTTGTGGGCCTGATCAACACCGCCATCAGCCAGGGTGTGCAAGGCATTGCCATCCCGGTTTGGGTTCCAGAGGCTGAAGTTCCAGCCTTGAAGGCTGCCGCTGCCAAAGGCATCAAGATCATGCAGTATAATGCTGGTGCAGATAACCGTGTGGAAATCAGCGGCATGAACTATTTTGGCTCTGATGAATATGTAGCCGGCGTTGCTGGTGGCACCTATATGGCCAAGCACGGTGCCAAGAACATCATCTGCCACATTCAAGTGCCAGGTGCAGTGAACCTTGAAGCACGCTGCAAAGGTGTAAAAGAAGGTGCTGAAAAGAATGGCGCGAAAGTGACCAACTTGCCATTACCGGCCAACCTCGATCAGAATGCAACGGGCACGTCTGAGGCAATGAAGGCTGAACTCCTCAAGGATCCAACGGTTGACGGCATTGTCACTTTGGCTGCATGGGCATCTGATGCAGCTTCGCTTGCCATTCAGCAGGCCGGCCGCCCCGTAAAGCTCGGCACATTTGACATGAGCCCTGCGGTGCTTGACCGCATCAAGGCTGGCACGCAGACGTTTGCTATTGATCAGCAACCTTACCTGCAAGGCTTTTTGGCAACAACCATGCTTGCCGCAAACATCGACTTCGGTACCGAAATTGCCACGATCCCAGTGCTTACAGGCCCGGCAATTGTTGATGCTGGAAACATCAATAACGCGCTTGCCGGCGTTAAAAAGGGCGCTCGCTAATTTAAAAGAGACGTAAAATATACGCAAACCTCGTCATTCCCGCGAAAGCGGGAATGACAACTAAAAGGTTTTAGAAAATGGAATATCCAAATGACCAGCCTCATAAATAGATTTTCTTTTGGTCAGCACTTGCGCCGTCCTGAGGCGGGCGCGTTTTTGGGCATGATTTTCATATTTGTGTTTTTTGTTATTTTTCGTGGGCATAATTTTATCTCGTTGCAAGGTATCGCAAGCTGGCTTAATGTAGCCGCAACCCTGGGTATTATTGCCGTGCCCATCGGCTTTCTGATGATCGCCGGTGAACTGGATATTTCAATTGGTGCCATGGTTCCTGGTGCATCAATGTGTATGGGCATTGTCTCAGGATATTATGAACTGCCGATCATGGTCGGCGTGGCAATCACATTAGCCTTTGCGGCTTTGGTTGGCCTAATCAATGGATGGATCGTTGTGCGCACCGCTGTGCCTTCGTTGATTGTCACCAAGGGAACGCTGTTTGCGGTTGCAGGCCTTACGTTGTTTTTGTCGATCATCCTCACCAGCACGACGGCTGTATCTCTCAAAGCGCCGGACTGGGCAAAAACGGTATTTGGCTCATTCATGTTTGGCAGTGGTTATCAAGTCATCATCATCTGGTGGCTGGCATTGACGGCCATGTATGTCTTTGCCCTTCATTACTCACCTTGGGGCAATTGGATCTATGCAATGGGCGGTGACAAAACGAGTGCGCGCAACGCCGGTATTCCAACGGATAGGCTTACGATTGGCATGTTCGTGCTTTCCTCAATGAGTGCCGCATTCGTTGGTCTATGTCAGACAATTCTGTTTAACTCGGCGCAAGTTTCCACTGGCATGTCATTCATTTTTAACTCCATCATATCGGTGGTTGTTGGTGGTGTCCTGCTCACGGGTGGCTTTGGTTCAGTTGTTGGCATTTTCTTTGGAACCATCACCTTCGCGATGGTTAACCAAGGCATCTACTTTACCAATTTTGACAGAAATCTTTCGAGCCTGATTATCGGCGTCATGTTGTTGCTCGCCGTTTTCGCGAATAACACGTTCCGCGCAAAGGCTTTGACCTATTCACCGAAAAAGAAATGAACATCGCGATGAAAAAACTGAAAACATCTCAAGCTGCCCCAGCTCTAAAAATTGTCCCAGCCTTAAAGCCGCAGAAGACACCCATCTTCTCGCTCAAGAACATCAATAAATCTTTCGGCCCCATTGACGTGCTGCATGATATTTCTCTGGAAGTGCAGCCTGGAGAAGTGCTGTGCCTGTTGGGCGATAATGGTGCTGGCAAATCCACTCTCATCAAAATTATTTCCGGCGTTTACGTCACGTCGTCAGGCACTATTGAGATGGACGGGAAAGCCGTCTCATTCAACAGCCCGCGTGATGCCAGTTCGCACGGGATTGCCACCGTCCATCAATTTGGCGGCACGTTTCCCTTGATGAGCATCGGCCGCTCATTCTTTGTGGGCGAAGAGCCAACCAAAGGCTGGGGACCGTTCAAGATCTTTGACCGCAAAAAGGCAAATGCTATTGCTGTGGACGCTGTTCGCAAACTTGGCATTACCAGAGTTGATGATGGCGACCGTTTGGTTGGCGGTCTTTCCGGCGGTGAGCGTCAAGCTCTGGCCATTGCCCGCGCCGTTCACTTCGGGGCTCGCGTGTTGATTTTGGACGAGCCCACTGCCGCACTCGGCGTGAAAGAAGCTGCTCATGTTTTGCGCATCGTTTTGCAAGCCCGTCAAAAAGGCATCGCCATCATCTTTATCACCCACAATGTCGGTCATGCCCTCACCGTTGGTGACCACTTTGCCGTTCTTATTCGCGGCGCCAAGGCCGCCGACTTCCGCAAAGGCGAAAAGACCCGCGAAGAGATCACCGATCTCATGGCGGGTGGCGAGCAGATGGCCGAGCTTGAGGCCGAAATCGAAGGCTATATGGCTACCCATGACGGTCATCCACCGCAAGTTGGGGGGTAGTACACCATGGACGATCTAAAATCTGGAACGCGCAATAAACGTGGCGACTGGAATCCAAACGAGCCCTTAAAAACAGCTCCACTGTTTGTGTTTCCGCCGCAACCGTGGAATTTCCTGAAATGGCTGCCGAGCTATTTTTACCCCTGGAACTTTTTATATTTGGCGCTTGCCGCAGTTATGTGGTTCTGGCTCACACCTCACATCGACACGTTGAAGACTTTGTCGGTCGACTGGATTGCTTACTTGTTAGTGCGCAACAGCATTCTTGTGTTGGTGATTTATGGGCTGTTGGAACTGCGACTGTATGTAAAACGCGGCCAAGGCACGAATTTTAAATTTAACGGCAAGTGGCCATCGGAAAATCCCAGTGATGTGTTTATGTTCAAGAGCCAGAACATCGACAACATCATTCGCACTTTCGTTTCCGGCGTTCCGATCTGGACAGCTTATGAAGTTTTTGGCCTGTGGTGTTATGCCAATGGCTACGGCTTATGGGGAACTTTTGCGGCGCATCCGATTTGGTTTGCCATTTTCGCATTCTTCTTACCAGTCTGGCATGAGTTGCACTTCTATTGCATTCACCGTCTGATCCA
>JAYVCU010000052.1:0-15778 GCA_043749835.1 Hyphomicrobiales bacterium
GGAAGCAGAGTGCCATAAATATATGGCAGAAACGGCTTTGCAGCATCTGGTCTTCAGCACGCCGCAAAACGTTACTGAGGCGGGCTTCAGGGCCAAGGCTGACGCCATTGATGCGGAAACGTTTGAGCTGGCACAATTGAAGCACAGTATTCAGAGCCATATGAACAAAGGCGACATTAACCGCGAAAAAGCCACGGCATTACTGATGCTGATCGACCAGCTGCGCGCCGATGGCCAATCGGCCCGTTCGCAAGCTGATCGTCGCAAGAAAAGTGCCGTCAGCATTGACAGGCCTGCGCATCAGTTGGGCAATGCGTTACTGCGGGCTGAATATGATCTTGATCAGCTAGACAGCCAAATTCGTTCATCGGAAAATTTTGACGTGGGTGCGCAGGCGATTTACAGTCAATTTGTGGATGGCACTCCGCCAGGTTCAAATCCAAATTCCGCTGGTTTTGGTGGTAAAGTCACGTTCTCGATGAAATTGGGTGTGATTGATCCGCGCCGCTTCGAACATGAACAGCTGGCCACTGCAGCGAAGTTGCGGGCCATCAGAGACGAATCTCCGGGGCCCATTTCGCAGGCTCGTGAATTGAGTAGTTCGCAAGCGCAAGCTGTAGCGGGGCTTGAAGAGTCACGCCATCAGCTGATCAAGGCTGCCGCTGAAGCCAAGCATCTTTTAGCAACACTTTCAGACGTGGAACAATCAGAGTTTGATGGGGCAAAGCTTAATGCGCGCTATCAAATTTTGAAGTTGAAATCTGATCAGGCGGCGGTTGAGGGCTCACTGGCGGATATCAGACGGAACTTACACACGCTTTCCAATGGTTGAAATATCTGCGCTTGCGATGTTAGCCATAAAACGCCAGTTGCAATGCCATGAGTGAAGCAACTTATGTGATTGGCATCGATACCGGCGGCACCTACACCGATGCGGTGGTGATTGATTTGGGCCAACACCGCATTTTGGCCAGTGCCAAAGCCATCACCACCAAAGGCAATTTGGCAATCGGCGTAATTGAAGCGATGGCTTCTGCTACAGCACAAGTGGCCGGGTTTATGCCTTCGCGGGTTCAGCTGGTTTCGGTTTCAACAACGCTTGCCACCAATGCCGTTGTCGAGGGCCATGGCGGGGCGGTTGGTTTGGTGCTGGCGGGTTTTGATGCGGCAATGGAACAGCGTAGCGGCTTGGCCAAAGCCTTTCCATCCATGCCAATATTGCGGGTGTCTGGCGGTCATGACCACACGGGTGGCGAAGCTGCACAGCTTGATGTTGCCCCATTGCAGGAGTGGCTGGCTGGCCCTGCCCAAGATGTTTCAGCCTTTGCGGTTGTCGCTTCATTTGCGGTGCGCAACGGGGCGCATGAAAACACTTTAGGTGAAGCTTTGACGAAGGCCACGGCAAAGCCCGTGACTTTGTCGCATCATTTGGCCAGCGCACTTGATGCGCCGCGCCGCGCCCAAACTGCGGTTTTGAATGCGCGATTGGTTTCGCGCATTGCAGAATTAAAAAAGGCTGTTGAGGCGGCCATGGCGCAACATCATCTGGTTTGCCCCCTGATGTTTGTGAAGGGTGATGGCAGTTTGGCGAGAGCTGAAATTGTTGCGGCGCGCCCGATTGAAACGGTGCTGTCGGGGCCAGCGGCCAGCCTGGTTGGGGCCCAGTGGCTTTCAGGCCGCGATAATTTTATTATGTCGGATATGGGTGGTACCACCACTGATGTGGGGTTGCTCATTAATGGCCGCCCGCTGGTGGCAGAGCAGGGTGCTGAAGTTGGCGGGTGGCGCACGATGGTGAAGGCCATTGATGTGAAAACGGTGAGCCTGGGTGGCGATAGTGAAGTGCATCTTGGCCCGCACGGTGAAATTGAACTGGGGCCAGAGCGGGCTCTACCCATCGCTCTATTGGCGCATCGGTTTCCGCAGTTGGTCGACATGCTGCGAGCCGATCTTGGCGAAACAACGGGCGGCTCGCAGCTGGCCAAGTTTCTGGTATTGCCCTTTGGTGCGCAAACAGGTTTCCATGGTGCGTCGTTGCTGCCAAAAGAATCTGAGGTGTTGGCACAGGTTTCAGCAACACCCGTTGCGCTGCGTAAAGTGGCCACCGGAACAGCGGCAGCGCGAGCGGTGGCCAGCTTACGCAAGAAAGGTCTTATCCAATTTTGTGCCTTCACACCTTCAGATGCGGCGCATGTGCTGGGCCTTCAAAACAATTGGAACGGTGAAGCCGCGCGTCTTGGGGCAGCTCTGCTGTGGCGTTTTCGCACTATGAAAGCAGCGGATGAGGCAGCACTAAAACTGCTGTCTGATGACATTTGGAATGTCGCTGTGGTGAAGACGGTGCGGGTTATTCTGGATCAGGCTTTTGGGGCGCCACTTGATAATGTGTTGACGCAGAGCGTTGCGTGTGGGGCTGGCCGGGTTGGCGAGGTGGATGTAAAGCTTTGTCCACGTATGCCAATTGTTGCGGTGGGTGGGCCGGTTCGCATTTATTATCCTGAAGTTGGCAAGCGGCTTAACTGCGACGTGATTTTCACGCCGCATTGCGATGTGGCAAATGCTGTTGGTGCCGCAGCGGGGTTAGTGGCGTGTAAAGCTGTTGTGCAAGTCGAAGGTGATGGCGCTGGCCTGTTCCGCGTAACCGGGCAGGGGCCAGTGTTGACATTTGCGTCAGGGGAAGAAGCGATGGCGCAAGCAATTATTGTGGCCGAGGGCGCTGCCATGGCGATGGCGCGGGCGCAGGGGACGCAAAGCGCGAAAGTAAAGCATGAGGTCATAAAACACTTTTTGCCTGATGCCAAGGATGACAACGGCCTGCTTTCGGCCCTTGTGGTGGCAGAGGCGCGGGGTCTGCCCTACGCATCTTAACCATTTGTTCAATTTTTCGCGCTGTGCGGCGCAATTCATCAGTTAATGTTTGATTTAAACCCGCATTAGCAAGGGGTCATTAACCTTGCGGCGAATATGGTTGGGCCACAGTTTTTGGAGCAGACGAATCATGACGATTGCCGGGTTGACGGGTTGGGAAGCCTCACGTGATACGCCAACGACATGGCAGGTGGAACGAAAAGCAGCACCAGAAGCCACAATGACTTTCTTCCCCGACCAAAATGGTGGAGTTTATGAGAAACTTCTGAATAATTTGCCGATGATGCTGCATTGCATGGATGGCTCTGGCAGGTTGATTTCGGCTAATGCGGCGTGGTGCGAGAGTTTAGGCTATACGGCTCAAGATATTATTGGCCGCTCGTTCAGTGAATTCTTGCCGATGGATTCACGCAGCAAGTTAGTTACCGAAATTTATCCGAAATATCTCACCACCAGCACCTACCGCGGCGGGCACATTCAAATTCACCGCAAAGATGGTACATTGGCCAATGTGCGCGTTTCAATGACGGCTTACCGCGGTGATAAGGGCAGGCTGGAACGCACCGTTTGTTTGCTGGAAAATATTGCCGAGGCTCAGGTCACTGCACTATCAGCCAACAGTAATGATCACCGCTTTAAAGCAGCGTTCGCAGCCGCAGCGCATGGCCTCGCCGTGGTGTCACCGTCAGGCCATATCGAAGTGGCCAATCAATCGCTCGCCAATCTTTTGCAACGCAATGACCTTGAAAGCAGGCAGGTGAGCTTTGAGGACTTGCTGCACCGCGATGACAAGGCTGCGTTCCTGTCTGGAATGCGCCAATTGCTTTCGGGTGAGGTTTCAGTTTTACAACACGAGCTGCGTTTGCAATCAGGTGGTGGCCGTTCGGTCAGCTGTGCCATATCCATTGCGTTGGGAAAAAGTGACACTGGTGAAACGGAGCAGCTTTTTATTCATATCATCGATCTGTCAGAACGTCATGCCGTGAATGAGCGATTGCAGAAAGCGCAAAAAATGGAAGCGATTGGCCAACTTACGGGGGGCCTGGCGCATGACTTCAATAATCTGCTCACTGTGATTATTGGTAATCTGCAACTGCTGGATGGCAAGTTCGGCACTGATGACAAATCATCACACCGCGTTTCTGAGGCGATCGATGCGGCGCGTAAAGGCTCTGAACTCACCAAGCAGTTGCTTGCTGTGGCGCGCAAACAAGAACTTGCACCACGCGATGTGGAAGTTAATGCATTAGTCAAAGGCATGGAGCCTTTATTGTCACGCACAATTGGTGAAACGATTGCCCTGAAGGTGCACACTGTTGCAGGCCAGGCGCAAACTCTGATCGATTCCTCTCTGCTCGAAAATGCCATTCTCAACCTTGCGATCAATGCGCGTGATGCGATGGAAAAAGGCGGTGCACTGACGATTGAGACGCAGTTGACTTCGCTTGATGCTTACTATGCGCAGAAACATCCCGAAGTAATCCCCGGCCCTTATGTAATGATTGCCGTTTCAGACACGGGCACTGGCATGTCTGCTGAGCTTTTGGAAAAAGTGTTCCAGCCCTTCTTCACGACCAAGCCACTGGGGCAAGGCACCGGCCTTGGGCTTTCGATGGTTTATGGTTTCATCAAACAATCTGGCGGCCATATCAGCATTTATTCTGAAGTGGGACATGGCACATCGGTGAAAATGTATTTGCCACACAACGGCGCCGGTCTTGGCGTTGCCGCCTTGTCAAAGGTTGAAGCGGTTATAACTCCTGTTGCTGCGCCACTGCGCAAAAAGAAAATTCTGGTTGTGGAAGATCAAGAGGCGGTGCGCGCCGTGGCTTGCGGCTTCCTTGAAGATTTTGGCTATGACATTGTTCAGGCCGGAGACGGCTTTCAAGCACTTGCCGTTTTGCAGGAAGAACCGGAAATTGATCTGATGTTCTCTGATGTGGTGATGCCCGGCGGCATGAATGGCTTTGACTTGGCGCAAGCGGCACTCTCGCTGCGCCCGGATTTGAAAGTAGTTCACACCTCTGGCTATCCCAAAGGGGCCATGGTTCACCAAGATGAGCCACGCTTTAAGGAAGGCTTTATCATTATGAAGCCTTACCGCCGCGACGATTTACGGAAGATTATCAAGGACGCTTTGGAAATTCAGTGAGTTTGCCGGAATCGGTAAATTATCTATAGTGTTTCCTTGATGAGCGATTTTTTTACAGCTGAGAATTTGGTCACGTTGGTCATTTTGACCGCGCTTGAAACAGTGTTGGGTTTTGACAATCTGCTTTATATTTCCATCGAAGCCAAACGCGTTGAGCCAAATGCCCAGGCCCTGACGCGGCGTGTTGGCACGATCCTGGCGATTGTGCTTCGCATCGTTTTGCTGTTTGTGGTTCTGCAACTTATAGCGGCCCTGCAGGCACCGTGGTTCAGTTTTGATTTCGGATTTGTTTCTGGTGCCTTCAATGGTCACAGTTTGATCGTGCTGTTTGGCGGTGCGTTTTTAATTCGAACTGCGGTACGTGAAACGCGCCATCTGCTGAGCGTTGATGATTTGCAGAATGAAGAAATGGCGGGGCCCAAACATCGCAGCTTTGCCATGGCGCTGTTTTGGATTTTGGTGATGAACATCGTGTTCTCATTTGACACGGTTCTTTCAGCTGTGGCCTTGACGCGAAATTTTGCTGTTATGACTTTAGCAATTATCCTCTCCGGGTTTTTCATGGCTTGGCTGACTGACCATGTGGCGCGATTTTTAGAAAAGAATCGGCTCTATGAGGTGCTGGGTTTATTCGTATTGCTTTTGGTTGGTGCCATGTTGATTGCCGAAGGCGGGCATATTGCACGGTTGAGCTTGTTTGGGTATGCCGTCGAACCGCTTGCCAAGAGCACCTTCTATTTTATTCTGGGAGCTTTGGTTTTAGTCGACATATTGCAAGGTAAGTATCAGAAAAAACTAGATAAAAAATAAAATCATCAATTTTTCGCTGGGTTGTATGCGAAATTTAAGCATGCTGCTAAACGTTAATAGAGATTAACCATAAATTAATCGCACCAGGTGTTTTGGGCCTAATTTCTGGTATAATGGGTGTGTCTGAGTTCGGCTTCAGGGGATAAGGGAGACTGGTAAAATGACAATTCTGCTCGTACCTAATAACGCACATGTTCCGGCGCAGCGTCGGAAATTAAAAGATGGTGAGCGTGTGGGCACAGAAGTGGCATTTAGGGCAACAGCTCCGAGGGCAAAAAACATGATAATGGAGCAGGGGGACGCAGGGTCTACGCCGCACGTCGGGTTGGCGCTAAATGCCATGGATAGTGATGCACAAACAGCGTTGATGAAGTTGCGCGAACTTGTTGTTGGCCCGAGCCAGCAATTAAACGAAGCGCGCCTTGAAGAATTGATCAAGCTTTGCGAAGAACGCGAAGACCAGTTGCAGGCGGCACTTCGTGACATGCAACTGCGCAACTCCGATCTGGAATTCGAGTTACGAAAAGTGCTTTCGGAAAACAGCAATTCACTACGCTCTGAAATTCTCGATATCAACGAGAGCTTGCTGGAACAATCCAAGAAGACATCGACTGCATTGCATGATGACATTGCCACGTTGCGCAAAGAAATTCACGTCCTTACGCAGAACTCAAAAGAGACGGCTTCGCAAAGGATTGATGCGACTGAGGTGCGCTTTAATGCATCGCTCACAAAAAAGTTTGATCACCTGCAATCCGAGATGATTCAGCTGCGTGATTTAATGATGGCAAATATCGAGAACGAGCGTCGTTCGTCGCATGCTTCCATTGGGCGCTTGTTGCAGGAAGCCGGCGAAAGTTTGGCACGTGAAGCTGGCACTAAATCCAGATAAGAGGCGTTAAAATTTCAGATTCTACAAAACTCTTATTCGATTGATTGAAAGCAAGGTTTACAGCCTAAGGCTTCCCCACTAGAACCCGCCCAAACTCAAATTTGAAAGCGGATTCTAAGGTATGGCACGTCAATTTATTTATCACATGGAAGGGCTTTCCAAGTCCTATGCCGGGGGCAAGAAGGTTCTCGACAATGTGTTTTTGTCGTTTTATCCAGATGCCAAAATTGGTATTTTAGGGCCGAACGGCTCAGGCAAATCCACTTTGCTGAAAATTATGGCAGGGCGAGACAAAGAATTCAATGGCGAAGCTTGGGTGGCTGACGGAGCAACCGTGGGCTATCTTGAACAAGAGCCGCAGCTTGACGCAACAAAAGACGTGCTGGGCAATGTTATGGAAGGGGTGGCCAAGAAGAAGGCCATTCTTGATGAATATAATGCATTGATGGCGGATTATAACGACGAGAACGCCGAGAAGGCTGCGGTGTTGCAAGACCAGATTGACGCGCAAAATTTGTGGGATTTGGAATCGCAAGTGGAAGTGGCAATGGAAGCGTTGCGTTGCCCGCCGGGAGATGCTTCGATTGAAAATCTTTCGGGTGGTGAAAAGCGCCGCGTGGCCCTCACCAAGTTATTGCTTTCCAAACCTGATCTTATCCTGCTTGATGAACCAACCAACCATCTCGATGCTGAATCTGTGAACTGGTTAGAGCATCACTTGCGGGATTATCCCGGTGCTATTCTCATTGTCACCCATGACCGTTATTTCCTGGATAATGTAACAGGGTGGATTCTGGAATTGGACCGCGGCCGTGGCATTCCTTATGAAGGTAATTACACCGCCTATCTGAAAGCCAAGTCCAAGCGTTTTGCGCAAGAGCAACGCGAGGATGCGGCGCGCATGAAAGTTATTGCGCGTGAACAGGAATGGATTTCGCAATCACCCAAGGCCCGCCAAGCCAAAAGCAAGGCGCGTATTTCATCATATGATGAGTTATTGAAGAAGAACGAAGAGCGCGTGAAATCTCACGAGGCGCAGATCATTATTCCGCCTGGTGAACGCCTGGGCGACAATGTGATTGAGATTGATGGCTTGTCGAAAGCGTATGGCGACCGGCTGTTGATTGACAATCTATCCTTCAGTTTACCGCCCGGTGGCATTGTTGGCATCATCGGGCCGAATGGTGCGGGCAAGTCGACTTTGTTCCGCATGATCACTGGCCAAGAGGCGCCAGACAGCGGCTCCATTAAAGTCAGCCCGACCGTTCACTTGGGTTATGTTGATCAAAGCCGCGACGCGCTGGATGCCAAGAAATCCGTATGGCAAGAAATTTCAGGCGGTGCGGAAGTGATTTACCTGGGCAAGCGCGAGATGAATAGCCGCGCTTACACGGGTGCCTTCAACTTTAAAGGTGCTGATCAACAACAGCCGGTGGGCACGCTTTCCGGCGGGCAAAGGAACCGCGTGCATTTGGCCAAGATGCTGAAGACGGGTGCGAATGTTTTGTTGCTGGATGAGCCCACCAATGATTTAGACACAGAAACTCTTTCGGCCCTTGAAGAAGCATTGGAAGATTTTGCTGGTTGCGCCGTTATCATCAGCCATGACCGCATGTTCCTAGACCGCTTGGCCACGCATATTTTGGCTTTTGAAGGTGATAGCCATGTGGAATGGTTTGAAGGCAACTTCCAAGATTATGAGGAAGACAAGAAGCGTAGGCTAGGCGAGGATTCAGTAATGCCAAAACGAATTAAATATAAGAAATTTGCGAGGTAAGGATGATGATCCGGCACGCTGCACTGTTTCGCTTAAAACACGCTAGGGGTTCTGCCGCAGAGGCGGCGTTTTTAAAAGCAGCTGATGTGCTTGCTGCCATTCCTGGTGTTCAAAATTTTGAAAAGCAACGGCAAGTGTCTTCCAAAAATGAGTTTAGCTTTTGCTTTGCAATGGAATTTAAAACACAGGAGGCTTATGATTTTTATAATCATCATCCAGACCATGTGGCATTCGTGCGCGATTTCTGGGTGCCAGAGGTAAAGGCATTCTTAGAAGTTGATACTGTGAAAATTTAAGTTGAGGTTTCAGCATGCAAACCAATTTTAAATCACTAACGCGTCGCTCTCTATTGACAACTGGTTTTGCAGCAGCACTCGCAGGGCCCGCGATTTCAAAAGTTTTGCCCGGCGAACCCTTCGTTGTGGCCGATGATGATGATCAAAAAGTTGGCTATAGCTACCGTCGCCAAGTTGTAGATTTTCCCACGCAAGCTGCTCCTGGCACTGTTGTTGTGAATGTGTTTCGGAATTGGCTGTTTTTGGTCATTGGAAATAACAAAGCCGTGCGCTTTGGTATTGGTACGGGAAAATACGGTGATTGGACGGGTGAGACTGTAATTGGCCGCTTGGAAAAATGGCCGGTATGGACGCCAACGCCTGATCATTTGAAGCGCAGGCCTGATCTTATTAAATATATAAATGGCATGCCGGGGGGCCTTAAAAACCCGATGGGTGCGCGGGCGATTTATCTTTATAAAAATAATGCTGATACAACGTTCCGTATTCATGGCACAGATGTGCCTGAGCATATTGGCACCAAATCCACCGCCGGTTGTTTTGCCATGTTCAATGCCGATGTGATTTGGCTTTATGACCGCATGAAGCTGGGTGGGCGTGTTGTGGTGACGTCGAGTTGGTCGTAATGGATAAAAGTTGCTAGCTTGCTAGTACCATTGTTATGTTTCTGATGCAAAGTGTGAGATAGATCTACCATGAGATTTGGGGCAGTGCTGGCGTTTCTGATTTTGGTTGTCTGCGGGAATGCTTTCGGTCGCCCTGCGCAAGCAAAAACGTTCCTGCAAGGTATAGAGCAAAGCATAAAGCGCATTGATCGACAGCTTTGCGCCAATAGCCATTCCGCAGCATGCAAAACTTCTAACAAAAAATCAAAGCAGGTTATTAAACCGAAACATTTACCTGCTGTGCCTGTGGCAGTCGCACCGAAACCTATGCCTGCGCCGCCATTGCCAAAACTGCGGCCTGCCAGTTTAGATTCTGCCGTACCTGTGCAAACTGTGGCAGTTACACCGAAACTTGAGCCTGTGCCGCCCCTGAAAGCGAAGGCCGCTCTTCACCTTGCACCGCCATTGCCAAAACTGCGGCCTGCCAGTTTAGATTCTGCTGTACCTGTGCTGCCTGTGGCTTTGCCGATTGCACCCAAGCCCGTACCAGTCGTGCCGCCACCGATTCCACCCGTGGTCAAACGCTCGGCGCCTGTTACTGGTGCGCCGGTGACGCCGCCTGTGCCACCTCCGGTTTTTATCGCACCAGTAACGCCGCCTGTGCCACCTCCGGTTTTTATCGCTCTGGTAAAGCCGCCTGCTATTGATCAAGCGAGTTCTTGCCTTGCTGCCCTTGCAGCGGCGCGAACCAGTTTTGCGCCTGTGGCACAGGCTGAAACTTCTTTGGCCTGTCAAATCAATACGCCGGTTCGTCTCAACAGCTTTACCACCAGCCAGGGTGTGGTTAAATTGCCGGATAAGCCGCTTTTCAATTGCGCCTTTGCCTTGAAGCTATCGCAATTTGTTGATCAGCAAATGCAGCCATTGGCGCTGCAAAGCATGGGATCACCCGTGGTTGCCATGGGAACCGGACCCGGGTTCAATTGCCGGGGGCGCAATGGCGATTCTGGAAACAAAATGAGCGAACACGCCACAGGCGATGCGGTTGATATTGAATATATCAAGTTTGCTAACACGTCGCAGATCTTGGTGAAAGATTCGCTCAATGTGCAATCTTTGGGCTTTGCTTTTTTACGTGATGTACGGGCTGCCGCCTGCAGTGATTTTACAACTGTGCTGGGGCCGGGGGCAAATGCCGCCCATGCTGAACATTTCCATATTGATTTGGAAGTGCGGCGCGGCGGTTACCGGCTTTGTGAATAGCGCTATTCTGCCGCTTCCAACTTCTTAATATCCTCGGGGATAAGGAAACCACCTGATTGCCGGGCCCAGAGGCTGGCATAAATGCCGCCGCGCTTTTTGACCAGTTGCGCATGCGTGCCCTCTTCAACGACGCGGCCTTTGTCCATTACCACCAGCCTATCCATGGCGGCGATGGTGGAGAGGCGGTGCGCTACGGCGATAACGGTTTTGCCTTGCATCAACACATTGAGATTTTCCTGGATTGCGGCTTCGACTTCTGAATCCAAGGCGGACGTGGCTTCATCTAAAATCAGGATTGGTGCGTTCTTTAATAACACGCGTGCGATAGCCACGCGTTGGCGTTGGCCGCCGGACAGCTTTACACCACGTTCACCCACATGGGCCTCCATGCCGCGCCTGCCGTTAGGATCAACAAGATTGGCGATGAATTCTGTGGCGTGGGCTTGCGCTGCGGCGGCGTCGATTTCCGATTGCGCGGCATCGGGCTTGCCGTAACGAATGTTATCGCGCACTGAGCGGTGAAGCAGGGAGGTATCTTGCGTCACAACGCCAATAGCCGCACGTAAGGACTCTTGGCTTACCTCGTCAATGTTTTGATGATCAATAGTGATCGCGCCCGCACCAATATTATAAAAACGCAGAAGCAAATTTGCGATAGTGGATTTGCCAGCGCCAGAGCGTCCAACGAGACCGACTTTTTCGCCGGGCTTAATAGTGAGATTGAGGTTGGCTATCACTTCGCGGCCATGTTCAACCTGGTTGCCATAATTGAAATGCAGATTGCTAAACGTAATTTCGCCGTGCGGCACCTGCAACGGTTTTGCGTGGGGCACATCCACCACGGCATGGTGGCGAGCAATCACATCTACACCGTCTTTTACGACCCCGAAG
The DNA here is from genome assembly GCA_043749835.1 of Hyphomicrobiales bacterium. Lineage (GTDB taxonomy): Bacteria > Pseudomonadota > Alphaproteobacteria > Rhizobiales > Aestuariivirgaceae > Aestuariivirga. The sequence continues at coordinate 11,555 of JAYVCU010000052.1, forward strand.
TCTTCAAACAATCCGGCGATTTCCCACAGCATCCAATGGGCCATGCCCAACATGCGGTAAACCAAACCCACCGAAAAGGCTATCGCTCCCACAGTGATAGCGCCACGGCTCCAAAGCCATATGGCAATCGCTGCTGTGGCCGAAAGCAGGCTGCCATTCAGCATGTTTAATGCAATGTTCATTCGGGTGGCTACACGCATGGAATCGTGAACCGATTGCAACATCCAGCCCATGCCTTCCTTGGCATAGTCATCTTCACGAGAAGCATGGGCAAATAGTTTTACGGTGGGCATGTTGGTGTAAGTATCCACAACGCGGCCCGTTACCAGCGAGCGCATGTCAGCTTGCTTCTCAGAAAGCTTGCCCATTTGGGGGACGAAATGGCGCATGGTAAATCCGTAAAGCATAAGCCAGACGATCATGGGGATGGCCAAGCGCCAATCGTTGGCGATGAAGGATGCGATGGCCGTGATAAAAAATACTGCCACCCATGAGATTACCTGCGTGAGCTTCATCACCACATCGCGCACACCTAGGGCTGCCTGCATCACCTTGGTGGAAATGCGACCAGCAAATTCATTGTGAAAGAACTCCATCGATTGGCGCAAGATGTAACGATGTGCCAGCCAGCGGATGCGCATAGCAAAATTGCCGCGCAGACCCTGGTTTTCAACCGCGTCACCTAAGGCCGCAAGTGCGGGCTGAATGGCCACGCTGAGCGCACCATAAAACCAAAGTTCCCATTTGTGTTCGGCCCAAAAATTTGCCGGATCGGTTTTGCTAAGAATATCCACCAGCCTGCCCACAAATGCGAAAACGCGCACTTCGATGATGGCGATGAGGACAGACAGCGTTAGGCCAGCGATGATCAGCGGCAAAAACGGTCGCGCATAAAAACGAATAAAGCCCCAGGTTGAAGCGTCGGGCATTTGGGGTGCATTAGGCGGAAAACTATCCACCCGGCGTTCAAGCCAGCCGAAAAGAGTGTTGAGCATGAGTTTTGATCTGGTGCGCGGCGCCGGCGCAGAAGCGGCTCTGAACCGGAATAGGCTCAGCCTTTTATTATAATTCAGGATAAGGAGTTCGTCAAAGGTGGGTGTAGCAATTGTTTCACAACCAAGGCGGAGGCGGTGTGTCCTGGGCAGACAACCTGCGAAACAGGCGGCGCTGGGCGAAGGGAAGTTTTGCCAAGATCGGTAGGCCCATCTGCAAGGCTAAATCCTGCCAAAGCCCGCGTGCTTTGGCAAAGCGCGTGAAAGCATGAGTGAATTTTAAAACGTCTGTGCCCATAGGGTGGCGCAGGGTGGTGTATTCAGTTTCGCGGCCTTCATCCATCAGCCAAGCCAACCAACACGCGTCTTCTATGCCCAAGTTCATCCCGCGCCCACCTACAGGTGAGTGAATATGCGCGGCATCGCCTGCAATGAAGACGTTCTGCCTTTGATAGGTTTCAGCCTGCCGATAACTGATTTTGAAATCGGTTTCCCACGCAACGCTTTTAACAACTGCGTCTTTAGGTAAGTTGTGCAGGCAATCTGTTCTGGTTGTAATCATACGACCAAAATTTTTACCCAAAGGCAGGAAGGGCGCAAGATGATTGTCCATTACTGTCAATACAACAGTTTGGAAATCAAAGGGCCAGTTTTCGAGTGTAACGTCGGCCAGGCCAAACTGGTATTCATCGGTTTCACCACTGAAATTAATGCCGAGTAATTTGCGCACAAAGGAATGCGCGCCGTCTGCGCCAACAATGAAGTCAGGCACACACGTTTCGCCGTTCGATATTGTGGCAGTGGGCATGGCCGACATCGTTAAGCTGGTTAGGCTCAGGTTGCGTTCGACATGCACACCCAATTGCGCCAGCGTTTCAGCCAAGATGATTTCGGTGTCATGCTGGGCCAAACTCAGCAAAAAATTATATTTGTGCGGCATGTTGGATAGATCCAGCATAGCGATGACCTTTTCATCTCGCCGAACAACAAGTTTTCGGATTTTCACGCCCGCAGCGATAAGTTTCTCGGCAGCGCCGCATGGGCCCAGCAAATCGAGGGTGCGCGGATTAATGGCCAAGGCGCGCGAGTTGGGGTTTGCCGCGCCATCGCTATCAATGATACGTGGTGTGGCGCCGCGACGTTTGAGTTCGATGGCTGCGGCCAATCCGACAGGTCCAGCGCCAACAACTAAAATGTCTTTATTTTCAATCACGTGGAGCACTCAGGTCTGTTGCTGGTTGAAGTCACGGCTGTATTGCATAAATTTCGAAGGCAAAAATATAGCGCCATGCTACACCGCGCCCATGGCTTCCTCCAGTCGCATTCTCCCGCTTGTTGTGGCTTCTGCCTTATTCATGGAAAATATGGACTCGACGGTGATTGCCACATCCCTGCCAGCGATGGCCATGGATTTGGGCACTGATCCTGTGGCTTTAAAGCTGGCTTTCACGACCTATTTGCTCAGCCTCACTGTGTTCCTGCCGATTTCGGCCTGGGTATCTGACAAGTTTGGAGCAAAGCATGTGTTTCGCTGGGCGATTGCGCTGTTCACGCTTTCATCGCTCGCTTGCGCTGCGGCTCCTAATTTATTCTGGCTGGTGGCGGCGCGTGGTGTGCAGGGCTTGGGTGGTGCCATGATGGTGCCAGTGGGGCGTATTATTTTGCTTCGTGCTATTCCCAGGGCTGAGCTGGTGAATGCGCTGGCATGGCTTACCGTTCCTGCATTAGTTGGGCCACTGGTTGGGCCGCCGATTGGTGGTTTTATTACTACTTATTTTAGCTGGCATTGGATCTTCTGGATGCACCTGCCCATTGGCTTGCTGGGCCTATTCATGGCCACTGTGTTTCTGCCTGATGGCGAGGTGACAAAAGTTCCGCCTTTGGATGTGAAGGGCTTCATCCTGTCTGGCCTTGGCCTCAGTTGCACTGTCTTTGGCCTGACTGTGCTGGGGCGTGATCTCTTAAGCCTTCCGCAAACCGTTGCCCTAATCCTGGTTGGTTTGGTATTGGTAACAGCTTACGTGCGCCATGCCCGTGTTGTTGCAAACCCGATTTTAGACTTGCGCTTGCTTTCGGTGCAAACGCTGCGTGTCTCAGTTAGTGCTGGATTCTTTTACCGGGTTGCAGCTGGTGCCATTCCGTTCCTTTTGCCGCTGTTGTTGCAAATCTGCTTTCACGCCACGCCGTTGCAATCAGGTTTAATCACGTGTGTTTCGGCTTTAGGTGCTTTGCTGATGAAATTCATGGCGGCGGGTATGTTGAAACGCTTTGGCTTTCGTCGGCTATTGATCGTGAATGGCGTTGTCTCATGCGTCTTTATGGCCGCTATAGCGGGTTTTACAGCAGCCACGCCGCTGTTGCTGATCTATTTTATTTTGTTGATGGGGGGCTTTGCGCGGTCATTGCAATTCACCTCCCTCAACACCATAGCCTATTCTGACATTCCCAATGCGGCGATTGCACGAGCCAATGGGCTCTATACCGTGGCCCAGCAGCTTTCGCTGGCCATGGGTGTGGCTCTGGCCGCTGTGGTGTTGGAGGCTTCACAATGGCTACGCGGTGGCGTCAATCTGGGCCAACAAGACTTTGCCGCGGCCTTTATGGTGGTGGCGATTGGTGGGCTATTTGCAATTCCGTCCTTTTACAAGTTGAAGCCCACGGCGGGGGACGCTGTATCTGGCCATGTTGCCGGTGCTTAGCAGCTAACGCGCTGGCTCACGATAGTTTGAAAGGGCGTGAATAGCATTCTGCGCAGTTCGCTCTTACATACAGTTCGGAAAAAGGATTTCACACATGACCCGTAGAGAAGGTTCAACATTTTTAGGATTATCGCTGGCTGCCCTGGGCCTTGGCGGTGGCTTTTCCAAAGCTGCAGCACCAGCTGAAGTTTTTGAAGTGACCAAGACTGATGCAGAATGGAAAGCACTCTTATCACCACAAGCTTATACAGTTTTGCGTCACGAAGGCACAGAAAGGCCGAATTCTTCGCCTTTGTTAAAGGAACATGGCAAAGGCATGTTTAGTTGTGCAGGATGTGACCTGGCATTGTTTGACTCTAAAACTAAGTTTGAAAGCGGCACTGGCTGGCCCAGTTTTTACGATCATCTGCCAAACGCCGTTGTCGTGAAGTCGGACGACACGCTTTTAATGACACGTACCGAAGTGCACTGCCATCGGTGTGGGGGACATTTGGGCCATGTATTTGATGATGGCCCCAAACCCACGGGCCTGC
>JAYVCU010000053.1:0-9989 GCA_043749835.1 Hyphomicrobiales bacterium
CTGTGGCGCATGGCTCCATCACCCCACGGCCCCTATTGGAAGGAAGGATCGCAGCGCGGTTATCAAGATGTGGGTTCTGCAACATTGATGCGCGCGGTAGATCCAATGCGCACCAAGGCAGCCTGGCTTTATTTGCAATTCATCTCTTCTAAGACAGTGGACGGCAAGAAAAGCGATGTCGGTCTAACCTTCATCCGTGATTCAACCGTTCGTCTGAAGCACTTCACAGAACGCGCACCAAATCTTGGTGGTTTGATTGAGTTTTATCGCTCACCAGACCGCGTCTCGTGGACTCCAACAGGTGTGAATGTTCCTGATTATCCAAAATTGGCTCAGCTCTTCTGGGAAAATATCGGTGACGTGAACTCAGGCGCCTTCACCGCGCAACAAGCGATGGATCGTTTGGCCGACCAAATGGATGGCCTGATGGCGCGTATGGAAGCGGCAGATAAAGCCAATCACACCTACCATGATTGCGGCCCACGTCTGAACAAGCCGAAGGACGCCAAGGAATGGTTGAGCAAAGACCATGCTCCATGGGCCAAGCTTGATAACGAAAAGCCAAAAGGCGAAACCATTGCCTATGATGAACTGATTAAGCGCTGGACGCAAAATCAGTAATACGAAAAGTCTCCTCCCGAACAGACTGCCGGGATGTGCCTGTTGCACATCCCGGTGGTTTGCATGATGATGACCACAATCAAAATTTCAGCATAGGGTTGCCAAAGCGCCATGTCGCTCGAACTTCAAAACATCGTCAAACGTGTCGGCGCAGACACTCATATTTATGAAACGTCATTAAAACTGGAGTCACGGAGTTTTAACATTCTGTTGGGCACCACCTTGGCGGGCAAAACAACTTTAATGCAGTTAATAGCCGGCATCCAAAAGCCAACAACTGGCAAGATTTTTTTTAAAGGACAAGATGTCACCAGCGCTGCAGTTCAGAAGCGCAATGTGTCCATGGTCTATCAACAATTCATCAATTATCCGAATTTCAATGTGTACGACAACATTGCTTCGCCACTGCGTGTGGCGGGTATGAATGCTGCCGAGATTGAACGCCGCGTTGGTAAGGCGGCAGAGCTGCTCCGCCTGGGGCCGATGTTAAAGCGTAAGCCATCTGAACTTTCGGGTGGCCAACAACAGCGCACCGCCATAGCCCGTGCACTTGTCAAAGACAGTGACATTATTTTGCTGGACGAGCCGCTTGCCAATCTTGATTATAAGCTTCGCGAAGAGTTGCGCGATGAACTGCCCAAACTTTTTGCTGGTCGTAATGCCATTGTGGTTTATGCCACAACCGAGCCCAACGAGGCTCTTTTGTTTGGTGGCAACACGGCCACTATGCATGAAGGCCGCATCACCCAGTTTGGCCCAACCTCATCAACTTATCGTCAGCCACATGACTTGCGAACGGCACAGGTGTTCTCTGAGCCCCCGATGAACACTGCAAAGATTGAAAAACGCGGCAACACCATGGCTATATTTGGAAATCAAAAATGGGCCGTGGGACGCGCAGGGGCAAAATTACCGGACGGTACCTACACAATCGGTGTACGACCTTATAATGTTGCGCCTGCAAAGCAAGGCGAAACAATAGGCGCTTTTAATGCGAAGGTAATTGTAACAGAAATTTCTGGCTCCGAAAGCGTCATCCACACGCAGATTGATAATAGCACATGGATTTCACAGTCGCACGGAATCCACGCCATGCCCATTGGTTCCATAGCCAAGCTGTATGTAGATTTGGATCAAGCCATGTTTTTCGATGCGAATAATCGGTTGGTGTCCTGATGGCCAAAATCTCCATCGAAAATCTGCGCCATTCCTATTTGCCATTTCCGCATTCCGAACGCGACGAAGATTATGTATTGAAGAAACTCTCGATTGATTGGGCCGATGGCGGCGCTTATGCACTGCTTGGCCCGTCGGGTTGCGGCAAAACCACGTTGTTAAATCTGATTTCGGGTCTGCTGGTTCCGACAGAAGGCCGAATCTTGTTTGACGCCCGCGATGTGTCCCGCGCCAGCCCCGAACAGCGCAATATCGCACAAGTATTCCAGTTCCCGGTAATCTACGACACGATGACGGTTTATGACAACCTGGCTTTCCCACTGCGCAATCGCGGTATCGCAGAGACTGTAATTGATCCACGCGTTAAAGAAATTGCCAGCATGCTTGATCTTTCCGCAACATTGCACAAGCGCGCCTCTGGTCTTACCGCAGATGGCAAGCAAAAAATTTCACTGGGCCGCGGGCTTGTGCGCTCTGATGTGGCCGCAATAATGTTTGACGAACCGCTCACCGTGATTGACCCGCATCTGAAATGGCAATTGCGTTCCAAGCTTAAGGAACTCCATCAACGCACCAAGCGCACCATGATTTATGTAACACATGATCAAACCGAAGCCTTGACTTTTGCCGAACAGGTGGTGGTGATGAACAACGGCGAGATTGTGCAGATCGGTACGCCAATCGAACTTTTTGAGAAGCCCAAACATACATTCGTAGGTCACTTCATAGGTTCACCTGGTATGAACGTTTTGCCGTGTGAAGTGAAAGGCGGTAAAGCGGCTTTCGCGGGTCAGGCCATTAGCGCAGACAATGCCAAAAACTATAAAGGCTCCGGCCGAAAACTCGAAATTGGTATTCGCCCGGAATTTGTGAGTTTTGCCAAAGCTGGCATCCCCGCTGAGGTCGTTAAAGTCGCAGATGCTGGACGTTTTCGGATTGTTGAAACCCGCAGCGCAGGCAGCGCCATCAAATTGCTTGTGCCTGAAGATAAACCCGTGCCCACAGGCAAGGTGAACCTGGCCTTCGATAAAGCTCACACGCAAATTTACGCAGATGGCTGGATTGTATGAGTACTAAAATTATCAACAATAAAGCCTGGTGGTTGGTTGCACCGGTTTTCATCATGGTGGCCTTCAACGCGCTCATTCCGTTGATGACAGTGGTCAATTATTCGGTTCAAGAAACCTTTGGCGACAATGTTTTTACGTGGGCCGGCGTGCATTGGTTTCAAGACGTACTGCATTCAGAGCGCTTCCATTCCGCGTTGCTGCGCCAACTTTTATTTTCAGGCCTTATATTATCCATTGAAATTCCGCTGGGCCTCGGCGTGGCCCTCACTATGCCGCGTAAGGGCCCATGGGTTTCAGTATGTTTAGTGCTGATGTCACTGCCGCTGCTTATTCCATGGAACGTGGTGGGTTCAATGTGGAATATCATGGCCTTGCCAGATATTGGCTTGCTGGCCAAAATGATCAATGGCCTTGGTATTGACTATAATTACACGCGCCAACCGATCGCCGCATGGTTCACCATTGTGTTGATGGATGTGTGGCATTGGACATCGCTGGTAGCGCTGCTCTGTTATGCAGGCCTCGTCTCAATCCCTGATGCTTATTACCAGGCGGCAAAAGTGGATGGTGCAAAGCCTTGGGCGGTGTTTCGCTTTATCCAACTGCCCAAACTGAAACATGTGCTCACTATCGCCGTCTTGCTGCGCTTTATGGATAGTTTTATGATCTACACGGAAGTATCTGTGCTCACCGGCGGTGGTCCCGGCAACGCCACAACATTCCTGTCGATCGATCTTGTCAAAATCGCACTTGGCCAGTTTGATCTTGGGCCAGCGGCTGCCATGTCGCTGATCTATTTCATGATCATCTTGGTATTGTCGTGGCTGTTCTACACCGTCATGATGAAAAACGAGGACGCATAAAATGAAATCCCTTTCCCGCTTTGTGCCGGTATTTTACGTCACGTTTTTAATGATCCCGATCTATTGGTTGCTCAATATGTCATTCAAAACCACGAATGAGATTTTGAGCGGCTTCACCCTTTATCCGCATAGTTTTACGTTCTCAAATTATGCAACAATTCTAACTGATTCATCTTGGTATTCTGGTTACATTAATTCCATTGAATATGTGGTCATCAACACTGTGATCTCCGTGGCCGTTGCACTGCCGGCAGCCTATGCCTTTTCACGATATCGGTTTTTGGGTGATAAGCATTTGTTTTTCTGGCTTCTGTCAAACCGCATGGCTCCGCCTGCCGTGTTCGCTTTGCCGGTGTTTCAACTCTATTCGCAAATTGGTTTGTTTGACACGCCGTGGGCCGTGGCCTTGTCGCACACCTTGTTCAACATCCCGCTTGCTGTGTGGATTTTGGAAGGGTTTATGTCAGGTGTGCCGAAGGAATTAGATGAAACTGCTTATGTCGATGGCTATTCATTCCCACGTTTCTTTTTTGGCATTTTCATTCCCACCATCGCGGCCGGAATTGGCGTGGCCTGTTTCTTCTGCTTCATGTTTTCATGGGTGGAGTTGCTTCTGGCTAAAACACTCACGTCTGTTGCTGCAAAACCCATTGCTGCAATCATGACCAAAACCGCCAGCGCATCAGGTTATCAACTCGGTCTTTTGGCGGCGGCTGGCGCGCTAACGCTAATTCCTGGAGCCGTGGTAATTTATTTTGTGCGCAACTATATCGCCAAGGGCTTTGCCCTCGGGCGCGTATAGTGGCCGATTTCAAAGGTGCGTTATGAACGGTAATGGCAACGGTGGAATTTTTGATCTGACATGGATGGTGTGGACGTGGCCAACCGCCATTTTCTTTATCGCTATTTTTGCGTCAATTGCGGCTATGGGCTTGTGGGAGTATCGCTCACCCGGCGGCGGCCCGCGCCATGGCGCATTCAGGCTAGATACAACGCGTGGTGACCGGCTTTTCATCAGTGTGCTGGGCAGTTGTTTCATTATGCTCGCATGGGTGGGTTGGGCCAGCGACGAAATATGGGGTGGTCTGGTGGCATGCCTGCTTTGGGCGTTTGCAATTTACCGATGGGTTTAATGTCAATGAAATGGATGTCGGTACTACTTGGCATCTTGCTTGCGCATAGTACAGCAATGGCTGCGCCTGCTGATGACTTTGTAAAGCAGGGCGAGGAAGCTTTGGCCGCAAAGGACATTGCACAAGCACTAATGGCCTTCGATGCTGCGTTGGAATCAGACCCAGGAAACGCCAGGGCCGCCTATGACCGGGGCCGCATCAATCTTGTGCTGCATAAAAACACCAACGCCGTTGCCGATTTCACCACTGCAATTTTGGCTGACCCCACGATGGGCATAGCTTATTCGGCCCGCGCCGAAGTCAAAATTATTTTGAAAGACGAAATAAGCGCTCTTGAAGATTTTGATGCCGGCGTTTTAGCATCACCCAAAGATCCTGAAGTCTTTATACTGCGTGCCACATACCGCTTGCAAGGCGGTGACGCTTCCGGCGCAAAAGCCGATTTACAAACAGCGCGCACGGTGGCAGACGGCGCTATGGCAAAAATGCTGGACGTAATGTTGTCGAAAATGCAGTGAATACCGCGTTGCATTTTAAGTTGCGATCCGCACCAAGCTGGTAAAAACCCCGCATCGAAATTGAACTTTGCAAATTAGAATGCTGTTGTGTAATTAGGAATCATTCAACCTAAAAGTTATTGATGCCCATGAGCGCGAACCGCTATGCAACAAGACTAAATTCATTCCGCGTGAATGAAGCGCAATATTGGCCGGGCAAAAACGGCAAGGTAACCACACTTGATGTGCTTGACCGTGCCGCCGAAGTTAAAAAACTTTCTGCTGTTGATTTGAATTATCCCGACCATCTTGAAGGTGTGGCAGAAGCTGAAATATCAGACAAATTAAAGGAAAAGGGCATTGCCTTGAATGGTTTCGCTATGCGTTACTATGGCAATCCCGGGTATAAGATCGGCGCCTTCACCAACGCTGACGCAAAAATCCGCCGCGAGGCCATTGATCTGACCAAACGTGGAATTGACTGTCTGGCCCGCATGGGGGGCAATCTTATGACGCTGTGGATGGGTCAAGATGGTTTCGACTATTCTTTTCAAGTTGATTATGCCGCCCTTTGGCAACACAGCATTGAAGCAATTCGTGAAGTGGCAGATCATAATCCATCTATTAATATCAGCATCGAATATAAGCCGAACGAGCCACGTGCCTTTAGCTTAATGCCCAATGTGGGTACAACTCTGCTTGCCGTCCAAGAAGTTGGCCGCAAGAATCTTGGCATAACATTAGATTTTGCTCATGTGCTTTATGCCGATGAAATGCCAGCTTATGCGGCCATGCTCATTCACCACCATTCGCGTCTATTGGGCGTGCATCTCAATGATGGTTACGGCAAGCGCGATGACGGTTTGATGGTTGGCAGTGTGCATCCATTGCAAACCATTGAATTGTTTTATGTGCTCGACCGCATTGGTTATGACGGTGCCATCTATTTCGACACTTTCCCAGATGTTACAGGGCTCGATCCAATCGCTGAATGTTCCACCAACATCTCCACAGTGGATGCGATCAAGCGCGTTGTTGGCAAACTTAAAAACAATGAATTTCTGACTGCAGCAATTTTGAAACAGGATGCCGTTGCCAGTCAAGCTATAGTCCAAGCCGCCCTATATGGTGCCTAATGATATAAAGCAGTGATATTATTTTTCAACCGCAAGTACTCTTCGAATGCATTCGATAGGCCAGCAGTACATCGCACATGAAACCAGCTTTTGACGTCATCGTTTGCGGCAGTTTGCATCTTGATATTGTGGTGCATGGCCCACGTCTGCCAAGGCTTGATGAAACTGTCACCGGCACCCATTGGAAAAAACTATGCGGCGGAAAGGGCGGCAATCAAGCGGTGATGAGTGCAAAAGCGGGGGCCCGCACTGCCATGATCGGCCGCGTCGGAAATGATGATTTCGGTCAAACACTGAGTGCCAACCTGAAACTGAACGACGTAGATATCCAGTGCATAACCACAGATAAGGTCCATGCCACTGGCATAAGCGTAGCTATTATCGAAAGCGCCGGTGATTATGGTGCTGTAATTGTATCCGGTTCAAACTTAACGCTGCGGCCTGAAATGGCCGCTTCAGCCTGGAGTGCATTGGGCGGTGCAATGGCCCTCATTTTGCAAAATGAAATTCCGGAAGCGGTAAACATTGCCATTGCCCTTGTGGCAAAGGCCGCTGGCGCACGGGTGGTTCTCAACGCAGCACCGGCGCGTCCTATGTCCGATAAGCTGTTGCAGCTTGTGGACGTGCTTGTGGTTAATCGGGTCGAAGCCGAAATGATCAGCGGACTTAAAGTCGAAAATGAACCAACTGCCATGGTCGCGATGCCATTGCTTTCAAAAAAAGCCAACGACGTGATTATCACTCTGGGTGGTGAGGGTTTGGTTTTCAAACCCCGAGGCGCAGCCGCTCGTTTCTTGCCTGCCGAAATGGTGCAGGTAAAATCCACCCACGGCGCAGGTGATTGCTTCATCGGCGTCTTGGTTTGCGCTTTGGCCAAGGGTACAGATCTGTCTGGGGCTTGCGCATTGGCCAATCAAGCTGCGGCGAAATTTGTGGCTGGCAACACATTAGATTGAATTCGGCCTGCAAACTTGCAATAGATTGACTTGAGAAAAAATAAATCGGAAGAGACAAACTATGGCATCCGTTGAAGTGGTCGAAGCGCGTAAATCGTATGGCGCACAAGAGGTGATCCACGGTGTCTCCGTCGGAATTCAAGATGGCGAATTCGTTATTTTGGTTGGCCCCTCCGGCTGTGGCAAATCCACTTTACTGCGCATGATTGCGGGGTTGGAACCGATCACCTCTGGCCAAATTAAAATAGGGGACAAGGTGGTGAACAACCTGCCGCCCAAAGACCGCGACATTGCCATGGTGTTCCAAACTTATGCGCTTTACCCGCATAAAACCGTGGCTCAAAATATGGGCTTTGCTTTGACGATGCGCGGCACTCCTAAAACTGAAATTGAAACACGCGTCAGGCGCGCCGCAGAAATTCTCGATCTCATGCCTTATCTTGGACGTTTCCCTCGTCAACTCTCAGGAGGTCAGCGCCAGCGCGTGGCTATGGGCCGTGCGATTGTGCGCGATCCTGCGGTGTTTTTGTTTGATGAGCCGCTTTCGAACCTAGATGCCAAATTGCGCGTAGCCATGCGCGCGGAAATTAAAGAACTACATCAGCGCCTCAAAACCACAACAATCTATGTCACCCATGATCAGGTGGAAGCCATGACGATGGCAGACCGCATCGTTGTGATGCATGATGGTATTGTTGAACAGGTAGGCACCCCGTTGGAACTTTATGACAAACCCAACAATGTATTTGTTGCCAGCTTCATGGGTTCACCTTCGATGAACTTGATCAAAGGAAAAATTCAGGGAAAATCAAAGCCGTCATTTCTTACTGATGGTGGAATTGTATTGCCTTTATCGAATGCACCTTATGCGTCTGACGGCAGGACTGCAGTCTATGGCATTAGACCCGAACATTTCACCTTAGGTGGAAAAAGCGTCAAAGTGGATGTAACAGTAATAGAACCAACGGGCGCTGAGACCCAAGTGATTGGAAAACTGGGAACGCAAAAAATCACCGCCGTTTTCCGAGAGCGCATTTCTGCCAAGCCTGGCGACGCCTTGGCCATGATGCCCAATCCCGATCAGGCCCATCTCTTTGATGCGCAAACCGGTATGCGGCTTTAGCCATGAGCGCAAAATTCAGAGCCATATTTGGTGTGCAGAAGCCAATCATTGCCATGGTGCATTTTGGCGCTTTACCGGGCAGCCCGCTCTATGACGGCAAGGCTGGTATTGACGGTATTGTTGCGGGCATTCGCAAAGATTTGCATGCCCTGCAAGATGCGGGCGTTGATGCCGTGATGTTTGGCAATGAAAACGATCGGCCGTATGAATTCAAAGTAGATACTGCTTCCACCGCCACTATGGCTTACGCCATTGGCCAAGTGCGAAGCGAAATAAAACTGCCCTTCGGCGTAAACGTGTTGTGGGATCCGATGAGTTCGGTGGCCCTTGCTGCTGCTACGGGTGCAAAATTTATTCGCGAGATTATGACGGGTACCTATGCATCAGACATGGGGCCATGGACGCCCGATGCCGGCAAGGCACTGCGCTACCGCGATCGTTTGGGCTGCAAAGATGTAGCGGTTCTATTCAACGTGAGCGCTGAATTTGCTTATTCAATAGACCAGCGCAGCTTGGCAGACCGTGCTCGCAGTGCGGTGTTCTCTAGCATTCCCGATGCAATACTTGTGTCGGGGCAAATCACTGGTGAGGCTGCCGCGATGAGCGATCTTGAAGCCGTTAAAAAAGTTCTGCCGGGCACGCCCGTCCTTGCCAACACGGGTGTAAAACACGCCACCGTGACGGATGTCTTGAAAATTGCAGATGGCGTGATCGTTGGCTCGTCGCTGAAATATGATGGCGATACGTGGAAGGCGGTTGACCCCGCACGCGCCAAAGAATTCATGGCCATTGTTCGCAAAGCCCGGAGCGACTGACAATGGAAAATCTGGCGCTCAAACTTAAGGTCCTCACAGCTGAATTGATGTTGATTCCCGGCCTCAGCGGCTATGAGGACCGGGTGCGCCGCTGTATTTCCAAAAAACTCTCGGCACTCGGCTTGCAACCCAAAACGGATCGCCTCGGAAATTTATATGCTACAATTGAGGGTGACCCTAAATTACCGAGCGTGTTATTATTTGCCCATATGGATCAGCTCGGTCTGGTAGTGCGTAGGATCGAAGCTAACGGCCTTATTCGCATTGAGCGTTTAGGCGGTGTGCCAGAACGCGCATTGCCCTCTCAAGCGGTTTTGCTTTGCGTCGGTGAGGGCCTTGATGTTCTCGGCATCATTACCAACAAAAGCCACCATGCCACAACACCAGAAGAAAAATACAAGGTTCAGCCTTATGCGGATCTTTTCATAGATACGGGTTTAACCAGTGCAGAAGCGGTTTTGGCTGCGGGCATAAATATAGGCACGCCCGTTGTTTATGAACCCAAAGTTCTGATGTTGGCCAATGGTCTTCTATCAGGCACATCCGTCGATGATCGCGCCGGTTGCGCAGTGGTGCTTGAAACTGCCGGGCAACTGTTG
>JAYVCU010000054.1:0-4792 GCA_043749835.1 Hyphomicrobiales bacterium
AGGAACATATATTCCGAGCAAGGGTTCGAGGCACGAATTTCGCCAGACCCAATGCAAGTATGCCAATCATTGATGGTGGTATGGAATTGAATTCCCGGATCAGCCGAAGCCCAAGCGGCATGGCCAATCTTGTCCCACAGCTCACGCGCCTTCAACGTTTTGAAGATTTTTCCATTGGTGCGGCCAACCAGATTCCAATCGCCATCAGTTTCAACCGAGCGCAGGAAATCATCGGTGACACGAACGGAATTGTTGGAGTTCTGGCCTGATACAGTGCGGTATGCCTCGCCATCCCAATCCGAGTCATAGGTATCGAATTCGATTTCAGTATAGCCCTGCTTGGCAAATTGAATGACGCGCTTGATGTAATTATCAGATACCTGATTACGGCGTGCATCTTTAACGGCACGCTTGAGGGCAGGGTTCTTTTCAATCTCAAAACAATCACCGCCCGGGCCTTCGCAATTCACGCAAGCCTTCATAATGGCCGTGAGGTGTTTCTTGACGATCTTGGAACCCGTGACCAGAGCTGCAACCTTTTGCTCTTCCTTCACTTTCCACTCGACATAGTTTTCAACATCGGGGTGATCCACATCCACCACCACCATCTTGGCCGCACGGCGCGTGGTGCCGCCAGACTTGATGGCACCAGCCGCGCGGTCACCAATTTTGAGAAAGCTCATCAAGCCCGAAGATTTGCCGCCGCCCGAAAGTTTTTCGCCTTCGCCGCGCAACATCGAGAAGTTGGAACCCGTGCCAGAGCCATATTTAAACAAACGCGCTTCACGCACCCACAGATCCATAATGCCGCCTTCGTTCACCAAATCGTCGGAGACGGATTGGATGAAGCAGGCATGAGGCTGCGGATGCTCGTAAGCGGTTTTAGATTTCGTCAGCTTGCCGGTTTCAAAATCAACATAGTGATGGCCTTGGGCTGGCCCATCAATGCCGTAAGCCCAATGCAGGCCAGTGTTAAACCACTGTGGCGAATTCGGCGCACACTTTTGGGTGGCCAACATGTAGCACATTTCGTCATAAAAGGCGCGGGCATCTTCCTCGGTTGTGAAATATTTGCCCTTCCAGCCCCAATAGGTCCACGTGCCAGCAAGGCGGTTAAACACCTGCTTAGCCGAGCGTTCGCCTGTAATGCGTTCTTTGGCGGTAAGGCCCGTCAAAGCATCTTCATCCGGAATGGAACGCCACAACCACGAAGGAACTGATTCTTCTTCAAAACGCTTCAAAGCCTTGGGCACACCAGCTTTGCGAAAATACTTCTGTGCCAGAATATCGGTAGCCACTTGGCTCCATGATGAAGGCACTTCAATATCAGCCAAACGGAAAACGATTGAACCATCAGGATTCTTAATTTCGCTTACGGCTGTGCGGAATTCTAATCCCGCGTAAGCATCCTGGCCAGCTTTCGTATAGTGTCGTTCAATCCGCATTATGCCCGTATCCCTCAAATTCAATGCCGTGCACGCGTGAATACGCGCACGGTACTCCCAATCCCCCGTGTTCGACAAACTCTGTAATGGCGAAGGTTCTCGCCTAACGCATGCTGACCGTTGCTGATCTTAAACTAAGACCCTGCAAGAGAAACGCCCTTGCAAAACCGCCGCACCAAATTAAATTTAACGTAACTCAACAGGTCTAAAATGTCAATAGCTAGTGTGTTAACGCGGGTTTAATACCACCTATTGTGTCCCCAACTTTTTAGCGGCTGTTGATAACTGCATACTGATCCGATTCTGGGCGCAAGCTCAAGAACTCTCAGCAAAAAAATCCAACGCTAAATTCTCTCTGTTGAGAAAGCTCTATTTGGTCTTGACTCTCGTCAAGAAAAAAATGCCCAGTTAAAAAAAGAATTAGTGACGGCGGATGGATGCCGGTTTCACCAGCGGCCACTGCGCGTCGACCCTGAAATGGAGCTAAGTTGTTGTTTCCTCGTCACACAGCGCCGGAAACATCCTTGAGCGCTATGAGTTTCCCCGATTCGGCAGAGCGAATGATCGCCGCCAGAGCGCGCACTGAGGCTACTCCGTCACTAATGGACGCCCCGGTCATCGGCGCACCCTTCAGAACCACATCCGCAAAGCCCTCCAGCTGGCGGCGATAAAAATGACCATCGGCCCCAAGCACGCGGGTTGATGCGCCCGTGCGTTCATGGAAAATATCCACTTCGCTGGATTTATAATACCAAGGGTTTAAGATTTTGGCTGCGACACTGCCATGCTGACCGTAGATTTGAAATCCCTCGCTCCAATCGCCTCGAATAGCCACCGTGAGATCAAGATGACCCAGTGCGCCATTCTCAAATTCCACATCTACAAAAAAACACTGCGCCCCAAAACGATCCAGAACGCGTGCATGCACAGACTTGATCGGCCCTGCCAGCCAGCGCGCCAGATCAACTAGGTGGCTGCCATGCGCCAACAAGTTGTAGCGGCGTAGATTGGACTTGGGATTACCTGCTGGTTTCAAAGCGCTGACACCGAAGCGGGGCAGGGGTTGCACAGCGTCCGTCATTGTATAGCGGTGTGTTGAATCACAATACCAGGCTTTTAATGCCAGCATCTCGCCCATTTTAGTTTGGACGAACTCATGGGCTGCCTGAATGCCAGGGTCAAAGCGCAGCATGTGGCCGACTTGTAACTTTAACTTTGTGCGCTTCACATCCTGTGCCAGTTCTTCTACGTCTTCGGTGGAAAGGCCAATCGGCTTTTCACATAAAACATGCTTGCCAGCCGCTAAGGCCTTGCGCGCCGCAGGCACATGAAAGGCATCAGATGTGGCAACGATCACCGCTTCAACGGCGGGGTTGTCCAGCATCTTGTCGTAATCATTATATATATGTGCAGCGTCATAAAACGCCCCGAAGCGCTGGGCCAGGCCCTCATCACGGTCACACACGGCAACCAGATTCACATTGCGGCCCTTCTGCACACTCTCAAGGTGAGCAAATTGCGCAATGGGCCCGCAGCCCAGGATGCCGATGCCAAGCAGACGCTGGTCTTTAACGTTTGGCATCTGCCGGTTTCTTCCATGATAGCTTTTTGAGCGGAGCGGCACTGGCCACAGGCCCCACCCACCACAATAAGGGCAAGGCCAGAAGGCTGACGCAACCAAGTGCTATCCAACTTTCGTTGATCGCCCCCGTTATGCCAAATTGCCCAATCGATTCCGTTATGCTCATCATTCCCATGGCGTCATCAGGGGCGGGCACATCAGAAAGCGGTATGGCCAAAGCCACAGCTGCCTTTTCTGGGGCAGTCTTAATCCATAGGCTGACCTGATCAGCGTAGACGGGCGAGCGTTGCCAAATTAACGTATCGACCACCGCAATTCCCAAAGCGCCGCCAATGTTGCGCGCCACGTTAAACAAGCCAGAGGCATCGCCGACCTTATGAAGCGGCATCAAAGCCAGGGCAAAACGAATAGGCGGCAACACAATGAAGGCTGACGCCACACCGCGCACCAGTTGCGGCCAAAAAAAGCTCTGGCTATCGGACAACATTGTGAGATTAGCATTCATAAAAAGCCCCACGCCAAAAACCACAAAGCCAACTGCAGATAAAATGCGTGCATTGGAATAGCGATCAATCTGCACACTTAAAGGCGCTGTAAACAGCTGTGATAAACCCATCACCAAAGTGGTTAAACCAATCGCCAGCGGCCCATAGCCGCGCACTGATGCCAGAAAAAACGGGATAAGAAAAATATTCGCATAAAGGACAAAGCCAGTGAGAAATGACAACATGCAGCCAAACGCCAGCGACCGATCTTCCAGCAGGTGGAACATCACAGCAGGGTTAGGCCGCATCCACAACCACCACAGCGAGGCCGCAGCAAGCGCCAACCAAACTATAACATGCGGGGCCAACCAGCCATCCTGGGGTGCGTATTTCATACCGATCAGCAAAGCTGACAGTCCCACGCCCAAAAGCGCAAGTGAGAAATAGTCAAGGTCGCGCAGTTCTTCTGTCCTGATCGCCTGTTTGGGCAAAGCGAAATAACCCATGGTAATAGCCAAAAGCCCCGGCGGCACATTGATCAGGAATAACGCATGCCAAGAATAATGTTCGGTGAGCCAGCCACCAATCAGCGGCCCAAGAGTTGGAGCGAGAACAGCTAAAAAGCCTGCCAGAGTGGTGGCAAGTGATTGTTCCATGCTGGGTGGAAAAAGCAGGAAGATGGCGGTGAACACAATGGGGATTAACACGCCGCCAGCAAAACCTTGCGCAATGCGGCCCACCAAAAGCTCCGCATAGCTATTCGAATAGGCGCAGAAGATCGATGCCAGCGTGAAAAACACCAGCGAGGCAACCAGCAGCCAGCGCAACGTAAACACGCGCATAAGCAACCCGGTCAGTGGAATTGCGATGACTTCGGCAATCAAATAAGCCGTTTGCACCCAACTAATTTGATCATCACCAATTTGGAACGCTGCGGAAATAACTTTCAGTGATGTTACCACCACCTGAATATCCAAAATCGCCATAGCCATGCCAATGCACAAGGCGATAAAGCCAATCCACCGCGGGATGCCGGGCAGGGTGATGCGTTGATCGTGTGGAGTAAGGCTTCGAATCATTTAACTGGAACTATAATGCGGTTTCGCGAAAAGAGTTTTTTCAAAAGTGTTCGGTCAGGCGCTAAAGGCCTACAAACTGCCAGCAGTACTGAAACACCGCACCCTATTTCTGATAATCGCCGCCAGCAATCACATAATAATCACCAGCATCGTTGGTAAATATATGTCCACCCAACTTCAAGCCCGACGCGCCGTCGATAC
>JAYVCU010000055.1:0-8325 GCA_043749835.1 Hyphomicrobiales bacterium
TCGTCGCAGTTCGCTCATAGCAGTCAGTGGACCTGTGAAGGGCCAAAACAGCATCCACTCCCCATTCTTCAGCGACGGCAGCGCCCAGGAACTGTGGATCGATTGTAATAGTAGCGGATTGTCCGACGTCAGGTCTTTTGGGACACATTAACTGACTAGAACAGCAGAGAATTTCGAAAGAACGAACCTACGGTTCATTTACTGCTGAGCGGCGAACGAACGCGACATACGTGTCACTTGTGAATCAAAGGCCCGCCTGAATTCACGAGGGTAAAAAATGTCTAACACGCAAACTATTTTATTGTCGGCTGACATTGAAATCTTTGTATAAAAAATATTTCGTCCGCGATAGCCAGATAGAACCAGAAACTGCCCATTGGTGCGGTCGTAAACCAGGTCGTGGCCTCCCTTTTTTTGCAGGTAACCTTGTCGAATTTTCTCTGGGCTCAAATTCTCATTGTTGGGCAAAGCAGTGACGCGGAAATACGTATCCTTGTTTGAACCCGGAAAGCGCAGGTAGTGCTCGGCATCCAACGCGCCTGGCCCGAATATGTTTTTATCATAATCAAGCCTGCACTCACGGCCACCCTCTCGAAAAACGACTTGGCTTTCAGACTTCGCCACATTCGGAAAAGTCATGAACACGATCAAAAACAGTGTGGAAAGTGCGTTTTTCATTGTCTACTTCCATGTGCTTTGACTTAACGGGACATGGAACTATAATTCACGATGAAGCGAAATGTTCCCGCAGGCTGGCGTTCAGATCAGAATCCCTATGGGCCCAGGTCTGCTTCTATCGACATAATCCTGCTTGGGCTGCAACAGGCATTAAGGCGGTGCTTTTTCATGGCACGCCGCTCTCACCTCTTATTTTTATAATATACGTCCAGGAACACGGCCAGCATCAGCACCGCACCTTTGATGACGAACTGCCAGCCAATGTCGATGCCCACAATCGACATGCCATTGTTCATCACGCCAATGATGAAGGCTCCGATCACGGCTCCTGTCACTTTGCCCACACCGCCCGTTACTGCCGCGCCGCCGATGAAGCAGGCGGCGATGACGTCCAACTCCAAACCTTGCCCGGCCTTCGGTGTGGCCACGTTGAGGCGTGCCGCATAGATCATGCCGCCCAATGCCGAAAGCGCACCCATGATCGTAAAAATTTGAAATGTAAGTCGTTCGGTGTTGATGCCGGACAGTTTGGTAGCCTTTTCATTGCCACCCAGCGCATAAATTCTGCGACCAAAGGTGGTGCGTGTGGTGATGAAAATGAACAGCGCTATGAGCATCCCCATGACAACCAAAACATTGGGAAGGCCTCTATAATATGCCATTAACCAGCAGAATCCGATGAAGGCCACCGCGATCAGCGTGTTGCGGCCCCAGAAAATTTCAATGGGCTCCTCAGCAAGGCCGTGGGCCATTTGGGCGCGGCGGTTCTTAACGTTAAAATAGATCATGAGCGCCGTGATCAACACGCCCACAATCACCGCCAGCAGGTTGAACGGCCCGTCGTTAACTGTCACATTGAAAATATCCGGCACATAGCCATTGGAAAGGCCTTGGAACAGAGTGGGGAAGGGACCAACCGATGAACCGCCAAGGACTTGCAACTCCAGCCCGCGGAAAATGAGCATACCTGCAAGAGTGACGATAAAGGCAGGGATCTTGTAATAAGCAATAAAATAACCTTGCACCGCTCCAATAGCAGCACCGAGTACAAGGCAAATGACGGCCGTTGAAAAAGCATCAAATTTGAAAGGCAGGTTCGCATCTTTGAAGAAGGGCACGGTGCCTGTCATCAACAAAGCGGCAACACCGCCGATGAAGCCTGAAACGGTGCCTACTGAAAGGTCAATATGACCAGCTATGATCACCAGCAACATGCCGAGCGCCATCACGATGATGTAAGAATTCTGCAAGATGATGTTGGTGAGATTGACCGGCATGAAAAGCGTGCCTTGCGTGGTGAACTGGAAGAACACCATGATGGAAATGAGCGCGATCAACAGCACGTAATCACGCAAATGCGCCATGATAAAGCTGGCGATGTTTGGCTTGTCGCTGGAATTGGCGGGTGCTGCAGGCGTTGTCATTCTCAAGGGTTCCAGGATTTCATAATGGTGCGCATGATGCTTTCTTGGCTGGCTTTGGCAGTGGGCATTTCGCCAACAAAGCGGCCTTCATTCATCACGTAAATTCGGTCGGTGATGCCCAGCAGTTCAGGCATTTCGGACGAGATCATAATCACCGCTTTGCCTGACTCTGCCAATTTGTTGATGATGCCGTAAATTTCAAATTTTGCGCCAACATCAATGCCGCGGGTTGGTTCGTCTAAAATCAAAACATCGGGGCCAGAAAATAGCCATTTCGACAGAACCACCTTTTGCTGATTGCCGCCAGACAGGTTCACTGTGGTTTGATAGACCGATGAGCAGCGGATGGCGAGGTCGCGGCGATAACGATTGGCCACTCTCAATTCTTCAATATCATCCACTATGCCACGCGTTGAAACGCCTCTTAAATTGGCGAGGGTAACATTATGCTTGATGTGATCAATGAGCACGAGGCCGTAAGTCTTACGGTCTTCGGTGGCATAGGCAAGGCCTGCGCTCATGGCCTTCGGAATGGTGGAAACGTCAACGGGCACACCGCGCATTTTTACGTCACCGGAAATTTTCTGGCCGTAAGAGCGCCCGAATAGCGACATGGCAAATTCGGTGCGCCCGGCACCCATCAAGCCCGCGATGCCCACGACTTCGCCGGCCTTCACATTCAGGCTGACGTTTTTGATGATTTGCTTTTCGCCATGTTGCGGATGGTAGGCGTTCCAGTTGCTTACCTCCAGCATCATCGCGCCGATATTGGATTTGCGCGGCGGATAACGCTCCGATAATTCGCGGCCCACCATGGCTTTGATGATGCGGTCTTCGCTGACTTTTGCCGTATGCGTGTCAAGCGTGTCCACGGTTTTGCCATCGCGGATTATGGTGATGCGGTCTGCCACCTTCAATACTTCATTGAGTTTGTGGGTGATGAGGATTGACGAGATGCCTTGCGCTTTGAAGCCGCGAAGCAGATCAAGCAATGCATTCGAGTCAGTTTCATTTAAAGACGATGTCGGCTCATCAAGGATCAGAAGCTTTACTGATTTGTTGAGCGCCTTGGCGATTTCCACAAGTTGCTGTTTGCCTGTACCCAGATTGGTAATCAACGTGTTGGGATGTTCTTTGAGGCCGACTTTATCAAGCAGTCCTTTGGTGCGGGTAATGGCTTCGAACCAATTGATCACGCCGTGTCTGGCGGTTTCCTGGCCAAGGAAAATGTTTTCAGCAATGGATAAGAGCGGCACTAGCGCCAGTTCCTGGTGGATAATCACAATGCCAGAATGTTCGCTTTCGGCAATGGAGCGATAGTGTTGGGCTTTGCCCTCAAATAGGATTTCGCCATCGAATGTGCCAGAGGGATAAACGCCCGACAGCACTTTCATGAGGGTCGACTTGCCAGCGCCATTCTCGCCCACCACGGCGTGGATTTCGCCCGGAAGCACGCTCAAATTCACATCAGTCAAAGCCTTCACGCCGGGGAAGGTTTTGGTGATATTCCGCATTTCAAGGATCGGCTGCATGGCCTTACCCAAAGTCCCCTCAACATGCCGCAGTTTCGCGGTTCTTGTCATTTGCCAGATTAATCAAAAAAACGGGCCCCGCAAGTGAACTTGCGAGGCCCGTGTATTAAATTTGCTTACTTCAGTTTGTCAGCAGCGATATAGCCTGAGTCAACCAACAGCTTTTGGATGTCAGCCTTGCCAACAGCAACTGGGATCAACAGGTTTGAAGGAACAACCTTCACGCCGTTGTTGTAGGTTTTGGTATCGTTGATAACGGGTTCTTTGCCTTGCATTACCGTGTCAACCATGGTGGCGGTGGTTTTAGCCAGAACGCGGGTGTCTTTGAATACAGTCGAATATTGTTCGCCAGCCATCATGGCCTTGACCGACGGTACTTCGGCATCCTGACCAGTTACGATCGGGAAGTCCTTGCCAGGAGCATAGCCTACACCCTTGAGCGAGGAGATGATGCCGCGTGACAAGCCGTCATAAGGTGAAAGAACGCCGTGAACCTTTTCCTTTGTATAAGATTTTGACAACAGGTTATCCATGCGGGCTTGTGCAACTGCACCATCCCAACGCAACGTGCCAACCTTGTCCATGCCCATTTGGCCCGAAACAATCTTGATCGCACCTGAATCGATCATTGGTTGCAAAACTGACATTGCACCATTGTAGAAATAACCGGCATTGGTATCATCTGGCGAACCGCCAAACAATTCAACATTCCATGGCTTAACACTCGGGAAGCGTTCTTTGAGGCCTGCAACCAGTGAGTTGGCTTGTAAAACACCAACACCGAAATTGTCGAATGTCGTATAGAAATCAACGTTGCCAGTTTTGGTGATCAGGCGGTCATAAGAAATAACCTTAACGCCTTTGTCATGTGCCTTTTGCAGAATGTCTGAAAGCGTTGAGCCGTCAATCGCGGCGATAATTAAAACCTTGGCACCCTTGGTGACTAGGTTTTCGATCTGGGCAAGTTGGTTTGGAATATCGTCTTCAGCATATTGCAAGTCAGTGTCATAACCCATAGCGGTGAATTCCTTCACCATGGATTCGCCGTCTGAAATCCAACGTGTCGATGATTTGGTAGGCATCGAAATACCAACTAAACCTTTGCCAGCAGCGCTTGCCAGCGTTGCTGTGGCCATGCCAACAGCTGCGGCCACCGACGTGGCCAAGAAATGTCTACGGTTCAACATATATATCTCCCTAAGTTTCAAAGCGACACGGCTTGTTGAAAGCTTGCCTTGCCTGCTGAGCTGAACCATAAGCAGAAGTTTAGCGGTGTCAAGATTTGTATGACAAATAGAGTATTACAGCTGTCAAGACATCGCATCGTGGCGCGTAAGCCCTTGCGCAATTTGAATGCTGAAATTGCCTTCCAGATTGGTGAGCGCATTTGCAGTGGCGAATATTTGCCCGGTTCTTCCATTCCAAATGAAGCCGAGTGGGGGCGCATTTTCGGTGCCAGCCGCACGGCTATTCGCGAAGGCATGAAGTTATTGCAGGCCAAGGGGCTGATTGTTTCACGACCAAAAATCGGCTCTCGTGTGGCGCCGCGTGATGGTTGGAACCTGCTGGATAAAGATGTGTTTTCATGGCTAAGTGCAGCCGTGGGCCGCAAAGCCTTCATCGCCACCACGCAGGAATTTCGGAGGCACATTGAGCCTGGGATCGCCGAGCTGGCCGCACTAAAGCGCACAACTGCACAGTCTGAGGCTTTGGGGAAGTGTTTAATAGCGATGCGCACCGCAAGCAACTTTGACGCCATTGTGAAGGCTGACGTGGCTTTTCACCGTGAACTTTTATCATGTGCAAACAATGAATTATTGAACCCTTTTGCGGTTTTGATTGAACAGTCTTTAAGCTCTCTGTTTGAATTTACCACGCAGGCTAATCCAAAGCTAAGGCAGGCGGTGCATTTGCACGAGAAGATTTGGAAAGCTGTGAAAGATCAAGATGCAGAAGCCGCCCGCAAAGCCATGCAGGTGCTGATCGCGGATACGGATGCGGTGATAACGGGCGGCAAGGTTAAGAAGTAATTTTTATTTTCTCTTGCACCGAAATGGCCGCATCGCGGCCCTCGACGTGCACTTGCGCGTGGCACATCCTTCGAGTCGTCACTATGAGCTGCACCTCAAGATGAGGAATTGCAGTTGCGAACTTTCGCCCTAATCCGCTGCCTCGCCAAACAACCGGTCAAACTCAATCTCATATTTTCCGGCCATGGCGACGTTGTTCCACACCACAATGGCATTCTCTGCGTTGCGCTCTGCGGCAGCGAAGGAATAGTTGAATGAGCCCGTTTCCACGTGCTTGCCATCCACCACGATGAATTTGTCATGCATAATGGGATAACGTGCATCGGCCTTAACATCCACGCCGCATGAAGCGAGATAATCGCGTTTGGAATTGCCAGTTCCATGGCGATTTGATTTGGCGTCCAACACTGCGGAAACAGCAAGGCCACGCGCACTGGCGCGGCACAAGGCGTCTGCGATGGGTTTGGACGTCATCTGATAAGCCGCCATGAAAATGGAAACTCCGCCTGCGTCGATTACCTTGATCACCAACCGCTCAGCCGAGCGCTGCGGCAAGGGCGCAAAGGCAATCTCAATCTGACCATCGGTGGGTATGCGTGAAAGGCGCGTTTGAATGGCGGTGCTGGCAATGTCGATGGCAGCCGTGGTCATGGCATCAACTAGCGGGTGTTGCGACGCCTTCTTGCCAGCAGCTGGAAGGGCGGTGAGCAGACAGAAACAAATTGCAGCCAGGGCGAATCGGAACATGGTGGCAACGAATTTGGTGGTGGCGGGTTAATGAAAGGTTATTGCAAATTCGTTGAACAACAGATTACCCACGTTATTATCCCCCACAATACAGGCGGGCAGATTAAAGGCGTTGAGCTAAGGCTGAGAGCCAAAAGGCTGCCAGGACGAGCCGCCATCGTGGCTTTCGAGTACGGCGTTATCCTGCGTGGTCAAAGCCAGCCAAGATTCATCGGCGCTGTTGATTGCCATATGGAGAGGAATTGCTTCGCCGAAATTGTTGGACAGCGGCTTCCAGGTTGCTGGATCTTGCTCGCCGCCCCGCAGCAATCCCTTACCAAGCACAAACGTGTAAATCTCACCCTTAGGACCTGTGCGCACCATGCTGACAGCTTCACCAGCAAAAGCCAGCGGCGTCCAGCTGCCGCCACCATCATCGCTTATTAGCAAACCGGCTTTCGTCGCAGCATAAACACGGTCAACTGATCGGCTTGAGGCTGCAATGGCAATAAGCTGGTCCGGCAATGGGCCTGCTTTTGCCCATGTCTTGCCGTCATTATGGCTTACCTGAAGCTGGCGATAACCCCCATAGATGGTGTGCGGGTCAGCAAGGCTGACATCCATTTGGTGAAAATCCACTGGCCCATTGAGTCCATCGGAAATTTTGCTCCAGTTGGCACCGCCATCTACGGATTTTAAAAAGCCAGAATTGCCGCCGGTTTGAGGGTGGCCGCTGGCGAAGTAAGTGAGCGGATCGGTTGGGCTTGCTGAAAAGCCCATATAATCCTGTACGCTGGAAGCCTGCTTAACGTTACCATCTTTTCCGACAGCGAAAAGTCCGTGATGGGTTGCTAACAGAAGTTCTGTGGTTCCCGGTCGTGCAAAGGCTATTCCGTGAAAGTGAGTTCTCTGAGCGAGCTCGCTGAGTGACTCTGCTGATGCGAAACCGGGCACTACTGAAGCGCCAATCAAACAAGCGAGTGCAAAACGTGAAATGTAATTCATTGACAGTCTCCGATGAGATTGAGTGTTTATCGTTTGAACACACGTCCGGATGATTTAAAAAAATAACTCAATCGCAAAACTAAATTGGGTTGAAATCGGCTTAGCCTTATATTCTAACAGCCGATGAGCTGGAACTGCAAAAAACGCAACTTGCATTTCGGGTTTGGTCTGCGAGTCATTGCTTTCCACGACAAAAATCAGACAGGAGTAGAGTAGGCAGCTTCCGTGTTAGGCGGACCACAGTGCGGCAATCAATCTGCTAAAGTAATGCAAACTCATTGTGAAATTCTACTTGATAATAAATCGAAACTCAAGATGAGACGACCGTTGAACACTGTTGCGGCGAACTGGAAATCTCCCAATTCGCCGTTACGTGTTTCAAATCAACCTAGTGCGTCATAGCCAGTGCGTGATCTTGATGGGGCTCGATCAATCCTATCATCGCGCCCGTTGCATCTGTCACGACAGCCAGCTTTCCGACACCCGGAATATCCACCGGTTCGCGCATGATTTCGCCCCCCGCAATAGAGGTATTGGCACCCGCTTTGTTGATGTCTTTTACCGACAAATACGTCATCCAATGCGAGGGGATGCCGTCATAGTCAGGGGCTGTGAGTTCGAACACGCCGCCCACAGGCCGACCATCTTTTCTGGCAATCCAATAAGCTGCACCACCGGGCAGGGGGGTTGGTTCAAACTCCCATCCTAACGTGCGACCGTAAAAGGCAAGTGCGGCTTCCGGCTCCCAGGTGTTTAATTCGTGCCACCAATGGCGTTGCGGCATGGTCATGAGTTGATTCCCTCTCTTCAGGTGCGGCAATCCACCCCACAAGACAACAGCTTTTGGCGCAGTTTGCGGCGGTTCAGATGATCATGTCGCCGTCAAAAGGGAGACTCGCCGGGATTAAAGGCGAAGATGTGGCGAGACTG
>JAYVCU010000056.1:0-5542 GCA_043749835.1 Hyphomicrobiales bacterium
ACGCAAACGTTAAAGCAAGCCTTCCGCACCGACGTTGAACCCATCCTCGCCACGGCGCGTTTACAAAAAGGCGGAGCAATAGACCCTGTGGCTGCTTACCGCGCCTCAGGCTACCGTGCTAAGGTGTCTAACTCGCGTCCCGCATCTGTGGCCGTTGGCGGCGGACTGGTTTAGCCCTTAAGGTCCGCTGTTCTTTAGGCTCCGCGGCCCAAGGAGAAACCTTGCGTGAGGTAGCGCCGGATGGCCAGCATGCACATAAGACCCGGAAGGAAGCCGAGGACGCTGACAGCGGCCAACAATCCATATTCAACGCCGCCAATATCGCCCGCACGCGACATGAGGCCGCTGATCGGCTTTGCCTGAACTGCCGTCAAAGCGCCAGAAAGCACATATTCAACCCATGAAAACATGAAGCAACAGAAGGCGGCAACGGCAATGCTCGGTGAAATTGTTGGGATGAGAATACGCCTAAAAAAACTAATCAGCGAATGGCCGTCGACAAACGCACTTTCATCCACTTCGCGCGGCACAGCGGAAATAGCGCCATCCAAAATCCAAACCGCGACAGGCACGTTGAAGAAACAATGCGCTAAGGCAACACCAATATGCGTATCAAAAAGCCCGATATCGTAAAATATCTCGGTGAAGGGAACGACAAGAATGACCGGCGCAATCAGCCGAAACAACAAAAACGAAAAGAACAGCGGCTTTTTGAGGGAGAAATCACCGCGCGAGAATGCATAGGCCGCAGGAATAGCCACAGCCACCGAAATCATCACATTCATGACAACATAGATGACCGCGTGCACATAGCCCATTGACCAATCACGCCCACCGAAAATAACTTGAAAGTTAGCCAGGGTTGGTGACCTGGGCCAAAAGGTGAAGCGCTGCAAAATTTCAGGCTCCAATTTGAATGATAACGTTACCAGCCAATACAGGGGAATCAGCAAAAAGCAGACGTACACAAGTGGAACAATTGGCCATTGTGAACGGTTCATTGGCTGGCGTGCTGCCTCATCGTCAACCTAAAAAGACTAAGTGAAACAATGACAACTACAATAAAACAAAATATGCTGACGGCTGATCCATAGCCCAATTCAAACTGTGATTTCTTGGTTTGAAAAAACGCGCTGGCAACAAAGGCCGTTGAAGTTTTAGGTCCGCCATGGGTGAGCACTGCTGGCTCTGAATAAATCATAAAACTATCCATGAAGCGCAGGATAGCCGCAATGCCCAGCATTACTTTCAGGCGTGGCAGTTGAACATACCTGAAAGTGCCCCACCCACTTGCCGCATCAATTTGGGCCGCGCGGTAGTATTCTTCAGGAATGGCTTTAAGCCCCGCATAAGTAAACAGCACCACCAGGCTAGTCCAATGCCACACATCCATCAGGATTAAGATAATCCACGCAGCGTATGGGCTTTTGAGATCCAAATCCAATCCAAGCCATGAAAATAGCCATGTCAAAAGCCCCACGTGGGGAAGCGACAAGGCCTTAAAAAGATAACCGACCACGAGATTCGGGGTGAGCAATGGCAACACTATCAATACCATCAGAACAGATGCGAGTTTGCCTTCGCGCGGCAACCTGAGTGCGATGAAAAGGCCCAGCGAAAGTTCAATACTCAGCACAAGAAATGAAAATGCAAAACTGCGCAGCACATTGAAAAGAAATTCAGGTGATGAAAGCATTTTTAAATACCATGTGCCCCCGACAAACATGAAATTGCTTCCGAAACTTTCATTCAATGAATAATAAAGCACCAAACACAATGGTAAGAGGCCCGTCGCGACAAGAAGCACAGTTGCTGGAGCGAGCAGTCCGATGCTTTGAACATGTGTCGTCATGCGGTTGCCCGATCAAACTTTCTTCAATTTAACAAGCTTTTGCGGAATGTCTTCGCCCATGTACACGCGCAATGCATTCTGCTCGTCAAGGCTCATGTGAAGCCCCAGTTTAGAGCGCCGCCACAAAATATCATCTGCCGTAATCACCCATTCGTTGGCACGCAGATAATCAACTTCGCGTTCGCTGACTGAACCAAAAAATTTCCCGAGATCAGATGCAAAACGAGCCCCTTGCAATAACGTGTCGATCTCGGTGCCATAGGCCTTAAAAAGTCGCGTCACATTCGCTGGCTTGAGAAATGAATAAGCCTTCTGCTTATCTTCAATAAACTTTGCAACGTTGCCCACAGCAATATCACCACCTGGCAATGAGGCATTGTGGTTCCACGGGGCCGCAGCGTTTGGAAAAAATGCGGCCAGTTTTTCCAGTGCGTGTTCAGCAAGCTTGCGAGAAGTGGTGATCTTGCCACCAAACACGGAAAGCAATGGCGCCTGGCCATCAGGGTGATCCAGTTTTAAAACATAATCGCGCGTGGCTTCCTGCGCCTTGCTTGCACCATCATCATAAAGCGGGCGAATGCCGGAATAGCTCCACCTTAACATACGGCGCGTAACAGGTCTTTTGAAATACGCGCTAACCGCACCTAACAAATAGTCCGTTTCTTCCTCGGTGATTGTCGGCTTACCCGGATCACCCCTATAATCTTCGTCTGTGGTTCCAATCAGCGTAAAATTGGTTTCATAAGGGATAGCGAAACAGATCCGCCCATCGGTATTTTGGAAAATGTAGCAGCGATCATGGTCATAAAGTTTATCGACCACAAGGTGGCTACCCTTCACCATACGAATTTTGTCAGGGTTGTTACGACCGATGACACTGCTTAAAACGTCGCTAACCCACGGCCCAGCTGCATTGATAATGACCCGCGCGTAAATTGTTTCAACTTTGCCATCAGCGCCAGCAATGTCGATACTCCATGCGCCATTCATCCGGCGCGCTGATACAACTTTAGTCCGTGTACGGATAACGGCACCCTTAATTGCTGCATCGCGCGCATTCAACACCACAAAGCGCGAATCTTCGACCCAACAATCCGAATACTCAAAGGCTTTGGTGTATTCTTCTTTCAACGGCTTACCCGTTACATCAGTTCTCAGATCAATACTGCGCGTTGCAGGCAAAATCTTTCGGCCACCCAAATGGTCATACAGAAAAAGGCCCAGCCTGATCAGCCAACGCGGGCGTAATCCGTGGTGATGCGGCAGCACAAAACGCAGTGGCCAAATAATATGAGGTGCGGATTTGAGCAACACTTCGCGCTCTATCAAAGCCTCATGCACCAAGCGAAATTCATATTGTTCAAGATAACGCAAGCCACCGTGAATCAATTTCGTAGAAGCCGAGGACGTGCCCGAGCCAAGATCATTCATCTCTGCCAGGAAAACGCTGATTCCCCGTCCAGCTGCGTCGCGCGCGATGCTGCACCCATTAATGCCGCCGCCGATAATGATCAGATCATAGATCACGATGCTAACAACGGTTCAACATTGATATCAATCTGCGCACCTACAATGTCGATCTGAACCCCCTTATGTTTGCACAGCTCAACAATTGAATCAGGCGGCTGCGTATCAGTTACAAAAACATCCACTTGTGAAATATGTCCAATGCGAACCGGGGCAGAGCGCGAAAACTTCATGCCGTCTGAAACCAAAATCACATTGCGTGAATTTTGCATGATCGCCTGGGCGGCACGCACTTCACGGTAATCAAAATCAAGAAGTGCGCCATCGTCATCAATGGCAGAAACTCCCATGACAGCATGATCAACTTTAAACTGCGCAATCATGTCGATCGCTTGTTCGCCAATCACGCCACCATCAGTTCGGCGCACCATACCGCCCACAATCATCACTTCAATGTTCGGATAGGCCATCAGAATTGTTGCAACGTGAATGTTGTTGGTGATCACCAGAAGGCCCTCATGATGAATCAATGCCCGCGCCACTTCTTCGGTGGTGGTTCCAATGTTGATGAACAGTGAGCAATTATGTGGAATAAGTTTTGCAGCGTGTTGGCCGATGCTCTGTTTTTCGCTCGCCGCAATTTGTCGGCGCGAATCATAAGTCATGTTGCGCACGCCCGATGACAGCATGGCACCACCGTGGGTGCGCGCCAGCAACCGATTGTTGCACAACTCGTTCAAATCTTTTCGAATTGTCTGCGGCGTCACATCAAATCGAAGCGCTAAATCATCCACCATCACATTGCCGGATTCGCGAGCAGTGGCGAGAATTTGCAGTTGGCGGGGCGTTAGAACAAGCATCTCAAATCATTCAATTTTTTCATTAACGAAAAGGCTTTCAGGTCGTTTGCAGCGCGTACAATCAAATCTCACTACAGATCCGACATAGTTTCACTTTTTTTCGTATTACGCAACACTGCAGCGTAATAATCTTCGTTGCAACGCAAAATGCTTTCGATATTTTACCTATTGACGTTCGTTTTTTTTCGTTTGATACTACAGTCAGCTCTGAAACAAGAGTGTAAGAATAACGTAATGGAGGATCCCCAATGAGAATGAAGCTTTTAGCAACGGCTGCCGCTGCATTGTTTATGCTAGCCAGCCCGAGCTATGCGGATGATGCCGCAGCAAAGAAATGGATTGACAGCGAGTTCACAATATCGGCCCTGTCGAAAGAAGATCAGCTGAAAGAAATGCAATGGTTTGCGAAAGCTGCTGAACCATTCAAGGGTATGGAAATCAACATCGTTTCGGAAGACATTCCGACACATGAATACGAAAGCAAGGTTCTCACGAAGGCCTTCGCTGACATCACAGGCATCAAGATTACCCATCAATACATGGGCGAAGGCGATGTGGTGCAAGCCATTCAAACCCAGATGCAGACCAATCGTAACATATATGATGCTTACATAAATGACTCAGACTTCATTGGCACGCATGCGCGCTTGCAAGCTGCAATTAACCTGACGGATTATATGGCAGGTGAAGGTAAGGATGTAACAAACCCAGGTATTGATCTCAAAGATTATATGGGCCTGCCTTTCACCACCGGCCCCGATGGCAAGCTATGGCAATTGCCAGACCAACAATTTGCGAACCTCTATTGGTTCCGTGCAGATTGGTTTGCGCGTCCAGAAATTAAAGAAAAATTCAAAGCGAAATATGGCTATGATTTGGGCGTGCCCGTAAATTGGTCTGCCTATGAAGATATTGCCAAGTTCTTCACCGAAGACATCAAGCAAATTGACGGCAAACCAATCTATGGTCACATGGATTACGGCAAGCGCGCACCGGACCTTGGTTGGCGCATGACGGATGCTTGGCTTTCAATGGCCGGCGAAGCTGATCCTGGCATTCCAAATGGTCGTCCTGTTGATGAATGGGGCATTCGCATGGAAAAGGATTCGTGCAACCCAGTTGGCGCATCAGTAACCCGCGGCGGCGGTGCCAACAGCCCTGCAGCAGTTTATGCTGTTGCCAAATGGGACGAATGGTTGCGCAAATATGCCCCTCCAGGTGCGGCTGATTTGGACTTCTACCAGTCACTGCCATCGCTGGCCACAGGCAACGTTGCGCAACAAATCTTCTGGTATTCAGCCTTTACAGCATCGCTGGTTACCCCGAAGGCATCTGGCAACAATACAGTGGATGATGCAGGCAA
>JAYVCU010000057.1:0-3318 GCA_043749835.1 Hyphomicrobiales bacterium
CTGCCCGCCACCGACGGCCATCTCTTGGATACACAGCACCTGCGTGACGCGCTGAATGGAGAGCGCGGACTTTATGCTGAAGCCCGCGCCACACATGACAGCTTAGAGCGTGAAGCAAAGCAGCGGGCGGACCGACTGAAGGCAATCGAAGTGGAACGCCAGCAATGGCACACCCGCTTTACCCGCGCATCCGAGCAAGTGGCCCAGCTTAACCAACGCCTCAATGAAACCGAAGCTGCAACTGTTGAAATGCAGTCCATGCCGCAGCAACTGGTTGATCGGCGCATGAAGCTCCTCCGCGCAATGGCCGAGGCAGAAGGCGAACGTAAATCAGCTGCCGATAAATTAGCCACCGCCGAAAACGCGGTGCGTGAAGCCGATCAGGCACTTCGCGCTGCCCAAGAACAAGCCGCCTCATCGCGTGAAACCTATGCAAGGCTTGGTGCCGTGCTCGAAGCTTCTGCTGCACGTCACCATCATGCCGTCGCCCGCATCAGCGAGACCATGCAGTGTGAGCCCCATGAAATTCTTTCGCGTGCAGACTTGGAAGATGGCAAACTTCCTGCCGCAGAAGATATTGAAAAGAAGCTCTTGTCGTTGCGTGAAGATCGTGAGCGCTTGGGTGCCGTGAACCTGCGCGCTGATGAAGAAGCCCAAGCGGTAGATGAACAAGTCACCAAAATGAAATCCGAAAAGGATGAATTGGTGCAAGCCATTGCCAAACTGCGCGGCGGCATTGGCTCGCTTAACAAGGAAGGCCGCCAGCGCCTGCTGGATGCATTCGAAACCGTAAACCAAAAATTCGGTGAACTCTTCACCACACTGTTTGATGGCGGTAAGGCGGAGCTGCAACTTATCGAGTCTGATGATCCGCTGGAAGCTGGCCTCGAAATCGTGGCCAACCCCCCCGGTAAAAGGCCTACCACAATGTCGCTTCTTTCTGGTGGCGAACAAACCCTCACCGCCATGTCGCTGATTTTCGCCGTGTTCCTCACCAACCCTTCGCCCATCTGCGTGTTGGACGAAGTCGATGCCCCATTGGATGATCACAATGTCGAACGCTTCTGCAACTTGCTTGATGCGATGATGGAGCGCACCGATACGCGCTTCCTCATCATCACCCATCATCCGCTGACCATGGCGCGCATGCACCGCCTTTTCGGCGTTACCATGATGGAGCGCGGCGTGTCGCAGCTGGTGTCAGTCAATCTTGAAGAGGCCGAACAATTGGCAGAGGCAAGCTAGTTCTAGCTATGGGAGACTTTGTAATAGGCGTGTGCTTCGCTATTCTACGTCACTTATTTGGCGTACAAACGGGGAAAGTATTTTTATCATTATTTCCTTACACGCGCCAATTTGTTCCAAATCAAAGTGAGATGAACTATTGGCGCTGGTGGGAGCCTAGCAGATCGATAAGCGGGCAAGTTAAGTACAGTCTTTTTTTCTTGGGTTTAATTGGTTATGTTTTTTGGCCATTTTCATCAGCCTGATTATGATAATATTTCGACATATTTGAGCGACGAAGAGTTAAGGGGACCTTTCCAAATGAACGTTGTTTTCGATCTTGGCGCGGTTCTTATCGAATGGGATCCGCGCCATCTGTACCGGAAAGTTTTCAAAGACGAAGCGCAGATGGAGTGGTTTCTCACAAACGTCTGCCATCCGGATTGGAACCTTGAGCAAGACAAGGGCCGTTCCTTTGATGACGCGGTGATTGAAGCTACCGCGCGTCACCCCGATCACGCAGCAGAGATTGCCATGTACCGCGATCGTTGGACGGAAATGGTACCAGGTGCCATTATGGGTTCGGTTAATATTTTTGAGGAACTCAACACAAAGGGCACGCCACTTTATGCCATCACCAATTGGAATGGCGACACATTCCGCGCCATACGTAACCGCTTCCCATTTCTGACCTTGTTCCGTGATATTGTGGTTTCCGGTGATGAAAAAATGCTGAAGCCCGCGCCGGAAATTTTTCACCTCCTCGCCAAGCGCAACAATATCAGTCTCGCCGATTGTATTTTCATCGATGATAGCATGAAGAACATCAACGGCGCTGAAGCTGTGGGCATGACAGGCCACCATTTCACGTCGCCAGAAGCTTTGCGGTCAGATTTTGTAAAGCGCGGACTATTGTAATTCCGGCCCTTACACAGATTCGGCGGACTTTTCGCCGCAGGGTTTAGGTCTTTTATAAATGTGATTGATATCAATTAGTTAGATTGTATTTCAAAACCTTGACACTGTGCAAGTGCGAAACTATGGTGCGCCCGAATTTGAAACAGGCGGCGAAATGGCTCGGCGCTGCTCGTCGTTTTGGAACCGACCATGAAAAAACCCGGCCAAAAGCCAGTTGACGCGCGGATCCAGGACTTCGAAAAGCGACTGGACGATTCAGTGGCGTCGCAATCAAATTCAGCCAAAACTGATGCAACCGAAGGGTCTGCGGCAGGTTTGGCAATGCGGGCCGTGACCGAGCTATTCGTCGGGCTGGCCGTTTGTATGGTTGGGGGTTATTTTATTGACCGCTATTTGGGCACAGCCCCCTGGATCATGCTTGGCCTGATGCCGGTGGGATTGGCGGCGGGTGTAGTGAATGTGTTGCGCTTGTCAAATTCAAAACAAGCTAAAGAAGTGATGGGTGAGGGCATGCCAGTGGCACCTTCAGTCAAAGACGATGATGAGGATTAAGCGTGGCAACAGTTATTGAAGCGACCGGTATAGAAGAACCGATCATCGATCCGATTCATCAGTTCAATATTGATAAGTATATTGATTTGGGTGCATTCTCGTTCACAAATTCGGCTCTATGGGCTTTGATCGCGGTTGCTTGCGTGACACTGTTGTTTTTACTTGCCCCAACCAAACTTGTGCCCAACCGCCTGCAGTCAGCGGCTGAAAATCTTTACAGCGTTGTTGATAATATGACCAGTGAAGTCTTGCACGAAAATGCCAAGACATATTTTCCATTTGTATTAACACTTTTTCTTTTTATTCTGTTTTGTAATGTACTGGGCCTAATCCCTTATTCCTTCACCGTCACCAGCCACATCGTCATCACACTGGCTTTGGCGCTCACCGTTTTTATCGGCGCCACGATCATCGGTTTTGTCCGCAACGGCTTTGGCTACTTGAAACTCTTCATGCCGTCTGGCGTTCCCGTATTATTATTGCCGCTGGTGGTGCTGATTGAAATTGTATCTTACTTCATTCGCCCCATGTCGCTCTCCATTCGGTTGTTCGCCAATATGATGGCCGGCCACATGATGTTAAAAGTCATGGCGGGCTTCGTGGTGATGCTGGGTTATTTCGGTA
>JAYVCU010000058.1:0-12641 GCA_043749835.1 Hyphomicrobiales bacterium
GGGCGAGTGGTAACGCTGGGTGGTGCTTTGCCTGGCGAGCACGCTGATTTGACGTTGTGTAATTTCAAGGTTCTTTGGGCGGGCTTTCGGCGCGCCCAGCTGGGTTTTTTTGAACGCTATTTGGCGGGCGATATTGTAAGCCAGAATCCCACAGCCTTTTTTCGTTTTTATTTGCAAAACCGCAGTGGAATGGATGCTGCCGCCGGACTATTTAATTCATCGGTGTTTGATAAATTGTGGCACAAGCTGCGTGATAACAGCCGCAGCGGATCGGCAGACAATATTGCCGCGCATTATGATCTGGGAAATGCGTTTTATTCGCTCTGGCTGGATGGCACGATGAGTTATTCTTCGGCCGTGTTTGACGGTAAATTGAATAGTCTTGAGGCGTCACAGAAGGTGAAATACCAAATGGTGATGGAAGCTGCGGAAGTGAAGAATGGCTCCCGCGTATTGGAAATTGGTTGCGGCTGGGGCGGCTTTGCCGAGACGGCGGCCAAAGCGGGGGCCAGTTTGCGCGGGATTACGCTATCACGAGAGCAGCTGGCTTTTGCGCAAGAGCGGATGAAACGTGAGAAGTTGGATGGCCGCGCTGAGTTGGTGATTGAAGATTACCGCGACACCAAAGGAGTGTTTGACGCCGTAGCTTCCATTGAAATGATCGAAGCTGTTGGAGAAGCGCATTGGCCGACGTATTTCAAAATGCTGTTCAATCGCCTCAAGCCGGGTGGGGCCGCAGCCATTCAGGGCATTACGATTTTGGAAGATAATTATGCGTCGTATCGTTCGGGTGTAGATTTCATTCAGCGCTATGTTTTCCCAGGCGGCATGCTGCTGACCAAGGACATCATACGTGAGCAAGTGCAGACGGCGGGACTGCTGCTGGAAAAGATTGAGTGCTTTGGCTTGAGTTACGCTGAAACACTGCGGCAGTGGCGCGCGCGGTTTGAGGCCGCCTGGCCCAAGATTGAGCCGCTGGGTTTTGATGAACGGTTTAAGCGGCTATGGACGCTGTATCTGTGTTATTGCGAGGCGGGCTTTGCCGAGGGGATTATTGATGTAGGGATTTATAAGATAAGGAAACCGGTGTGAGGGGCAATAGCCTGAGTGTTTTTAAATTGTCTCGAAGCCTAAAAACCTCCTTAATGAATTACATTCATTAGGGTCATTGCCACATATTTACTCCAAGCTGCGTCATGAAGCGTTGACCAAAGGCTGGTCAAGAGGTCGGATGCAACATAATTTGACGCGTTACGATTTTTATCAGCAACGTCAGTTGTGCTGTCTTTGATTATTACCCCTTACCGCTGCTTCGTCTTCCAATTTGGATTGATCCATGGTTCCAAATTCGATGGTGCCAATGGTTGTTTGCCCAGAATGTGATCCGCTGCTTTTTCGCCAATCATGATGGTCGGCGCGTTCAAATTTCCGTTGGTGACTTGCGGCATGATGGACGAATCTACGACGCGCAGGTTTTGCATGCCGATGACGCGGCACTCGGGATCAACCACGGCCATCCTGTCTTTTACGGATCCCATTCTGCAGGTGCCGCAGGGGTGGTACGCGCTTTCGCCATGCTCTCTGATAAAGGCATCGATCTGTGCGTCCGTTTGCACGGCTTCTCCAGGCTGAATCTCATCACCGGCATAAGGCTTCATGGCATCTTGCATGAAGAGTTCACGCGTGAGGCGGATACAGGCGCGGAATTCTTTCCAATCATCAGGGTGCGACATGTAGTTGAAAAGGATGGTCGGCGCTTCGTTCGCGTTCACCGATTTAATCCGCACGTGTCCACGCGATTTTGAGCGCATGGGGCCGACGTGAAGTTGTATCCCGTGGCCTTGAAAAGCAGCTTTGCCGTCATAGCGCATGGCGGCGGGCAGGAAATGATATTGAATGTCGGGGTATTCGATGCCGGCGCGGCTGCGGATAAAGCCGCAGGATTCGAAATGATTGGTGGCACCAAGGCCCGTGCCAAAGAGCAGCCATTCCAATCCAATTTTGGCTTTGCTGAAATTGCCCAGCTGAGCATTTAGCGTTATGGGTTGGAGACAGCGCAGTTGAAAGTATACTTCGAGATGATCTTGCAGATTGCCTCCCACGCCAGGCAGGGCTTCAACCACATCCACACCTGCGGCTTTCAAGGTTTCGGGCGCGCCGATGCCAGAGCGTTGCAAAATTGCGGGTGAGTTAATGGTGGAAGCCGAGATGATCACATCGCGCCTTGCAAAGGCCTGTTTGACTTCACCACCTTGCACATATTCCACACCGACAGCCTTCTTGCCCTGCAGCAGAATACGCTGGGCCATGCAGCGCGTTTGCATATCAATGCGGCCCTTGCGAATTGTGGGCCAGAGATAGGCATTGGCGGCAGACCAGCGCAAACCATTGTGCACTGTCATTTCCATGGCAGCAAAACCTTCTTGCTGGTGGCCGTTGTAATCTTGGCTGACGGGATAGCCTGCCTGTTGCCCAGCGTCGATGAAGGCTTGATAAAGCGGGTTTTTGCGCAAGCCTTTTTTTACATAAAGCGGGCCGTGATGGCCGCGCCAATTTGGCTCATCTTCTTCAACATTTTCCTGGCGTTTGAAATAGGGCAGCACATCAGCAAAAGACCAGCCTTGAGCCCCCATCTCGGCCCAAGCGTCAAAATCTTTGGCGTGACCGCGCACATAGACCATGCCATTAATGGACGACGAACCGCCCATCACTTTGCCGCGTGGTGTGACGAGGCGGCGATTGTTAAGATTAGGCTCCGGCTCCGTTTGAAAGCCCCAGTTGTAGTGATCCATGTTCATTGGATATGAAAGGGCTGAAGGCATCTGGATCAGCGGCCCGCGATCGGTGCCGCCGTATTCCAAAACCAACACGCTGTGCTTGGCATCAGCCGAAAGTCTATCGGCCAGCACGGAGCCGGCCGAGCCCGAGCCGACGATGATGAAATCATAGGTTTTAGTCATGATGAGTGGTTTTCGCTGAACCGGCTCTGGCGACGAGAATGAAATGCGACGTTTGGTGCGGCGTGAACGGCAGCACATCGAAGTGCTTGGCAAGCCTTGCTCAGTTTGAGATGATGGGTCAAAAAGGAACTGCAATGGAAATAGTGCCGAAGGGCGAGTTAGCGTTTGAATGGGTGAATGAGGCAGGGGCCTCGCCGATTGTTTTGGTCTGCGAACATGCTTCCAATCACGTGCCACCGCATCTTAACCGGTTGGGTTTGGACAAGGCTGAGCTTCAGCGCCACATCGCCTGTGATCTGGGGGCTGCCGCGGTGGCGCGCATTCTGTCGCTGCTGCTTGATGCACCGCTGATTTTGCAACGTTACTCTCGGCTGATTTATGATTGTAATCGTTCGCCCGAATCGGCTGGCGCAATTCCAGTTGTAAGTGAAATGTTTCAAATCCCCGGCAATATGAATATCTCGGTTGACGAAAGGCTTTGGCGCATTATTCAAGTGGGTCGGCCGTTTCATCATTCTTTGGAACATCACCTGGATGGTCGCGCTGCTGCGGGCAAGCCGACGGCACTGGTCTCGATCCATTCTTTTACGCGGGTTTATAACGGCAAACGCCGCGCGGTAGATTTGGGTTTGCTGTTTGACCGCGATGCTACACTGGCACATGCTCTGGTAAAAGTTTTCCCAGATTTGCAAACCCAGCTCAATGAACCCTATGGCCCAAAAGATGGTGTGATGCACCTGATGAACTTGCATGGTGCGCCGCGTGGTTTACAACACCTGATGATTGAAATTTGCAACGACCTCATCGAAACTGAACGCAAGCAACAACAATGGGCGCAGCGCCTGTCAGTTCCACTGATACAAGCAGCTGGCAAGCTGGGAGATAAGAAATGAACCATGGAATGCTGACGCTGGAAGACTTGAAATCCGAAGTTAACGCGGGGACGATTGACACAGTTGTTGTGGCTTTTGCGGATCTGCAGGGCCGCTTGATGGGCAAGCGCTTTCATGCGCAGTTTTTTATGGATGGCGCTTATGAAGAAACCCATGCCTGCAATTATCTTCTGGGTGTGGATATCGAGATGGAACCTGTGCCTGGCTATAAGGCCATCTCCTGGGAAAAAGGTTACGGCGATTTTGTTTTGAAGCCCGACATGAGCACCTTGCGCAAAACGCCTTGGGTGCCGGGTACCGCTTTGGTGTTGTGTGATTTACTTGATCACCAGACTCATGAGCCCGTGCCGCATAGCCCGCGAGGCATTTTGAAGAAGCAATTGGCACGGCTCGAAGCCATGAAGATGAAGGCTTATATGGCCTCGGAACTTGAATTCTTCCTGTTTGATGAAAGCTACGAGCAGATTCATGCCAAGGGGCGGCGCGGTTTAAAAACGTCCAACTATGATATTGAAGATTATTCCATCATGCACACAACCCGTGACGAGCCCTATATGCGCGCTCTGCGTAATGGGCTGGCAGGCGCTGGCATCATCGTTGAAAATTCCAAGGGCGAATGGGGTCCGGGGCAAGAAGAAATCAATGTAAAATATGATGAGGCGCTGCGCATGGCGGATGCGCATGTGATCATCAAGAATGGTGCAAAAGAAATTGCGCATTCGGTGGGCAAGGCTGTGACCTTTATGGCGAAGTGGGATTATGGATTGGCGGGAAGCTCGTCACATATTCATCAATCGCTGTGGTCACTTGATGGCAAGACCTCTCATTTTAATGACAAGGCTGCAGATCATGGCATGAGCGCCATGATGAAGCATTATCTGGCCGGCCAACTTGCCCATGCTGGCGAGATCACTTATTTCCTCGCTCCCTATATTAACTCTTATAAGCGTTTCATGGTTGGCACTTTCGCACCCACCAGAGCGGTGTGGAGTTTTGATAATCGCACAGCGGGCTTCCGCATATGCGGAGCGGACAGCAAGGCAATCCGCGTAGAATGCCGCGTGGGCGGAGCTGACCTTAATCCATATCTGGCTTTTGCAGCACTCATCGCAGCTGGCTTGGA
This sequence comes from Hyphomicrobiales bacterium, assembly GCA_043749835.1. Classification (GTDB taxonomy): domain Bacteria; phylum Pseudomonadota; class Alphaproteobacteria; order Rhizobiales; family Aestuariivirgaceae; genus Aestuariivirga. Next base: position 4,977 of record JAYVCU010000058.1, read on the forward strand.
CGGCATTGAGAAGAAGATGGAGCTTGAGGCCGTTTCTTCGGGTGATGTTTATGACGCGTCGCGCAAACTACGTGATATTCCCAAAACGTTGCGTGATGCCACTGCGCTTCTGGACGAATCTAAATTCCTGCGCGGGGCCATGGGGGATGACGTTGTTGATCATTATGTGCACACAGCAAAATGGGAACAGTTCGAATTTGATCGGCGCATCACGGATTTAGAATTGAAACGCGGATTTGAGCGATATTGATCGGGGAAAAGCGAATGACACTGCCACATCGTAATTTCAACTACCCGACTGCGGTGAAGTTTGGCGCTGGGCGCATTAAAGAATTGGCTGAGCACTGCAAGATGCTGGGAATCCGCAGGCCATTGCTGGTGACGGATCCGTTCCTTGCCGCAACAGCGATGGTTGCCGCCATAGTGAACGATTTGAAGGCGGCGGATTTGCCTGTTCAGGTGTTTTCAGACGTGCGGCCCAATCCGGTTGAAGCCAATGTTACCGCGGGTGTGAAGGCCTATAAGGCTGGCATGCATGATGGCGTTATTGCTTTTGGTGGCGGCTCTGGCCTGGACATTGGCAAAATGGTTGCGTTGATGCACGCACAATCACTGTCTGTATTTGATCTTGAAGATATTGATGATTGGTGGATGCGCGCTGATGCCACCGAGATTTCGCCGGTGATTGCAGTTCCAACTACTGCGGGTACGGGTTCAGAAGTCGGCCGCGCGGGGGTGGTGACGCATCCTGTGACACACGTAAAGAAAATTATTTTCCATCCCGCGATTATGCCCAAGGTCGTTATTCTTGATCCGGAACTCACCGTTGGCCTTCCGGCAAAACTTACGGCAGCCACTGGTATGGACGCGCTGGCGCATTGCATTGAAGCTTACTGCGCGCCTTTCTATCATCCCATGGCGAAGGGTATAGCGCTTGAAGGCATGTTGTTGGTCAAAGACAATCTAGCCAAAGCTGTGAAGACGCCAAAGGATTTGGATGCGCGCGGCAATATGCTGGTTGCTTCCACCATGGGTGCCACGGCATTCCAGCGCGGGCTTGGGGCGGTTCACGCCTTATCGCATCCCTTCGGCGGGCTTTATGATGCGCATCACGGGATGCTAAATGGCATTGTGATGCCCTATGTCTTGAAGGCTAATCGCAAGAAGATCGAGAAGGACATTGCGCGAGCTGCAGCCTATCTGGGCATTAAGGGCGGCTTTGATGGATTCTTAAAATGGATTCTGGCGCTGCGAAAACAAGTTGGAATCCCCCATAAGCTTGCAGATATTGGCATTGATGTGAAGCGTCTTGATGAGATCGCGAAGATGGCGGTGAAAGACCCTTCTGCTGGCGGCAATCCCATTGCCTTCACTGAAAAGCAATATAAAGCTCTGGCCAGAAAATGTGTGTTGGGTGAACTCTGAAAACATAGCACTTTGCAATCAGGTACAGGCCTGCACATTGTGCGCAGTCCATTTGCCCCTGGGACCTCGACCGGTTTTTCAAGTTGATCCAAAATCGCTCATTCTGATTGCCGGCCAGGCGCCGGGCACACGGGTTCACGAAACAGGCATACCGTTCAATGATGCCAGTGGTGACCGACTGCGATTATGGTTAGGTATAGCGCGTGACGAATTTTACGACGCAACCAAGTTTGCTATTCTGCCGATAGGCTTGTGTTATCCAGGACGCGGTGCATCAGGAGATTTGCCGCCAAGACCAGAATGCGCCGCCACTTGGCGCAAGGCCTTATTGGCCATGATGCCACATATTAAATTGACCTTGGCCATCGGCCAATATGCAATTAATTGGCATTTGGCGGGCCGTCAAAAATCAACACTCACAGAAACTATTCGAAACTATAAAGTCTATTGGCCCAAAGTTGTTCCTCTGCCGCATCCCTCTCCACGCAATAATATATGGTTGAAGAAAAATGCGTGGTTTGAGACTGACATCGTGCCAGAGTTACGTGAGCGCGTAAGGACGGCTTTAACGGATTATTAAACGTCAATTTAGAAAAGGTGCGTGCTCCATGCATCCTTCGTAATTCCACGCTAAAATTTGGCAATGCAATTTAAAATCCTACTTCTCGGTGGTGATAATGCAACCACGTGGATTGTTTACAATGAACTGGTGGGCCAATTTGGCCAGTTTCCAGCAATCATTGAGCAATCGCTGTCGCGGCGGGCGTTGCTGGCCAATCGTTTAAAAAAAATTGGGACCGGGCGCGTTGTCAGTCAAACTCTTTTTGCACTACTCATACGGCCTGTTCTGCGTTGGCGTTATGCCCGACGCATTCATTTTCTCAGTCGCTTACACGGACTGGAAGCTACTCCGCCTGTTTCTGATGCCATTTATCATGTCGGCAATGTGAATGACGTAGACTGTCACACCTTGATTGAAAAGCTCAAGCCTGAGATTGTTGTGGTAAATGGTACGCGTATTTTGAACCGCGCTACGCTGGCAAAGTTGAACGCTACAGTGATCAACACGCACCAAGGCATCACGCCACATTACCGTGGCGCGCATGGTGCCTATTGGGCTTTGGTTCAAAATGATCCGGCGCAGTGCGGGGTGACGGTGCATTTGGTGGATGAAGGCATCGACACTGGCGACATTATCGCACAAGGCATCATTGCACCAGAAGCAGAAGATTGCTTTGTAACCTATCCGTTTTTGCAAACGGCGGCGGCACTTGATCTTATTGTTAAAGCGGTTCGCGATGTTGAGTCAGACACATTGAAAACGCGACCCATCGCTGGCGCGTCGAAGGTTTGGTATCACCCGGGTTTGTTTGAATATCTGGGCTTTGCGTTGCGTGGTGTGCGTTAAACCTGTAGGCTGGTTTTATGAAAAATAAAAAAGCCATGATGGAACATCCATCGAATTTTGAACAAACGAGTGATTCCGCTTACCGCCTTGCCACGTTAGACACAGATTTTCTGCTGGGTGATTCCACGCGGGGCATTCGCTTTCAATTAGAATACATGAAGGCTGAAGAGTGCCTGCGCGCACTGAAAATTGAATCAACCGTTGTGGTGTTTGGCTCAGCACGCATTCGTGAGGGTGATGCTTCGGGATGGTTTGAAGCAGCGCGTGAATTTGGACGCATTTGTTCGTTGCAAGGAGGGGCCAAGGAAAGCTCTGACAAGCCGCGGCAAAATGTAATCGCTACTGGTGGGGGGCCAGGCACCATGGAAGCGGCCAATCGTGGTGCTCATGATGTTGATGCGCCATCGATTGGCTATAATATCACGCTGACTTTCGAACAAGAACCCAACGCTTATTCTACACCGGAATTAACTTTTCGCTTCCATTATTTCGCGATGCGTAAAATGCATTTTGCGATGCGGGCAGCAGCACTTGTGGTTTTCCCCGGCGGCTTCGGCACTTTTGATGAATTATTTGAACTGTTAACCCTGCGACAGACGGGCAAGATGACAAAGAACCTGCCCGTGGTGCTTTTTGATTCCAAATTTTGGCGCAAGACGGTGAACTTTCAGTATCTTGCGGATTGCAAATTGATCAAACAGGGGGATCTCGATCTCTTTACCTTTGCGGATACGCCGCAAGAGGCTTGGGATGCGTTGTTAGCGCGGGGCCTCGTAACACCATGAGCATTAAACTGCATTTCTACGGAGCGGCTCGCACGGTAACCGGCTCATGTTATTTGATTGAGACTGACACTGCCAAGGTCCTTATCGATTGCGGCATGTTTCAAGGTTCCAAAAGCATGGAGGCTTTGAACCACCGGGCCTTTCCAGTTCGACCTGACGAAATTGATGCCTTGGTCTTAACCCATGCGCATATCGATCACTCAGGTGTTGTGCCGAAATTAACCAAGCAGGGATTCAAGAAAAAAATTCATGCAACGCCGGGCACGGCTGATCTTTGTGCGATCATGTTGCCAGACTCTGGGCACATTCAGGAAATGGATGTGTTGCAGTTAAATAAACGTAATGCGCGCAAAGGTATTCCTGAGGTTCAGCCTATTTATACCTTACTGGATGCTATGGCGGCGCTGGAACAGTTTGTGCAACATCAATTTCAGGAATGGTTTGAGCCTGCTGCAGGATTGCGTATGCGGTTTTGGAACGCTGGCCATTTGCTGGGCGCTGCTTCGATTGAAGTTGAAATTGAGCAAGTGGGTGGGAAACCACTACGTGTTTTATTTTCTGGCGATATTGGGCCTGACTATAAGTTACTGGAACATGGTCCGAAAGCTCCAGCAAATTGGGATTATGTAATTTGCGAATCCACTTATGGCGGCAAGGATCGCTTTGAGCGCGCACCGGAAAAGCGCCGGGAGATCTTGGCGCAGGAGTTGAAAGACGCTGCTGCACGCGGCGGCGTGTTGTTGATTCCGTCTTTTGCTGTTGAGCGTACGCAAGAGGTGGTGACCGATATGGTGACCATCATGGAAGCCGGGCTCGCACCGAAGGCCAATGTTTTTATTGATTCACCTCTTGCCAATAAGGCCACTGCGGTTTTTCGCAAACACGCTGGAGAAATGAATAACGGCGATGAGTTGGCGCGCGCGTTTAACTCGACTTTGTTGAAGACCACCGAAACGGTAGAGGACTCGAAGGCCTTGAATCTTTTCAAAGGCTTTTTTATCGTGATTTCTGCTTCGGGTATGTGCGAGGCAGGACGCATTCGGCATCATTTGCGCAATAATTTGTGGAAAAAATCGACCACAGTGTTGATGGTGGGTTACCAGGGTTCAGGCACGCTGGGCCAACAGCTGTTGAGCGGTGCTAAACACGTGCGCATTATGGGTGAGGATGTAATCGTTGCCGCCACCATTCGCAGCATTGAAGATTATTCCGGCCACGCGGATGGGCCAGAGCTTGTGACATGGATTGAAAAACGTTTGCCCATTCAGGGAACCCTTTTTTTAACTCATGGCGAGGAAGACAGACAAGTGGCTTTGGCCGATGCGATCAAGGGGAAGCTTATTCCCGAAGACCGTATTATTCGCCCAGCACTTGATGAGGCTTATGACTTGTCAGGCCCCGTTGCCAAGTTGGTGGAAGTGGGTTCTGGTGCGTTGCCGCCGCGACTTGATCATGCCCAGGTGGCCATGCCTGATTGGGATAATGACTATCAAGATGTGGTGCGTGGTTTGCAAGAGGCTTTACATCAAGCTGCCGATTTAAAAGCCAAGGGTGTGATCTTGCGGCGTGTGCAACGCGCGCTCTCGGGTGAGGAGATGGTTGGGCTTGCGCCGAGTAATGAGCGGCGCAGAAGGTAACGGGACACTACTGCTTAATCTTACTATTTAGTCCGTCATACTCCGCAAAAGCGGTGTATCCATTTTACCGCGTACGCGGGAATGACGGTGATAAGGTAAATTGATTGAGAGTGAATTGATTTTATCTTAAATTCCCAAATGTGCGAAATCTTTCAGCAGTTCCTCATACACGCTGCGTTTGAAGGGGATGATCAGGTCTAGGACGAGGCTCATCTTAGCCCAGCGCCATTCGTCAAATTCTTGCTTGTGGCCGGGCACTTTGAGTTGGATTTCACCGTCTTGGCCTTCAAAGCGCATGGCCAACCATTTTTGTTTTTGGCCGCGATATTTGCCACCCCAACTTTGGCCGATGAGATGATCTGGCAGATCGTAAGTGTACCAACGTGATGACTCTTCGATTACGCTGGCGTGAGTTATACCGGTTTCTTCATAAAGTTCGCGCGATGCTGCGGCCTTCGTGTCTTCGCCTTCGTCGATGCCGCCTTGGGGCATTTGCCACCATTTGCCGACACCATCATCATTCTGCTTTTCAAAGCGTCGACCGATCCACGCTTCATTATTGGCGTTGAGCAGCATGATGCCAACGCATGGGCGATAAGCGGTGATATCTGGTCGGATCATCACCCGGTTCTGCCTTTGAATGCGGCAGTGGCTGGAATGATTTCAATGCCGCGGCTGGCGGCATCTCGGGCCCAATCATGCACAGCTTGCACGGTGATTTCTAAACCAGAACCGGTGCCAATGGCAATACCGCCTCCGCTGGCTTGTTTTTCAAGATTCTCCAGGGCTGCAGTTATTGAAGCCGCATCTGGGTTCTGATCAATCTGCACTGTGCCATGACGCACCGGCATATTCAGTGTAGTGGACACCTGGTCGGTGGCGGATGTGGGCAGCGAGCCGTCTTCAATGAAACTCAAGCCGCGTCTTTTGAGTTCAACAAGCAATGATTTTACAGCTGATGGCGTTGCGAGAAAACGTCCGCCCATATAATTGATTACGCCTGCATAACCTGAAAAGCGGCTGAGGTGCCAATAGAGCGTATCAAGATTTGTGGCACCATCTACATCGGCCATCAACGTTTTTGGGCCTGGATTAGTGGCGGGAAAGCCCACAGGCTCCAACGGCAACTGCAAGAAAACCTCATGTCCTTCATCGCGCGCCTTATCCACCTGCGCTTGTAGGTTATTGCCATAAGGAGCAAAGGCGAAAGTGACAGCAGCTGGCAATTCGGCAATTGCCTTGTGCGTGAGTTTTTCGTTCAGCCCCATACCGCCAAGGATGATCACGATTTTTGGTGAGTCGGAATGTATGACATTAAAGCTAATGGTCTTGGCATAAACGTCTGACGGTTTTTTGCCACTGGATGAAATGCGCGGCAGGAAGCCCTGCTCGGTTTTCTCGCTGACCGCCTCAACCGGGGCTTTGACTAAGCTGGGCCTTGAATTAGTGATGATGGTGACGTGGCTATCAAGCTTGGTGATTTTTTGTAGTCGTGCTTCAGGCACAGGTACATCAATAGTATCGGTTGAAGCGGTTTCAACATCCGGCGCATCATTGGCGGCGGCTGGTGCGATCACCGCAGATTTGGCAGTTTTAACTGTTTCAAGCGCAGGCACCTGCGCTGTGACAATGGGCTCACCCGCGTAAGGTGATTTTTGATGGACCAGCCAAACACCGCATCCAGCATATGTGATCAGCAATGCGGCATAGGCTGTTACTAACGCCGATGGCCGTTGTTGCCATAGGCGCTGGGTCAGGCTCCGCCTTTGCAGCGGCTGTTTCAGTTCGTCACGAGGCATCTTATCCAATATCGAATCGTCGGACATTTGGGGGTGCAAGCGTTAACGCCGTGTTAACCATCGAAGCGCCGTTTGCGGGCGGGGTTGTTTTCAGCTTTAGTGGCGCAAACGGAGAGCACAATGAGCGAACGACTAAAAGGCAAAACGATATTGGTGACGTCAGCAGCACAGGGCATTGGCCGAGCTTCAACCTTGGCCATGGTGCGCGAGGGGGCCCAGGTTTGGGCCACGGACATACGCGCCGATTTGTTGGATGAGTTAGCAAAGCAACATCCCAATATATCCACGATGGTTTTGGATGTCTTGCAGCCTGAAGCAATTGCTGCTGCGGCCAGCAAGGTGGGTGCTGTTGACGTGTTGTTTAACTGCTCTGGGTTTGTGCACTGCGGCACTGTTTTAGAAACAGATGATAAAGATTGGGATTTTTCTTTCAATTTAAATGTGAAGGCGCATTTCCGCATGATCAAAGCATTTTTGCCCGGCATGTTGGGCAAGGGCAAAGGCTCGATCATCAACATGGCCTCGGTGTGTTCTTCCATCAAGGGCTTGCCGAACCGCTTTGTTTATGGCGCAACCAAAGCTGCTGTTATCGGCCTTACCAAATCTATTGC